>JASFVL010000403.1:0-4259 GCA_050049875.1 Anaerolineales bacterium
ACACCCTTGTGCCAGGATTGCAGAGGTGAATAATGATGTCTCACTTCTGCTTAAGTCCTTCCGCGCTCACTATGTTAGATGCAAAGTGGGGGGTAAATCTTACTTTTGTATTTCTCCCCATTAGCAAATGCTTTTGTTGTGAAAGACCTGCCTTCCAGCAAGTTTTTTTCCACCTATGCATCAAATGCGAGTATTGCCACTGACCCCTAAAGCAGCATAAACTCCCAGGGTCGATTATAATCGTATCTATGAAGACTCTCGCGGAAATCCAGAATATTCTTGAAAAACAAAAGCCAAATCTCCAGGATAAGCATGGAGTGAAGGTAATTGGTGTTTTCGGTTCGTATACGCGGGATGAACAACACCCGGAGAGCGATATTGATATCTTAATCGAACTGGAACGACCCCCTCGAATCAGCTTAATAGGGCTGGTAGAGTTGGAACACCAACTAAGCGATATACTCGGTGTGAAAGTAGACCTCGTAATAAAGAGGAATCTTAAGAGACGCATTGGTAGGCGGATATTGGACGAGGTGATCCCTGTATGAACAATGAGTTTCTAGATTATATTGAAGATATCCTAGACGCCATGGGCAAAGCGGAGAATTTGTTGGAAGATGTGAGTTACGAACGATTTTCAGAGGACTTCAGGATCAACTTTGCAGTTGTCAGAGCTCTTGAAATTATTGGTGAGGCAGCAAAACGGATCCCGGGCATGGTTCGCCAGCAATATTCATCAATTCCATGGAGGGGTATGGCCGGAATGCGGGTCGAATTATCCACGGTTACGATAATGTTGACCTACAAATTGTCTGGGATGTGGTCAAAGAAGATATCCCACAGATCAAGCCCCAAATCAAGCAAATCCTTACGGATTATGAAACATAAAGTGCCATGATTGCAGGTGTGAAATAGAATGTCTTACTCCTGCTTACTCCAGTTCCTTTGAACTGGAGTTGTACGTTTGCACAATGATTACGCATACGCACTTAAGTCCTGCCGCGCTGCCGAAACTCCGAAGCGAACCCCAAGTCCGCCCAGCCGCTGGCTGCAGTATCACCAGTCTGTCCAATGGATTGCCAAGATATCGTTCGTTGGTAGCAATCCTTGAGAATTGGTCACGGCTCGACCACAAATTATTGAATTTACGAGAACGAGCCTCCAAGGAATTCCCGCACCGGTGTCGGAGATTGTGAGAATAGAATTGAAGAGAAAACGTGTTTATGTTTTAGTGTTCCTTTTGGCTTTATTCTTGACACTTTTTCCAATCGCTTATGTTTATGCAGAAGGATATGATCTAACTCCCCCTGGGTCTTCCGTCACAGTAAACGGGGCTATATTTGAAGTATTCGATCCTGATGATCCAACGGGAAGCGGCTTATTCAATCACTTTGTGCGAATTTCAAGTTCCCTTGAGGTTATTCGGGGCTACAATACAGATTATCGGCCACTTCAATTTCAGGAAAATAATTCAGGTACTTTCACTAAGAGCGCCTTGCTCAGTGAAGTACCCCAGATACTGATCGGTCCGACTCTATATCGAGAATTCCAACTTGATGTCAATCAAAATACACCCATACCTGACCGGTTTGAAACGCTGGATACAGTAGAGTTGTGGGAGTCACCTTATCCTGATCTCTGCGGTTATCCATTTGATGGTTCGGGTGGGGGTCATTCTGGTTGCACCACAAATAACACTGCAACCATAATTTACGATATGGATGCTGGTGAGAACAACTTCATCGTCTTGGACTATACCAATAATGAAGGTTCTGGCAAACGAGACCTAAAATTATTTGTACCCGACAGTTTCTTCTCACAAGACCCTGGTTGTGTATACCAGGGGGTAGGTTGCACTGTTCAAATCCATATATTCTCGAAGTTTGGTGAGGATTTTGATGGCAACAACACCAATCCCGCCCTCTGGGTAGCTTACCCAAATAACGATGGCTATGAAGAATGGGGTGTAAGGGGTGATAATCCGACCGCTACAATTACACCAACAATAACAAATTCTCCAACCAATACCCCAACAGGCTCACCATCTCCCACTAATACGCCGACCCAGACTTACACTGCAACGCCGACAATCACTTCTACATCAACTAATACTCCCACTGGATCGCCAAGTCCGGCTATTACAATAACACCAACTAGTATGCCCGACTTTGATCATATGGTATTCTTGCCTGTCGTCATGCGAAACACTAATCTTCCTGTTCAGCCCCATCAAGAGTTCAATTCCACATTCACAATCGAAGATATTATTAGGTTCATTGTGCATTACTCAAATATTATCCTTAATTTGATCACTGGTGTGAATTGACCGGAGATGGGAAATTACTTGTTGAAGGTTCGCCATGGCACCCATGTGCCATGATTGCAGGGGTGAGGGAGGATATCTCACTCCTGCTTACTCCAGTTCTCTTGAACTGGAGTTGTGCGTTTGGGCAAGGAGTGCGAATACGCACTTACCCTGGCAACCCTGTGCCAGGATAGCATGGGTGAGTAAAGAGGTCTCAATCCTGCTTATCCCAACACCCTTGTGCTGCGATTGAGTGATCGGCTATAGGACATCGCTCGTGCTATGAAGTCCTTCCAAACTCCCTATTTAGATGCAAGTTGGTAATAAAATCTTACTTCACCTACTCTATCTAATTAACAAAGGTTTTTGTTGCCCAGGACTTATCAAGAGACAAGTTTTTGTTTTCCATTCTATTGCGGGTATCACTGTAGTTACATTGAGTAGTATTAATTCTGGCTGCGGATTATAATCTTATCCAGGAAGATGCTCGCCATGAAGATGCTCGCAGTGAAAGCAGGTCTGGTAGCAAAAAGGCACCTGGAGAAATGTATATGGAAAAGGAGCAGGAATTATAACTATGACTTCACATGAATTGTTCCCCTCTCTAGAAGGTTGGGAGCCCACTCGTGACACCCTCCATTGGTATACTCAGGCGGTTGGCGTAGTGCCTCGCGCCCATGCGCTAGCACATCCCAAGTGGTGGCACATCAGCCTCAAAGTCCAACCGGATGGTCTGGTCACTGATAATATGGCATTGCCGGGTGGTGGCAGTTTCTTCCTGAAGATGGATCTACGCCAACATAGGGTGTCTCTGGTGACCAGCCGAGGTGAAGTGCGCCAGTTCAGTATGCTAGTTGGGCTTTCAGCCACGGAATTTGGCGATCAAATTCTGGAGGCAGTGGCCGACTTGGGGTTGGAGGGGGAGTATGCCCGCCAGAAATTCGAGAATGAAGATCCCCGCCAATACGACCAGATCTACGCAGAGAGGTACTTCACTGCTCTGGTCAACGCTGATCTCGTCTTTAAGAAGCACCGCGCTGGCTTGGATGGGGAGGTAGGCCCGGTTCAGCTATGGCCGCATGGATTTGACTTGGCGTTCGAGCTGTATGGCACGCGGCAGGTCGAATACCAGGAAGAGGGCGAGGTGAGCGTATATCCGTCCCAGCTCAATCTCGGTTTCTCCCCAGGCGAGTCCAGCCACCCACAACCGTATTTCTATTCCAACCCATTTCCGTTTGAAAAGGAGGAGCTGCTGGAGCACACATTGCCGAATGGGGCGCGCTGGTTCACTGAGAGCTGGCAAGGCAGCATCCTGCCTTACCAGGAACTCAGCGGGTATGATCGGGCCGAAGCGCGTTTGTTGGCATATGCCCGCAGGGTTCACGAAATCTGCGCTCCACTCTTGGAAGCTTGAAAAGGATACTGTTCTATCTGGATGCCTTGTAGCGCTCACCATCCTGGAGGAAATGCTTTTTACTCTAATCTATAATAATTTTCCCCGTTAATTCTGAACAATTGACACAACGATGCAAATAGGTTATTGAAAAGGAGAAGAAAAATGGATGACGTAATTGGTTTTCTAGCGGTAAATCAGTGGTTGGCTATTTTGCGAATCGGTATTGGCCTGTGGTGGATTAAAAGCTTCCTCCATAAGCCTCATAAAGAATTTGTCAGTGGTCAGATGGTTAACTGGGTTGCCTCGCTGGCTGATAATCACCCCTTACCAGCATTCGGACGGCTTATTAAAAGTACGGTAGTTCCTAACGCTTCTTGGTTTCCGTATTTGGTCTTGGGAGGGGAGCTGGCTGTTGGCTTGGGGATGACTTTTGGATTTCTAACGCCGGTCGCCATCATCGCCGCTATTTTCTTGAATCTCAATTACATCTTGCTTGCCGGGGTCAAGCCCAAAGACATTTCCGTCAATCGGTCCTATCAATGCGAACAGGGACAGAAC
>JASFVL010000404.1:0-4254 GCA_050049875.1 Anaerolineales bacterium
ACTTGGTGTTTGCCGTCCCTCAGAGTGGAGCTTTCGAAGTGGCCTTGCACGAGCGAGTTGACGGCCAGGTAATTGGCGGGGTGACCTGCCAGTGGTCTACCACTGATGTGCTACCTCCCGAGGTGATCGGTCATTGGCCGCCAGACGGTGCCACCGACGTGGATCTGTTCGCGCCTCTTGAGATCACCTTTAGCGAAGCAATCGGGCCGCTGACCTTTGACCTGACCCTGACGCCGGAGGTGGGCGCCTGGAGCCTGATTTCGAATGAAGCGATGACCACTTTTACGGTCACCCATGCTGGCCTGGCCCTGGCCACGAATTATTCGGCGATGATCACGGCTGCCGACGCTTCCGCCAACCAGATGAGTTTCCCCTACAGCTGGTCCTTCACCACCCGGCAGCATTGGGATATATATTTACCTGTATTGAGTAAGCCTTGAACGGGCCTCAACCTCATTAGCTGCTAGCACGGCCAGCTCTTCCGGCAGAGACCATCGGGGTGGTGTCTCTCGGCAAATATCCCTGCGCGGCGCTGCAGGGGCGCTTGGCGGGAAGTGGGACTTTTTCCTGGATAGGGCCTACCGCAATACTATCCTCCCCATCCAAGATGACAATTCGGGGGCAAGTGCGCGGGATTGCTGACGGGCAATTTCTTCGAAAACTTCCGGTTTACCAGGGAATGTTGGAGATCAGACATCGCCGGCCTCCGCAACCGTGACAGAATTTGTGGGTTAAAGTAAAATGCAGATAGATTATCCAATTTATATAAATGTGCATATGAAACAAAGTTTGAAACGACCGTATGGTGTGTATTTAACCAAGTGATTGACGGTTGAGATATCCATTTTCACCCAGTCAATTACCTTCATCAAGTTGGAGGCAGATATGAGCACTACCACAACCACCTTTCGTGCCCCTACTTTCAGCGGCGGCGCCTGGCTGCGCAGCCGGAATTGGGATTTGATATGGATCAGCCTGAGCGTGCTGCTGGTCACTACACCCTACCTTGCTTATCTCGGCCTGCAGCGCCTACCCGCCTTGATGGGGCCACTGGCGGAGACCTTTGGGACAAATGCTGACGATCTGGCCCGCAATCTTGTTAATGCCACGGTCGCCCTACTGATTGGTGGTCCGCATATGTATGCCACCTTTACTCGCACCGCGCTAGATCGCGGTTTCGCCGGCAAGCATTCGAAGCTCTTATGGTCGTCGCTGCTCATCCCGGTGGTGGTCACGGCCTTAGCCCTGTTCAATCTGACTTTATTACTGACTATCTTTTTCTTTTGGGCTTCAGTACACGTCCTGCACCAGATCATCTACATTGTTGAGCTTTATAATCGCCGGCAAAGAAGCAGTCTGAGCATTTTTTCGAGGTTCGCGGATTACGGGGTGGTGCTCACTGCCCTTTATCCGCTAGCGGCTTGGAAGATTGCCAATGGCACCTTTGCGATCGGGAATAACAACCTCAGCTTGGAGATCAGTAAATTTCTGCCCCTAGGTCCCTGGATGTATTATCTAGCGGGAAGCGCTTTCACCTTGGCGCTGGCTGCCTGGATCTTCAAGTCTGTACGCGAGTACCAGCAGGGTAAGCTCCACTGGCCTAAAACGATCTTCATCGCTTTGACAGTGACGGCTTCCTTTTTTGTACCCGCCCTGGGAAATCTAGACACCGCCTTTCAAGGTATGAACGTGTGGCATTCGCTCCAATATCTGGCATTGACTTGGATGCTCAATCGCCTGCGACAGCAGCGTGGTGAGTTGCAGGCCTCGCCGTTTGTCGAGCGGCTCTCAAACGAGGGTTCTGCTCGCCGCTATTATCTCTTTAACATCGGTCTGACGGTCGCCGATGCGCTCCTGGCTGTGGTTATCTTGGCCATCCTGCTCTATATTTTCAACAGATCCTTTGACTACGCCTTCGACCGAGCTTACTACATAGCAGTTTTGAGCATCCTGTGGATTCACTATTACCACGACCACTTCCTGTTTTCCGCCCCGGGTGTTATTGAAACCTGAGCGCTCAAAGATTTTAATTGAAAGTTAGGGAACCTACGATTTCCCTGGAATCTGCAGCGGCTGGGTGACTGGCCGTTCGGCTCTTTGTTGGGGTGGTAATACGATGCAACCTCCTGAGGAAGGAGGATAAGAAAGATTAGCCACATGGCTAACATAGAAATTCCCCAGATGGCTGATGTGTCTGGGGGATTTTTCTTTATTAATTCACAGACGTCGAGGAAGTTGCAATTTTCCTGGTATCTGCTGATTTGAGAGTGGCCCCCGCTTAACGACAATTAGAAATATGCACCTAGAGAGGTGAGGTAGCGGGGAGAGCCGTCACATACTTATAGTAGCACACTGGAAAGCTCGTCGGAATGCAACGGTGCCGAATTGGATGCGATGCGGCGCGAAAATTGCAAACTTCGGCTATAATCAAATTGAGTCGAATTGCAAAGTTAACGAGCAGGTTGCGCAAATCATTAGTAGACAGATCGTGTCTTTCAATGAATATCCCTTCATCATATTGTGGTCTTCTTAAACAGATGTCATCATCAGGTTGTGGGTGATTGCTATGGAGCTCAAATCACTCGAGTTGCCAGTTGAAGAAATTCGACTGTTTTGCGAGCGCTGGAAGATTGTCGAATTCGCCATATTCGGTTCGGCAATCCGGGCAGATTACGGACCGGAAAGTGATCTAGATGTGTTAATCGAATTTTCCTCAGATGCCAAATGGGGGTTGTTTGACCATGTTGATATGAAAATAGAACTTCAAGGAATACTTGGTCGAGACATTGACTTAGTGACCAGGTCTGCCTTGGAACAAAGCCACAATTGGGTACGGAAAGCAGAGATCTTGAGTACAGCTCAGGTGTTAGATTTGCAGGGTGAAACTTGACATGTCGCAGGATATAGCCAGCCTGTTAGATATAGACCAAGCCGGGAGGTTGATCCAAGAATTTATTCGTGGCCTGGATCGAGAATCTTTTCTAATGGATCGCAAAACTCAATCCGCTGTGCTCCATCAGATCCTAATTCTGGGGGAAGCTGCCAAGCGGGTTAGCAAAGCTTATCGGGACCAGCATCCGGAGATACCATGGCGACAGATGGCTGGGATGAGGGATGTGCTGATCCATGCCTATGAGAGTGTGGATGTGGATGAGGTTTGGAATACTGTCAACGAGGAAGTGCCAGAGCTACTTAGGAAGATTGAACCCTTAATTCCAAAGAAATGAGGGGGCTAATTTGTTTAGAGATAGGCAAAACACTGCTCCTTAGCACCTGCTGGTGGTCTTGAAAAGCTTTCGTCTGCTGACCGGTGAAAGTCGGCTTCTGGAAACGTCAAGTGGTTAGGTAGAAGATATCCAATGCAGTTAGTGATTGGTCGTTTTGCCCTGTGCCAGGTTGGTAAAGAGATGTAACCTCCTGAGGAAGGAAGATAAGAAAGATTAGCCACATGGCTAACATAGAAATTCCCCAGATGGCTGATGTGTCTGGGGGATTTTTGCTTTAAACTGAGACGAGATCAAACGGCCTGCTTGGCCGCGCTGCAATCACAAAGGAGTGAGATCATGGACACAACTCAATGGATCATCTTGATCGGCGGATTCTTCATTGTTGTTCTTGTACCACTACTGATTACACGAAGACGTCGCAAATCCTGAGTATAGATGATCGTGTTTTAGTTTCCTGTAAATTACGGGGTTTCACCCGTAATTTACAGGAAAACCACTGCATAATCATAAAGACTTTACACGCTAATAGACTTCGATGGGCACCGACGAGCATCTTCTGGGTTGGCGACAGAAGCAAGCTGTTGGGGCGGTATGTTGGTGCCAGCGAGGCTAACCGAAGGAGGAGCAGATGTTGAAATGACCCAGAGAAGGATCGCCGTTGTTATCCTCTCCATGGCGCTATTCTTGTGTGCCTGCCAACCGACCCGGAAACCTGTTGAGCCGGTTGTGATTGACCCAGTTGAACTGCAAACCTTTGCCGACGCGCTCTTCGTTGAACAGATGGAGGCATTGCATATCCCTGGTGTGGTCTTCATCTTTGTCCAGAATGGCGACGTGATTTATGCCAAGGGATATGGTTATGCTAATCTTGAAGCAACAACTCCTATGAACGCAGATTCGAGCGTTGTGAGAATCGGTTCGGTCTCCAAACTGTTTGTGGCCACTGCGGTCATGCAGCTTATCGAGCAAGGGAAACTCGACCTACATACCGACATCAACCAATATCTGAGCGCATTTCAGTTAGAGG
>JASFVL010000074.1:0-13391 GCA_050049875.1 Anaerolineales bacterium
GCTTGGGCATCGTGCCGCGGGTCATGGAGGCACCTACACTGGTTTCCGGGCATTGATCGAACATTATCCTGATGACGAGATTGCGATTATCATTATGAGCAACTTGCAGAGTTCGGAAATTAAAGTGACCACATATCCAGCAGAAATGTTATTTGCAGAAAGATGATAATCACTGAACTCCACAAACTGGCAGCCGATTGTTCCAAGCTTACCAGACGACAAATGATGATTTAGGTGGAATAGATGAAAAACAGAAAAGAGAATATATCCGCTGAGCAATTTGCTCCACATATCCAAAAGACCTTGGAAGTCTTTGGTCAGAAAAAAGGTTGGGAAATGTTAGCTGGTGAATATCAAGCTACCGCTAATACAGAGTTAGAGATTACCAAACTACGCTGGACGATATACACGGCTTTTACGGGGATAAGTTTAGCTTTATCTGGGTACTTGTGGTCCAGCTCATATCAAAATGATCCTGTTCTAATAAAAAGTGGACTGATTGGAGGGGCATTCATTCACTTAATCGCATTTTACTTCTATCAGTGGCTGCATCGTACAGCATTAAACTACAGAAGGTATCTGAAAGAGTTGGAAAAGGAACTGGGGTTTAAGAGATACTCAATAAGGTTAGATAGACCATCAATTGGTCCGATATCATTAAGGTTTTATTGGGGTATATTTTCTCTTTTGTTGGCTCACATCTTAGGAGTTGTTTTTTATATTCTGTTCGCTTGATATATACCCTGAGAAGTGGATACATGTACTCTCCCTACACCGATGTTACAAGCCATTGCCCGGAGTTCGGATGTCATTTAGATGGTAACTTGTGCATCTGGGGACATGATATGATCCGGGACCCTAAAGAGAGCCGTTTTGTTATGTGTCTTAACATAACCATTGTAAATAGTGGATGGTGATAATGTTTCGGCACCGAAACGGTCAAAGCTCCTTTCATTCTGTATACATTCATAAATCTGCCGTAAGGCAGCCTCGGGAGCCAGGGATCCCGCAGCTAGTTTGTAGACAGTATTGGTTAGATAATCCATCCTGGTCCCGGCAGCGTGTTCAGCTAGATACCGAATGGCATGAGCCGTGCGCTCAGCGTTGATCACATCTGGTCGCCGCCCCAGTTTTCGCGCCTCCTTAATCGAGACAAACTCCAGTGGGGTGATGGCGTCTCCTAAACGAGCCACTCTCATGGAGCTATATTTGTGGCAGTCGCAGTCGAATTTGACATAGACGATGTGGTCTTGCCATTTGTCCAAAGCACAAGACCCGCTGCCCAGGATCATCCAGGGTGTAAACCAGTCCCCTCGATTGTTAGTGATGGCTTCAGCGTCGCATTCGGGGCAGGTGTGGGTTGGTATGTATTGGATAATAGGTGTGTTCATGTTTCTCCTCTACTGAGTATATTTTCTTGGTAAGTATCAATTAATACAACCATAACCCCTCACATATCACGGCGTTACTCGTAGTATTCGATGCGCGCTGAAGTAAGTTGATTAGGTAGAAATCAGCTTGGGATTTTTCGTAAATTGAGAGCTTGTTGGACTAGAGTTTGTCCACCTCAAACCAGAGAGTTAAATCATGGTTAAACCTCAGATTACAGACCCACATGATCGACCGGACCTGATCTGCGGTGTGCCCGCAGCAAGTCGTTATTTGTTTGGGCGAGGTAGCGTCTCAAAACCTGAATATCAGCGTGCCCCATAAGGTGCTGCAAAGTGAAGATGTCCATGCCTTCGCGTAAACAGGTTAATGCAAAGAACCTTCGGAAACCATGTACAGAGGGGGTATCAACGCCAGCTTGCTCCGATCTTCTGACCATGATTTGACGCAATCCCCAATAGGTTAGGCGGGTTCCCTTGACAGTCACCCACACGGCATGAGAATGATCCTCTCGCTTTCTCAGATATGCCCTCACTCTGCGGCGTGATTTCTTACCCAGAAACACGGTCCTTGGCTTTCTGCCTTTACCTCTGCGGATGAGAATGGCCCCATTCAGGTCGATATCATCGAGATCCATTCGCAGTAGTTCACCTGCTCTTACGCCGGTGTCCGCCAGCGTCAGGAAGATAGCCCGGTCGCGATCTCCCTCGAACGTTTGGCGTTCGCAGATTGAAAGCATAGCTCGAATCGTCTCGATGGGCACGGGGTCTATGGGGTCCAAATTGACCCTGGGCGCTTTTACCTTGCGGATGGGGTTCCTCCAATCTTCTGGTTCCACTTCGTCTTCCCACCAATAGAGGAAGGTCTTCAGTGTCCGATAGTGGGCATGAACCCCCCCAGGATTGTGGTCGGTATCTTCCAGGTGGATGAGGAAAAAACGGATTGAATTTGGGTCAATCTGGTCGATCTGAGTTATGGCTTGACTTTCACAGAATTTTGTGAAATTTAATAGTTTTCGACGGTAAAACTCCACTGTACCTGGAGTTAGACCCTGCGCTCTGCGGTCGAATAGGAATGCCTCGATCCATGTTAGCAGATGTGTCTCTTGAGCAAAAAGATTAGTAGTCCGTTGCTTTAATGCGGTCTTTTTCATGACGGCCTCCTTCGTCAGGTCTCGTGTCCCCATATCTTGGAGGCAAAGAAGCAAGTATTTTTGTGCCTAAATTCGCCGCTTTATTGACAAAACGTTGTTGGCGTAGTAACATTCTCCCGCCGGGCGAGGTAGCTCAATGGCAGAGCAGCGGACTCATAAGCCGTCGGTTGTGGGTTCGAATCCCACCCTCGCCATATTTTTTATTTGTTTTATCCTATTTCGGTGGTTTTGAAGGGGCAAGAACCATCACGCTTTACACATTTTAACGATTTAATAGATCTACCAGGTATTTGGGCGGAAAATACGTACTTTAATTCTGAGAATTAAGATAAAACTCATCTTGCATTAATGATAAATCTTTGTTAGATTTATTTCGATTGCGCGCTTATTTCTAGATTGTACTATTACTTCGTCCATTAATTCTGGGATGGTGCCAGATTTTTGATGACTTTTAATGATCAACTTGGCCATTCCCAAAGATTTTTTAATCATAATCGTTTCATCCTTAAACACATTTCAGGTCAATAACACGAATATAACAACAATGCTGAACACGGATTTCCAAAATCTCTCTTCGAAACCAGCAGCCGTATTGGTGGTAGGTGGTGGGATCGGTGGTATGCGTTCGGCGCTTGATCTCGCGGATGCGGGACTAAAGGTTTACTTGATTGAGCAGACTCCCTGTCTGGGGGGGCGCGTTGCCCAACTCGGGTATATGTTCCCGCAGCATGACTGCGTGTTATGCCGGGGTACTTCGGACCATGGATACGGCTGTACAAGGCCATCCATTTCTCCAGCGTACATCCAACAGAATCAGCATCCCAATATTGAGATCCTAACCAATACACATATGATTGACGTAGAGGGGCAGGCGGGGGATTTCACGGTTTCTCTAAAGCAAGAACCCCGCTATGTCGATCCTGAACGTTGTATAAACTGCGGGTATTGCACAGAAGTTTGCCCGCAAGAATTTCCCGATAGTTACCAGCAGGGTATGACGCTTCGCAAAGCAATCTACAAAGTTGCTGCTCGCGCCGCTCCCGATACTTATGTAATCGATCGGGGTCCTTATTGCGATGAGTGCGGTAAGTGTGTAGATGTTTGCCCCTCAAATGCGATAAATCTCGATGAGCAACCCAGGCTGCTCTCAGTTGAGGTTGGGGCGATCATCTTAGCGTTGGGATTCCAGGTATACGACCCACTTGAACTTGATGAATATGGCTATGGACGTTATCCCAATGTGGTTCAAGCCATGGAATATGAACGATTGGCTAGTCGCTCTGGACCGACTGAGGGGATTGTTGTTCGACCAACTACTCAAAAGCCACCACGTTCCATTGCCTGGCTGCAGTGCATAGGGTCACGTGATCAGAACCGCAGTTACTGCTCTTCGATTTGCTGCATGTACGCCACCAAAGAGGCCATCCTAGCTAAGCAGAGATTAGGTGAAGAGGTCAATTGCCAAGTATTCATTATGGATGAGCGTGCATTCAATAAAGAGTACAGCAGGTATTTCGATAAGGCGCGCGATGTGCATAACATTCAATACACTCACTGCCGGGTATCAGACATTCGAGAAGATCCAGAGAGCGGCGATTTAATTCTCCAATATGCTGATCCCAATGGCAAGCTCCAGGAAGAGCGCTTTGAGATGGTGGTATTGGCTACTGGCGTACAACCTCCGGAGTCGGCGCAACATTTGAGCCGACTGTTGGATATTGAACTGAACGAATTTGGATTCTGCAACACGGATAAATTCACACCTCTGCAAACCACACGACCGGGTGTCTTTGTATGTGGGGCATTCTCATCCCCCAAAGAAATTGTTGAAACGATCATTGACGCTAGTGGGGCAGCTGCCGAGGTAATGCGCTTATTAAATGACCGGCTTAACACTTATCAATATTCGCGCGAATGGCCCTTTTTATCCACAGACGGGTTACCACCGGAGCGGGAATTGAGCGCTGAAGACCCGCGGGTTGGAGTATTTCTTTGTTCGTGCGGAAATACGATTTCAGAAATCATCGATTTTAGCGTGCTTTCCGAAAAGGTTGAGATGGGACCCAATGTTGTCCATACCGAATTGATGGATTTCGCTTGCTTTGAGGAGGGTTTGGATCATATCCGCTCTCAAATCGGTGATTTGGAACTAAACCGGGTGGTTATAGCGGCGTGCAGCAATCGGACCCACGATTCACTTTTCCAGCGTGCCATCCGAGAAAGTGGGTTAAACCCCTACCTTCTGGAGTTAGTAAACATACGTGAACAATGCAGTCGGGTGCATCGATGGCAGCAGGATATGGTCAATCGGAAAGCCCAGGAGCTCTTGCGCATAGCCATTGGGCGGGTTGCCTCCGCACTGCCCGTACACAAGAAGAAGCACCGTTTCAGACCTAACGCTCTGGTGATTGGTGGGGGTGTTGCCGGGATGACCGCCGCCCTAGCGGTTGCTGACAGCGGTTATGATGTCCATTTGGTTGAGCGCTCTGATATGTTGGGTGGAAATCTTCTCAACCTATACTACGTTGCAGAAGGCTACAATCCCCAAAGGCTGCTACGTGACTTGGTAAACAGAGTCCGCGCCCATCAACGTATCGTCACTCACACCCACTCCGAAGTGGTTGGTCACTCTGGACATATAGGCTATTTCCAAACTGAAATTGGAACAAAGCGAGCGGGAGGAGCGACGGAAATCTTAAATCTTGAGCATGGTGTAACCATACTTGCGACTGGAGGACGGGAAGCTCGTGAACACGATCTATTAAATTGGCCCTATGTCATTACCCAAAGAGAACTAGAAGAGAAATTACTTCACCATCCGGAGGAAATCGCCAATCTCAATGAAGTGGTCATGGTTCAATGTGTGAGGCCTGAGGGCAGTCCGGATTATTGTTCTCGGGTGTGCTGCACCAACACGATGAAGAACGCCATTCGGATAAAGCTCTACAACCCAAATTGTCGTGTAACTGTACTGTATAAGAACATCGTCACCTATGGATTCCGGGAAGAGTATTTCTCTGAAGCGCGACGTCGCGGGGTGATATTCATTCGTTACACTGAGGAGCAACCTCCAGAGGTTATATATGATGAGGACTTCGATCGCATTCGGGTGCGAGTGCGCGATATCGCTCTAAACAGGTGGATAGATCTAGATGCGGATTATGTTTCTCTGAGCATGTCGATCATGCCTGCTGAGGGGGCAAGGGAATTAGCGGAATTATTACGGGTACCGCTCTCCAGTGAGGGTTTCTTCGAAGAAGCACAAATGAAGCTGCGACCAATGGATTTTATGCGTGAAGGCATTTTCCTGGCAGGGATGGCTCACTACCCTAAATTCATAGAGGAGAGTATCAGCCACGCATTGGCCGCCGCTGGCCGGGCGATTACATTACTCTCAAAATTGGATTCGCTTTATTTGGGGGGCGTCGTTGCCCAGGTAGATCCCGAGAAGTGCGTGGGTTGTTTAACCTGTACGCGAGTATGTCCCTTCGAAATACCCCAAGTGATCCAAAAGGAGGATCGGATGGGTGTAGGTGGCTTGGGCGGAGCTGCTTTTATCGATGACGCTCAATGTCAAGGATGTGGTACTTGCACAGGGGAATGCCCAGCTAACGCCATTCAATTAGTAAATTACACAGATAAGCAGATTATGCTACGAGATATCAAGGGTCTTGGCGAGTGGCTTCCAACTGGGGACAGAGGTTCACAATCCTACCCTTCCTCATGAACTGTATAGATATATAGAAAATATCAAGAATGAACACTTCTAAAAATCACGACTTTGAGCCCGAAATAACCGCTTTTTACTGCATTTATTGTGGCTATATGGCAGCAGACACTGCTGGAGCATTGCACATCCAGTATCCTGCCAATGTTAAGTTCGTTCGCTTACCCTGTACTGGAAAAACAGACATCCGTTATTTATTGGAAGCTTTTGAACAGGGGGCAGATGGGGTTTACCTGGTCGCTTGCCCCATCGGCAACTGTCACCACGTTCGGGGAAACGAACGCGGGCTTGCTCGTGTGGATAGGGCGAAATCAATATTAGAAGAGATCGGTGTGGGAGCTGAGCGATTAGACATGTTCTTCATGTCTGGCAGCCAAGGGCAAAGCTTCGCGATCGCAGCTCAAAAAATGACAGAACGTATTCGGAAACTAGGTCCTAGCCCTCTGAAGACAGCCCTAAAGGTGGAAGTGATCTCGGAGTTTCAGGAAGCCTCCGATGAAGAGATCGGTTTTCGCGGGAGAAGATCAGGGACCGTTGTATCGAGTGATTGATATATATATTGGTAGGTGAGGACTAAGTAAATAGGAAAGCATAGCTATGACGCCAACCACTGCTGACATGAATAAGAATAATGGTAAAGGCTTAACGGATGGCAAACCTGTTGGCGCCGTGATGGTGGTGGGAGGGGGAATTGCTGGAATGCAGGCATCGTTGGATCTAGCGGATCAGGGCTTTAAAGTTTATTTGGTGGAGAAAAAATCAGCTATTGGGGGGAAGATGGCTCAGCTCGATAAAACCTTCCCGACAAATGATTGTGCGATGTGCACCATATCTCCGAAACTGGTTGAGACTGGGAGGCATCCCAATATTGAAGTGCTCACCAATACGGAAGTATTGGACATCGCTGGTCAGGCAGGTAATTTTGGTGTGCATCTACGCAAGCGTCCTCGGTATGTTGATACCGAGCGGTGTATTGCTTGTGGGGATTGTGTTGAAGTTTGTCCAGTCACGATCCGTGATGAATTCAATGAGGGCTTAGCTTCAAGACGAGCGATCTTCAAACTTTATCCTCAGGCAGTTCCAAACGCCTTTGCGATTGAGAAACGCGGTATTGCACCCTGCAGGGATGCTTGTCCTTCTGGCCAGCGCGCCCAGGGTTACATCGCTCTGATTCGTGAAGGCAGATGGGATGATGCATTGAGGGTCATCAAAATGGATAATCCCTTCCCGGGTATCTGTGGAAGGATATGCAATCACCGATGTGAGAATGCCTGTAATAGGGGAAAATTGGACGAACCAATCAATATCCGAGCGCTGAAGAGATTTGTGACTGATAAAGTTTACGCAAATTCACGACAGCCCGTCGAGCCAGTCGAGATCAAGCATCCCAAAACGCGGGTGGCAATTATTGGCGCGGGTCCTTGTGGATTAACTGCTGCACAGGACATAATCCGTGAGGGTTATCCGGTTACGATATTCGAGGCTATGCCCGTTGCAGGTGGTATGTTGAGGCTTGGAGTACCTGAGTACCGTTTACCTACGGAAATCATTGAAAGAGAAGTGCAGGATATTGTTGATCTCGGGGTCAATCTCCAACTCAACCATCAGGTAGAAAACCTAGATGACATCTTTATAGAAGGTTACGAATCCGTGCTCATCGCCGTGGGCGCGCATGAAGGCATTCGTTTGCCGATTCCGGGTGCAAATTTGGATGGCGTGATAATAAACACCCACTTCCTGAGAGATGTACGCCTGGGACGGTATGAGACGGATCCAAGTGAGCAAGTCATGACTCCCGACGGTCGCCCGTTTGGTCCCAAAGTTTTAGTGCTGGGGGGTGGCAACGTGGCGATTGACTGCGCCAGATCTGCAGTGCGCTTGGGATCTGAGGTTCATTTAGCCTGTTTGGAGAGCCGGGAGGAGATGCCCGCTCACGCTTGGGAGGTGGATGCAGCCGAACAAGAGGGGGTCCACCTTTATCCAGGAAGAACATTCGAACAGATACGAAGTAATGGAAACGGCCGGATTCTCGGCGTTGAGTGTATGCTTGTTGAATCGTTCCATTTCGATGAAGGCGGTCGCCTACATCTCGAGAAAGTTCCGGGATCCCAACACGAGATCTCCTGCGATACGGTCATATTTTCTGTGGGACAGCGGGCTGGTTTAGCATTTATCCCGGAGGACGCAGGTGTTGGTTTGACTGAGCAGCAGACCATCGCAATTAACCCAAACACATATGCTACCAGTCGACCGGGAGTGTTCGCGGCCGGAGACAGCGTTTCCGGAACTGCTTTCGTCATCGAGGCAGTAGCAAATGGACATCAAGCTGCTGAATCCATTCTTCGATATTTGCAGGGCAAACCATTGGAACCGCACCCTAAACCGGATCTCCCTGTTGTGAACCTAACCAAGCGGGAAATTGAAGATCGATTAATGAGAGGCGAAGTACATAAACAGCCTCGCGTTCCGATGCGGGAGCTCCCACTTGAGCAGCGGGTGCAAAATTTTGCTGAGGTTGAGGCTGGTTACGATGATGACAGCGCTCAAGCTGAAGCCGCGCGTTGTTTGGCTTGTGGGATCTGCTCGGAGTGCTGGTCCTGTGTTTTCGCCTGTGGTCGCGATGCGATCGTTCATGACGACATCGAACGCACTGAGAAGGTTGATGTCGGTGCAGTCATCTTAGCTCCCGGTTATCAAGTCTATAACGCGCATTTATCGGAGGAATTCGGCCTCGGGCGATACCCGAATGTGGTTACCGGACTACAATTCGAACGATTGTTGTCGGCTTCAGGCCCGACGATGGGACACATCCAACGTCCATCAGACGGTGAAATCCCACAGCGGATCGCATTTTTGCAGTGTATCGGCTCACGGGATCAGAGCCACGATTACTGCTCGGCAGTTTGTTGCATGTACGCAACAAAAGAAGCAATCATGGCAAAGGAACATCATCCTGATTTAGATATTCATGTGTTTATGATGGACATGCGGGCTTTTTCTAAGGGATATGAAGAATATTACCACCGAGCGGAAAAGAAATATGGGGTTCGGTACGAACGTTGCCGGATTTCTGCTTTGCAAGAAGACCCTAACACGCACAATCTCATTATCCAGCACCCTGGGGAAAATGGTCACTCCTCACCTCAGATAGACGAATTTGACTTAGTCGTGCTATCAGTTGGGATGGAAATCTCAGAATCGGTTCGTGCATTAGGGCGTCGTTTAGGGATCGAACTGGATGAGTATGGTTTCTGTCACACGGTGCAGTTCAACCCTATCGAAACAAGCCGCTCAGGCATTTACGCTGCAGGTCCATTCAGAGAGCCCAAAGATATCCCTGAATCGGTCGTAGAAGCGAGCAGTGCAGCTGCAGCAGCAGCTTCAAGGCTCAAGGATTCACGTTTCACACTGACAACTGTCACAGAATACCCACCTGAACTCGATTTGACAGGGCAGGAACCACGGGTGGGTGTCTTCGTATGTCACTGTGGGTCAAATATCGGTGGTTATCTCGATGTACCGATGGTAAAGGAATACGCTTCTGGGTTGCCAAACGTGGTTCACGCCGAGGATAATTTGTACACATGCTCTCAGGATAGCATCCGACATATTACTGATGTGGTTAAAGAGAAAGATCTTAATAGGGTAGTGGTCGCTAGCTGCACGCCTCTTACACACCAACCCCTTTTCCAAGACAGCTTGCGAGCTGCTGGTTTGAATCCTTATTTATTTGAAATGGCGAACATAAGAAACCAATGTTCTTGGGTTCACTCAGACAATTGGGACAAGGCGACTGCAAAAGCAAAGGACCTGGTTCGCATGGCAGTTGCTCGAGCTTCTCTATTGGAGGCACAAACAACGATTGATGTGCCAGTAAAAAGCGCTGCCCTTGTGATTGGTGGAGGGGCTGCAGGTATGACCAGTGCATTATCTCTTGCAGAACAAAATTATGAAGTTCACCTGATTGAGAAAGAAGCGGAACTAGGGGGGAAGTTACGTCAAGTATATACCGGCATAAATGGATGGGATACATATCCTGACAAGGATGACCTTCAAAAGACTTTCTCGCGGGATGATCCTCAAGAAGTTCTTCGACAACTGATCGATCAAGTGCAAGAATCAGAGAATATCCACTTACATCTAGAGAGTCGAGTGATTGGGTCAGATGGCTTCAAAGGGAATTTCACCACAACAATCGAGCATGCAGATGGAAGACGAGAGCAGCTGGCCCATGGTGCTACAATTTTAGCTACTGGGGCGCAGGAGTATCGTGGACCAGAATACGGTTATGGAAGTGACTCTAGAATTGTCTCGCAATTACAATTAGAAGGTTTGTTACAAGATTGGCGAGACAGAAAGAATTCTAAATGGGAGCATGAATCAACAATTGGACCGAGTGATGGGATCGAAAATAATCGATTGAGCGATTATCCATCATCGGTAGTCATGATTCAATGTGTTGGGCCTGGCGAAACCTTCTGCAGCCGCACCTGCTGCACAGTGGCTCTGAAAAACGCGTTAGCCCTTAAAGCTTTAAAACCAGCTACTCATATCACCATCCTCTATAGAGACATCCGGACCTATGGTTTCAAAGAGAGGTTGTATACACAGGCTCGTGAGAGGGGAATCTTGTTTGTGAGATATGACCCTTCAAACAAGCCAAAAGTTGCAGTCAAAAATCTAGAGGATCAGGCGAAAAGAGGAGTGTCTGAAAGTTTTCCGTCGACCACTAAGCAGGAATCTGCTCTCCAGGTGACCGTTCATGATTCTCAATTAAATAGAGAGCTGGTTCTAAATCCTGAACTGCTGGTCCTATCGATGCCAATGGTACCGAATCCCGATGTGGGAGAGCTAGCAAAGATATTTAAAGTCTCAATTGACTCGGATGGTTTTTTCTTAGAAGCACACGTCAAACTACGGCCTGTAGATTTCGCAACAGATGGAATATTCATGGCTGGCTTGGCGCATTACCCCAAATTGTTAGATGAGGCCATCATACAGGCTCAAGCTGCTGCAGCTCGTGCAGCGCGGATTCTCAGTCAAGATACCCTCACCGCTGGTGGGCGTGTAGCTGTCGTGGATGCGAGTAAATGCACAGGCTGTCTCACTTGCGTACGAGTTTGTCCATTTGGTGTTCCTCAGATCGAGGCGAACTTATTAGGTATTGGAGATATTCTAGGAGCTGCAAACATCGAGGCGGCTATCTGTCAGGGCTGTGGTTCTTGTGCTGCGGAGTGTCCAGCTCAAGCTATTCAACTGATGCATTATACTGATGCTCAGATGATGGCTAAGGTCGATGCCCTGATAGCTCCCTCGAGCGGTTTTGTACCTTTAAGCAGTCTTGAGGTCACTCAAGCGTAACAAGATGATGAGCGATAACAAGTTCCAGATTGTGGCGTTTTGTTGTGAACACTGCGCATATGCTGCCGCAGACTTGGCAGGCGGGTTGCGTATGCAGTATCCACCAGATGTAAAAATCGTCCAATTGCCCTGTACAGGGAAGCTGGATGTGCTCATGGCGCTACGAGCTTTTGAGAATGGTGTTGATGGTGTAATGGTTGCGGGTTGACTGCCCGGGGACTGCCATTACCTGGAAGGTAATGAAAACGCCAAGCGCAGAGTTGAGCGTGTTCAACAAATCTTGACTCAAATTGGACTTGAGCCGGAGAGGGTGCGGATGTTCAATATGTCAGCGGCTATGGCTGCACAGTTCGTAGCTGCGGCGGAGGAGATGAACCAGGAAATTGCGAAACTGGGAGCCAATCCATTAAGAATAAAAGATGTCTCAGGTGAGCCTTCGTGATGGCGTTATCATTCCAGATCCCTGAGTTTTTTAAAGGAGTATTTCTATGATCATTGCAGAGCAGAAACCACTGGATGAAGTCAAATCTATGTTAGGGACAGCAGAAAAAGTATTGGTAGTGGGCTGTGGAACATGTGTGACTGTGTGTTTTGCTGGTGGTTCCCGTGAAGCCCAGATTATGGCGGCGTCTTTGCGAATGTCCACCAAACTTGATGGCAACAGCAAAGCCGTGACAGATGTGACTGTCCAACGTCAATGTGAATGGGAGTACCTCGACCAGATTGCTGAACAAGTTGCCGAGGCCGATATCGTGCTCTCATTAGGCTGTGGGATCGGAGTGCAAGCCATGGTTGAACACTATCCTGATAGTTGGGTGGTCCCTGGTTTGAACACCTCATTTCTCGGATTGCCTACAGAACAAGGGGTGTGGGCTGAGAGATGCGCGGCTTGCGGTGACTGTGTTCTCGGTTTAACGGGAGGGATTTGTCCAATCGCCCGCTGTTCAAAATCTTTGTTGAATGGACCCTGTGGTGGTTCTGAACAAGGGCACTGTGAAATCAATCCCGAGGTTCCATGCGCCTGGCAGCTTATATATGATCGGTTGATCAGCATGGATAAATTAGACGTTTTATTGGATTTGCAGCCTCCGAAGAATTGGCGCACGTCCCGGGATGGAGGTCCTCGCAAGATTGTGCGTGAAGATTTAAGACTGGTGGCTGAACAGGAGTAATTCGTTAAACGTATTCAATATAGTTCAGATTATGTGCATTTAGATTGTAGGATCGTATATAGCGATTGATATTTGGACTACATTTTATGATCTCGCGGATTACGATCGGAGGATCGGAAGATGGAATCGAATCAACAGACAAATGGTTACTACACAGGTTCAACACTTGAACTGATCTTAAAAGCAGGACATTTTGCAGTGACGGGGGAACTGGGACCACCGCAAAGTGCTGATGGTGCTGTGATACGTGAAAAAGCAGCATTATTAAGAGGTTACTGTGACGGTGTAAACATCACGGATAACCAGACTGCGATTGTGCGTATGTCGAGCATTGGGGCGGGTGCAATTGTGTTGCAGGAAGGTCTAGAACCTGTGGTTCAAATGACGGCGCGGGATCGCAATCGATTAGCAATCCAAAGTGATCTACTCGGTGCCTATGCTTTAGGCATGCGCAACCTATTATGTTTAACCGGTGATCACCAATCATTTGGAAATCACCCCACAGCGAAAAATGTCTTTGATATCGATTCGATCCAAATGGTCCATATGGTCGCTTCAATGCGCGATGAAAGTATCTTTGAGTGCGGAG
>JASFVL010000405.1:0-4251 GCA_050049875.1 Anaerolineales bacterium
TGCAGAGTGAGTCCTATGGCGGAATCAGCGAGCCGGATCATGGTCTGCAGCCCACCTTCGTGGATCTGGACAGCGATGGAGACCAAGACCTGCTCATCGGCCGCAGCGGTGATTTGGTCTGGTACCGCAACCAAGGGCCTCCCAGCAGCCCGTCTTGGACGCGCGTCGAGGATGGCTATATGGGTTTCGGTGGCAGTTCGGCTGTCAGCCCTGTCAGCGGTGATTGGAACGGCGACGGCGACAAGGACCTGATTACTGGGGAGCACTGGGGCGTGCTGCGTTTCTTCCGCAACGATGGTCCCTCTACCTGGGTGGAGGAGGACTATGCCCAGCCCTTCGACCTGCAGGGCGGCAGCGCCCCGGCGCTAACGGATTGGGACGATGATGGGGATCTGGACCTGCTCCTGGGCCAGGCCCATGGAGACGTTCACCAGTACACCAACCAGGGGGATGCCAGCAGCGCAGACTGGAACCCGGAAGGTGTGCTGCTCACGCTGCCGTGGACGAATCACCCCCATCCATTCCCGACCTTTGCCGACATCGACGGCGACGGTGACGATGATCTTTTCGTGGGTGAAGGAGGTTGGCAGGGATCTGGCGCAGGCGGTGGAATTTATTACTACCGCAACCAGGGGACGGCTTCGGCTCCAACTTGGAATCTGGTCGACGACAACTGGTTGGGCTTGGATGTGGGGGGCTGGAGCACGCCCGTCTTCACCGACATCGACGCTGATATGGACCTGGACCTGTTCATCGGCGACGAGGGGGGCACCCTGACTTATCTGGAGAACGTTGGTACCGTCACCAATCCTCTCTGGGCCGCGCCAATTAACCCCTACGCCGGGCTGGTGCTGGGTGCCTACAGTGCACCAGCGTTCTTCGACCTCGACCAAGACGGAGACTTGGACATGTTGGTGGGGCAGGAGGATGGCTCACTGGCGAGCGTGCGCAACACCGGTACGCCCTTCAGCCCTACATGGGAGCTGATCTCATCCTCCCACCCAGAGATCGACGTCGGTGAGCACGCCACGCCCGTCGCAGCCGACATCGACGGGGATGGGGACGCCGACCTGCTTGTCGGCGACGAGGATGGCGGTCTTAATGTCTATTTGTACACTGGACCGGGGACATCTCTCGCGCAGGGTGATGCTTATGCCCCCGGCGACCTGCTTAAGATCAATGGCGCACTGCGGTTGTACGGGCCAGCGATTAACGAGACCACCAACCCGGCTGATATCACAGTGAACGGTTCCTTAGGTTTGATGATGCTTTCTGACCAGGATGGGAATCCCCTCGCCGCCCGGAACTACTTTATGTCCACCCTGCTCACGCCCACCGGCTTCCCTATTCAGCGCCCGGGGCGCTCATCGGTGGGGTTGGAGGCCGGTTTCAGCCCCGAAGAGATGCACTACTTGGGCGGGCACGCCATGGAGGGCAAGTTTAGCCTGACCGCTCAACTACCCGAGGATTTACCGCTGGGCAGTTACCGGCCGTTTCTTACCATGGACTTCAGCGGGGTACCCACCAGCACCCAGTGGTTGGCGGCTAATGTGGTCTACAATACCTTTTACCCCTCTGAAGCCGCGCTGCCTCCGATTTGGGTCAGCGAGACCGCTTCAAGTGTGGCAGAGAGCCCTCCGCAGCGCTTGATCTGGCGGCTGTTGATGGAGGATTTCTCCCTGGGAACGCGTGGTGCAGGGGCGCGCCAGGATCATGGGGCGTTTGAACTGGCCTCCCAGATTGTCTCACAGGGAGCGGCGCACATCGTTCCAGCGGTGGACGCCCGCACAGGTCAGACTATTGAGTACCGGCTGGAACCTTTTCTGCCGATGATTTCGTTCACCGACCGGCGCATGCCCACCCCGCCGTTGATCCCCTTTGCCCTGCCTGGTGGGGAACTGTGCGTCTCCATCCAAGAGCCAGACGGAACGAACCGGGATCTGGGCTGTGAGGTCTTCTCCCAATCCTTCAATCGTAGCAGCACCACTCGCTATGGGTCTGACCTCAACACCGGTACCGTTCAGCTCGAGGACGTCTACTCCCTAAAAGCCGCCTCGGACCGCTTTCGGATCAGCTTCGACCAATATGGGCATCATGTGGTCACCATGAACGGCTCAGTAGTGGACATTTGGGGCAACAATTATGAGGGGGGTGGGACGTATGATCTGTGGGTTGCCCAGCCTCTGGACATCGACCCCGGCGTGCTGCCTGGCACCCCACTGGCTGTCGAGGACGCCTTCAATCCAGCACTGCAGTTCTACCCGCGTGTCCCTGCTCAGGTTGCCTTGGATGTGGTTCTGTATCCCGATTCCGATCCCAGTCAGGCGATCACGCGAACCGTGACCGGTGAAGCTAATCCCTACGGCTACTTCAGCTACGATGGCGTCCCCATTACCCTGGATCAGGCAGGGGAGTACCGCGTCGACCTGACTGCGGTCTACACAGCGACGAGCGACGAGCTTTATATGGGCAGCATGACTTGGGGCGGCGTGGTGATGACCCCGCCGAATCAGGCCGACTTAATCGCTCACGGCCGTCGTGGGCTGGACAGCCTGACTTCAATCCCTAACCATTGGTTCTTCAGTAAAAACCTGGATATCCCCGAAGGCGCCGTGTCCCACACCTTCAACCCTTACTATAACGGCGACCTGTTGTGGACCCGTATGAGCGATGGTCCCTTCGGCGGCGATTCGCTGGTCCTGGCTGCCAGTGTGCAGGATACTGTCGGGACCATCGAAACTGCCATTCAAACGCGCGCCGGGCAGGTGAACGCTGAGATCGCACCACCTGGCGATTTGGAAGAGCGAATCAGCAAGGGCGAGTTGCCCCTCTTCAGCAGCACGACGACCGGACGCCCGGCGCAAATAGAGCCTGGGGAGATCGACCAGCTCGCTTACAGCTACCAGAGCTCCCAACGTCCGGGGGTTCGCGTCCGAGAGGTTGTGGTCGAGGACGCTCAAAGTGGGGGCTACTGGCGTTTGGACACGCTCTACGATGACCAGCTTGGGGTCGGTATTCAAGGCGACCAGCCTAACGATTTCAAGTTTCAGTACGTCGGGGTGGTCTATCGTGACCTGGAGATGGGTCACAGCGAGTACCTGGGTCAGGGCACGGGTTGGGTTTTCATCCCCGAAAGCGACCCCGCGGGCAGTCGCGCCATGCCGCCCTTTTCCGGTCCTGGGAATGGAGGTTGGACCAGCGAAGGTGGGCCAATCTTGACGTTGTTAGGGGAGGAGGTGCACATCTTTATCCTACCCACTGGGGTACGCCCAGGCGCGGTGCTGCAGCAAGATGACCTGTTCCACTTTGCTGGTCACATCATGCCCACGCTGAGCAGCCAAGTAGCGGTGACTGTCACTGCCCCTAGTGGCGCTGAATACATCGTCGATGGACAGGCCAATTCGATCGGCTATTTCTACGAGCCTGAGGATGACTTTCCCCTGAATGAGGTGGGGCTTTGGTCTGTGGATGTGCGCGTCTGGCACGATGGCCAGTGCTCTGGAGGTGCGACGGTTCCTCCTTATCCCTCCGGAGACGTGCTCGGCAGCCAGGAGGGGCGCTACTGGTTCTACGTAGTGCCCAAGAACGTCGCCCGCCTGAACGTAGCTTCACCCACACCGGGTTTCCTGTCCATTGGTGATCAAGTCGATGCGCTCACCATCAACGGGGAGGTCCCTCTTGGTTTGAGCGCTGTCAGCGTGGATTACACCATCAGCATGCCGGGTTACATTCTTGAGCATGGTCAGGTGACTCCCATTGGTAGGGCCTACCAGATCAGTTTCGATCCCGCCGCGCTGCATCAGGATTTTCCGAACTTGGACTTGGTGGGTCGCGACGGCGGCGGTCCCGGTTTGTCCGATACGTTCGCGATCGCCATACTGCTGAAGGGGCAGCGTGGTGGGCAGACGGAATATCACGCTAACACAGTCACACTGCAGGGCGAACAGGTCTTCGTGGGCGATGCGCCCATCGAGGGCGTCCCCACTTACTGGGAGTTCTACCTGCCGCTGATCTCGCAGTGATCTAAGAAGTTATGAAATGATTTGCCTGGGATCTTGACTGCTTTTTCTTTTCAACTGAGGAACTTAGATGTACATTAAACGTGGCCAGATCAATCGGATGAGCAGGGTACGCTGGTTGTCTTTAACGCTTGCTTTGGTGTTGGCGGGGTTTGGGGTGGGTTTACTGCTGCGGGTGGTTTCGGCTGCCTCGCTGGGAAACGTCAGCGGCGTGGTTGTGGACCAAGACGGC
>JASFVL010000406.1:0-4250 GCA_050049875.1 Anaerolineales bacterium
TTTGCCCAACTGGTTGATGAAAGCGGAGCTGACATTCTCCTGCTTCAAGAAGTTGCCCGCACCTCAAAGTTGCCCGTCAACGAGTGGCTTGCTGAGCGGCTGGCGATGTTCTCTATATACACGCGATCCAATGGTAATCAAGACGCCATTGGTTTCGAGGAGGGCTTGGCGGTCTTCAGTCGCTTTCCGCTCGGATCCCCTAACCTCCAACAGTTGAGCGCTGATAATGTCCCCTTTGTCCGGCGCTTTGCGTTGGGTGCCGAAGTGGACACCCCCTTTGGAAACCTGATGGCTGTATCGGTGCATCTTGGTTTTATCGGTAATCGTAACGTTAATCAGGTTGGGAGTCTGCGAGACTGGGTTTCAGATATCGCTGGGAAGCGACCAGCTTTGATTGGGGGTGATTTCAATGTCCATGAGAATGCACCTCAAATTACTGAGATTAAACGGGACTGGCTGGATACCTTCCGCCACGTGAATGGGGATGCTGATGGTCATACCCATGAACTGCGCAGTCCTTGGGGACATGTCTTTCGGCGCCAACGGCTGGACTACATATTTATGCAGCCGGGAGCACATCGATGGGGGATTGTAGAATCCAGACATTTAGAAACCAATGGACGACCGCATTCTGATCATAAGGCTGTGCTGACCAAAGTAATACCCCTTTAGAATCTCTTGTTTACCCATTCATATCTGAGGTATACTGACTATACCCCTGAGTTTAACGTTTAAAGTGTTAATCTGTTTGGGATCGAAATCGTGATGTCATCGCTGGACAATCCTATTACGCGAACCAAAATCGCGGTGCCGCGTCGTCGTATTGATTTGCTTTCGCGAGAGCGTTTGCTCGACTTACTGGAGCAATTGTTGGATTGCCGGTTGGTCATCGTGACTGCTCCTGGGGGATACGGAAAAACCTCCTTGTTGCTGGATTTTGCCCACCAAACAGATTTGCCAGTTTGTTGGTACCACCTCGACCCTCTCGATCAGGACCCTCAGCGCTTTATTGCTCATTTTGTCGCTTCCATCGCAGAGCGCTTTCCAAATTTTCAAGTTCCCGTCAGGTCTTTTCTTGAGATCCCCATTCATGAAGTTCACAATTTGGACCGACTGGTGTCTTCTTTGGTTAACGAGATATATGAGCGTATCTCGGAGCATTTTGTCCTGATTCTTGATGACTACCAGGAGGTGGATGCCAGCGAGACGATCAACACTTTTGTCAACCGTTTCGTCCAGAGTGTTGGTGAAAACTGTCACCTGATTATCGCCTCGCGACAACTTCTGAGGCTACCTGACCTGCCGCAGATGGTTGCTCGTTCTCAAGTTGATGGCTTGGATTATGATGATTTAGCCTTTCGCCCTGATGAGATTAAAGCCTGGGCTTTGCAAAAATACGGAAAAACTATCTCTGATGATTTGGCTCTTGAGTTAGTTCGCAAAACAGAGGGTTGGATCACCGGCTTACTTCTCTCAGCGGATACGATATGGCAGGGGATGCCCGATCAAGCCCGCGTGGTGCGCGCTTCGGGTGTCGGGCTTGACGATTATCTTTCCCAGTTGCTGCAAAGGCAGCCAGCAGTGGTGCAGGAATTTTTGTTGACCACATCGCTCCTAGAGGAGTTTGACGGCGACTTATGCCAGAACGTTCTTGGGGATCCTCCTGTGGGGGAAACCTGGCAGGCTTTGATTGATACGGTTTCACACAACAGCCTTTTCGTCATACCAGTGGATGATGGTGGTACTTGGCTGCGATACCATCCGCTTTTTAGAGATTTCTTGCAGAAACAGTTGGCGCAGGGGCGACCGGGAGAAAAGCAGCGCATCCTTCACAAATTAGCACAGGTTTACACTGAAAAGCGGATGTGGGAGCGGGCTTACGCGCTCTACCAGCGTCTTGGAGACGATGGGTCAAGAACTGAAATAATAGAAAAAGCCAGTTACTCTTTGATGGAGGGTGGTCGAAATTCAACCCTGGCGAATTGGATCGACACTTTACCTTACGAAGTGTTGGCCGCACGCCCAACTCTGCTCATAAGGCGAGCTGCTGTAGCGATAAATATTGGGGAGATTGACAAGGGATTAACTTTATTGAATCAGGCAGTAGAGAACTTTCGAACTGAACATGATCTCTCCGGGTTGGCGCGGGCATTATCCTGGCGTTCGACAGCACATCGCCGTCGAGGGGATTTCGCTGCTTCCTTAGCTGACTCAGATGAGGTCCTTTCCATCTCTGAAGGAGATGAAAGTTTGTTGAGTGCGCGCGCAGAAGCCCTTAAAGCCAAAGGGTTGGTTATGAATCAGCTGGGTCAAATCGATGAGGCGATCTCCCTTTTGTCATTAGCCTTGGCGGTTTTTTACCGTATTGGCGATGACGAGAATGCGGCAATTGTGAATATGGACCTGGGTTTTGTACACATGAATGCCGGTTCCTATGACAAGGCTTTGAAATACGATCAACTGTCCCTTGATCACTGGCGGGCAACGGGCAACGCTGCCCGGCAAGCAAATCTGTTGAACAACCTGGGCGTACTCCACCACAAGCGAGGGGAGTACGAGCTGGCTGCCCAAGCTTTCGAAGAGGCTTTAGAGTGTACCAAGTGGACGGGAGACCGGCATGTTGAGGCTTTCACTTTGGCGAGTCTGGGGGACCTATATGCGGATTTGGACGCTCCGGGAGCGGCTCGTAAAGCGTACCACCAGGCCAGAGAGCTCGCTCAACGCCTGGACAACCGCACCTTATTGGTTTATCTAAATCGAGTTGAGACTACCTTAGCCCGGGCTGAAAAAGATTTCTTCCAGGCGCAAGAACTGCTCGAGAGCGTTAAACCGCAGGCTGATCAGGACATTTCCGATTATGAAATTGGCTCGTGGGAATTAGAATCAGGCCGCCTTGCATTGGAAAAGAGGGATCTTCCAGAAGCCGTCCGACATCTGGAAAATGCGTTCCGCCATTTTAAGGCTGCAGAACTAAGCGTTGAAGCGGCTGGTTCTTGCTTATTTTTATCCCTTGCATATCATTATCTTGGAAAAGAGAAAATGGCTCGAGACACCTTATCGCGGGCATTCGAGCAAAGTTCTAGATTAGATAACGACCACACCTTAGTGGTCGCGGGTCGTGAGGCTCGAGACTTGTTAAAGGCCGTGCGGGGTGATGGTGCCATCAGCTCTCTGGCAATGGATTTGATTGAGAAGATCGACCACTTTGAATCTCAAATCCCAATCTTACGCCAACGATTGCGCCGTTTAGTGAAAGCAGTCCCCATCGGCCCTCCACGTTTAACGGTACAAACTTTGGGCGATTCGCGGGTTGAAATCAATGGAGAACCTTTGGCTGCGCAAGAATGGACCCAGCAAAGGTCCGTGCGTGAGCTCTTTTTCTTATTGCTGAGCCGGCCGGATGGCTTGACAAAGGAAGCCATTGGTAATTTACTTTGGTCTGAGAGTGTTTCTAGCAAATTGTCCAGCAAATTCAAGAACAGCCTCTATCGCCTACGCCGCGCTTTAGGGTCGGAAGTTGTGGTGGAGGAGGGTGGTAGATATAAATTTAACCGCTGGTTGGATTACCAATACGACGTTGAACTTTTTGACTATCGCTTAGTCCAGGCTCGGCAGTCAAAGGAACGCAGTGAAAAGTTGCATTTTTACCAGTCAGCATTGGAATTGTATGCCGGTCCATATCTTCTTGATGTCGGAGGGACTTGGGTTGTCGTGGAAAGAGAACGCTTGCGCCGAGCCTTCACTGATGGAATGCAGGCTGTCATCCATATTTTTCTTGAAGAAGGGTCTTATCGCAAAGCACTGGAATTTTGTGAGCGTCTGATCGCCGTAGACCCATTCCTGGAAGCGGCTTATCGCTTGAGCATGCAAGCGTACGCTGGACTGGCAGACCGTGCGGGGATAGTGCGCCAGTTCGAGCGCTGTAAGCAAAACCTCGAAAAGGGTCTCGGTGTCTCTCCATCCCCTCAAACAAAAGACTTATTTCGCAGCTTGACAGGGGAATAGATTCAAAGCAAGCGCATCCGGGTGATTTTCCCCAACTATTGGAGAAAGCAGTCTTCGATAATATCAGAGGGGGTTTTTTAATTTCTTGTTACCGGGCAGTATTGAATTTTTCACCAACCTGTAGTATTCATCCGTTCACATCTCTACTCTCTAATTCCACCCAGGAATGGGGGACAGTCTTTGAAGGGATAACAGGAGCCCCTCTCCCAAATTTGGGGGAGGGGTTGGGGTTCGAAAGATGCCCC
>JASFVL010000407.1:0-4248 GCA_050049875.1 Anaerolineales bacterium
ACGCCCAGGCGTGTCTTTTTTTGTTGAACATGAAAATATATATTCTTGACAAGGATATATCACGTTTGAAGCAAGCTAATTTAAAAGAAGATTCTATACCTAATGAACGTGAACTGTTAAATATGCGGAGTGATATCAGCTCATGAGTGACCAATCTCCTCACCTGCCAAGCTACGAACGCTATCATATCGAAACAAAACCCGCTCCAGATATCGTACGCTGGCCGAACCAATTCCTTGTTGAAGTCAACAAACTTGAATTAGCACGTTTATTAATAAAGGAGATATTTGAACAACAAGGTGACCTAAAAGCAATAACCAGCAGACCTTGCATATACGGTGTTTTTTCTGGACCTGTTGGCGGTTTCGCTCCACGCCCCCAGCATTGCGTCGGGTGCTTACGCTGTACAACTCAACATCCTGAAGTCGTTCAAATCCATCGTAATCCAGAACGTGAAAAGTTGGGGGATACATTTTTTGAATCAAAATTCGTAGATACAGTGGCATTTGAATCAGAAACAGGAAGTATTCCTGTTAAAGGGGCGGGGTATCGCGGTAAATTTGGAGGGCAAGGTTGGGATGGCATGTGGACAGACATGTCAGAGATCGTCCGTCCTACTCGGGACGGGATCCATGGACGAGAATATATCTCAACAACTGTTGATATTGGTGAGACTCCTCCATATCTAGTCTTTGATGAGGTAGGCTCACCCACCGGTTGGCTACCAAATACGCTATCGATCCCAATCCCCTACTTGCTTGACGCACCCCCCAAGTCTGCAGCTTCCAATAACTTATTCAACATAATTTCTGACACTGCTCGTGAAACCCAAACTCTAGCCATTATTCCTCTCGATCAAATCCAAAATCTATCATCCATAGATTCCCATATCATCCCGATACAGAAAATAGATGCCTATACCGATCTTTTTGAGCTAACATTTTCTCCGCAAATAATCGAGCTTGAATCACATAGCGTTCAATCGTTTCGTAATATCAAATCAGTAATATCGGAAATACAATCAAAATTTCAAGGTACGCGCATCACACTAAGAATGCCTTATCCAGGCGAGGATACATTGCTAAATTTTGTTCAGTCCGGTGTAAATGTCTTTCACTTTGTAGCCGATTATCATGGGCGCGGACGCGATAACAAATTCGTCATGGATCTAATTAGGGAGGCGCATCTATCTTTGGTGAAAGCCGGCATTCGAGACCAGGTTACCCTAATCGGCAGTGGTGGAATAATTGCAGCTGAACACGTCCCTAAAGCTATTATTACTGGACTAGATATCGTCGCTCTGGATACCCCCGTATTGGTCGCCCTTCAGACACAATTTGATGGTGAGTGTTCGCATCGGGAAAATAGTATATTTACGCTTCCCGATCCATTACCACATGAATGGGGCGTCCAAAGGTTAAAAAACATGCTTGCAGCCTGGAGAGACCAATTACTTGAGATTTTAGGAGCTATGGGTTTGCGCGAGGTCAGACGCCTTCGTGGTGAAACTGGACGTGCTATGTATCAAATAAATCTCGAAAGGGAAGCGTTTTCGGAGATAGAAGGTTATGAAAACAGAGAATAATGTTTATCTGCCTGCAATCCAGAAGCATATTGAATACCTTCATCAAGGATTTAACCGCTGGTCGCACCTGGAGTTAGGGAGACCACCTGCGTTGGGGGACAACCGCTGGACAGCTGATTTAATCCTTTCAACATGGTACCAAGCATCGACAGGCCACCCACCAGAAGACGGACTTGAATACCGTGTAGGCGATTCAGAAGGCGGTTTCGACAGATTGGATTTTAAATTTCTACCTCAAGAGAAACAACTACCCCCAGATAACGAGGTGGATCTTGATATTGACCTTAATCGTCGAGGCTTTGATCGTGAAATTGAGATTCCCATTCCCTGGTACGGTGCTGGCATGTCTTTTGGCTCCATTAGTGAACAGGTGATGATATCTAGGGCGATGGCTGCTCAAAAGTGGTCCACTTACACTTCTACTGGTGAAGGTGGATACCCCGAATCCTTAATCCCGCTAAAAGAACACATCATCACACAAATAGCTACCGGGATGTTCGGTGTACGCGAGGAGACAATCCAAAATACCCCAATTATTGAATTCAAATATGCACAAGGAGCTAAACCAGGATTAGGCGGTCACTTGCTAGGAGACAAAACCACGCTAGCTGTAGCAAAAATGCGGGAGAGCGTCCCATGGGTTAGCTTATTTTCGCCTTTTCCATTCCATTCCGTTTATTCAGTGGAGGACCATCGAAAGCACGTAGATTGGGTAAAGACAATCAATCCTGAAGCTCTGGTTTCAGTAAAGGTCTCCACACCCACAGATGTCGATATGGTGGCTGTCGGTAGTTATTATGCTGGCGCACATATCGTTCATCTCGATGGCTCTTATGGAGGTACTGGAGCAGCACCAGAAATCGCCAAGAAGAACATTGCAATGCCCATTGAGTTTGCCATCCCCAAAGTCCATAAATACCTGTTGAGAGAAAATATTCGGGATGAGGTTGTAGTGATGGCATCCGGAGGTATCCGAACAGCGTACGATATTGCTAAAGCGATCGCTCTCGGTGCAGATGGATGCATATTGGGAACAGCTGAGTTAGCGGCTTTAGGTTGCACGCGTTGCAGCAATTGTGAGCGAGGTCGCGGTTGTCCATTTGGTTTAACCACTACTGATCCTGAACTCTCCCTGCTGGTAGATCCAGAATGGGGGTCGATACAAATCTCCAATCTGTATGCGTCTTTCGCATGGCAGTTGAAGGATATCCTAAGAAGATTGGGTCTCCAAGATATCAAACTCCTTAGAGGTCGGACAGATCTGCTCAGATACCACTCCGATTGATCAATCAGAAGACAAGGAAAGGATCATAATGACGGATCGAAATTTAACCAATAACCTAATCTCATCCAGAATGAATCTCATTTCAGATGGAGAACTTACTGTTGTACCCCAAGATAGTGCAGCGGAGGGTGGTTGTGGTGTTATCGGTATAGCGTGTAGCGAACAAATCCCTGCCCGTCATTTGTTGCAAGCTCTCACCCAGATGCGTAATAGAGGCAATGGGAAAGGGGGTGGTATAGCCGCGGTCGGATTGAGTCCAGATGAGTTCGGCGTCGATTCAAAGACGATGCAGGAGAATTACCTCATATGTATTGCCTACCTCAATCCCGATATGAGAACCGAGGTAGAGCGAACTTCCATTGAACCGACATTCTTGGTAGATCACATACGACATCAGCCTAGTTTATCTAGCTACCACCAAATTGAAAATCTGGACATCCGACCTCCGGATGTTGTCCAGTATTTTGTCAGGGTGCGCACAGAGATCCGGGATGCTTTTTTGCAAAAGCATAACTTACAGGGTTTGACAACCCGCCAGATAGAAGATGAGATTGTTTACCAAAACAGTTTTCGTTTGAACAGTACCTACTACGCCTCAACAGGCGAAAGCCATGCTTTTGTTCTCTCCCATGGAAAAAACCTATTGGTACTCAAAATGGTTGGTTATGGGGATGATGTTATCCGCTATTACAAGTTGGAGGACACATCCGCTCACATCTGGATTGGACACCACCGTTATCCAACAAAGGGACGTGTCTGGCATCCCGGCGGAGCTCATCCTTTCGTAGGATTGAACGAGGCATTAGTTCATAATGGAGATTTTGCCAACTACGCTTCGATCTCTGAGTATTTGTCCCAAAGAAATATCTTCCCCCTCTACCTGACCGATACAGAGGTCTCGGTGCTAGTTTTCGACCTATTACATCGAACGTATGATTATCCATTGGAATATGTAATTGAAGCGTTAGCCCCTACTACTGAGCGAGATTTCACACTTCTGCCCCTTGAAAAACAGAACACATATGATGCTATCCAGAAAACACACATACACTGCTCCCCCGACGGTCCTTGGTTTTTTCTCATAGCACAATCAGCACCAAACGGGAAAAGCTCGGATGCATATAAATTGATCGGCATCACCGACACGAGTATGTTGAGACCGCAGGTTTTCGCCCTACAGCAAACCAACCAAGAAGGTCCTGGGATTGGATTCGCAGCTTCTGAAAAGCAAGCGATCGACGCTGCATTAGAAAGTTTGTCATGTGAAGATAGCCGGTTTTGGCCTCGTGCTGATATGTACTGGAACGCTCGCGGGGGTAGCCATACTGACGGTGGGGCATTTATTTTCAACGTGCATCGGAAGGATGAAGGGAGCAAT
>JASFVL010000075.1:0-13362 GCA_050049875.1 Anaerolineales bacterium
GTGGTGTTTGTTTTATTTGCTTGGCGTATTGATTACATATCGACTCGGCTGGATGATGGGAGGTGGATTCAGGGGTTTTTATTTTTTTGTGTTTTCATCATTCACTCCCTGCTTGGTTTTTCGCTAATAGAATTTGGACACTCCGTTTTCTTAAATTCTCAATGGGTTTATCGATTAGGCTTTATTCTAAGCGCTGGTCTGGGAATATTGCGGTGGTTGATCTTGCCACCTTCAAGTGATCAGGTCGGGCTTTTTTGCTTGGCGGGGTTGTTGGGAGCTCTGTCTGGCGGTATGCTCAGCACCACACAACATGAAGGTCTATGGGAAAATAACTACCCACCACCGACGGATATTCGCAGGACAGTTCGCCAGGGCCATCTCGATATTATCGGTAGAACGCTTCCAACGCATTTCACAAAGCGTTTGTTTGATGTTGTTTTCGTTGTTTGTGGAATAATCCTATCAACTCCGATTTGGTTAATTTGTATATTCGTGCTTTGGCTGGAGGATCCCGGACCGATATTTTTTGTAAAAAATTCTGTTGGTAAAGGGGGAATTAATTTTCATCAATTCAAGTTCCGCACGATGGTTCGTGGTGCTGAGCGCTCCACGGGGCCAATTCTTGCTCGGGAGGATGATATTCGAGCTCTGTGGTTTGGTCGATTCTTGCGCAAAACTGCCTTGGACGAGTTGCCTCAATTAGTAAATATTCTCCGAGGCGAGATGTCTTTTGTTGGACCAAGACCTCAGCGAACCATTCTAGTTAACGAATATCTCAAGCAGATGCCTGAATTCGCTGAACGACATCGGGTCCTGCCGGGGCTTTCAGGATTAGCCCAAGTGGCAGGGGATTATTATCTCACTCCACGTCAGAAATTGCGTTACGATAGCTTATACACTCGTCATTCCAGCCTCGGGTTCGATATCAAGCTGATTCTTATTGCGTTTTTGATCGTTTTCTGGTTACGATGGAGAAAAGATTGGAACGGGCGTTTGCCTCGCGGATGGCTGCGCTTCGGTAGCTCTTGATGTGTTAGAAATCGAAAAATGGATGATCTTGTTTTGCCTCCTCCAATTAAAGGTATGGAACCCAACTCTTGGGCAAATGACACGATTACACGCCGCTTGCCTGATATTGCTAAGCGAGTATTGGAGGAGGATATACTCCCATTATCCGCTGTCGAGCGTTTGGAGAATTTGATCCAGGAGATACCTACAAGTCAAATTCGTCCTATTGAGGACCCCACTGCTCCGGATATCACTGAATGGAACCAGTATGTCGAGCCTTACCTTGGTATGAATTGGTTACAGCCTCCATGGTTCTTTTCTGAACACTATTTTTATCGCCGCGTCATTGAAGCCGTTTCATATTTCCAGTTTGGGCTAAGTAAAGGCCTCGATCCATTCGAGAGTGAGAAAAAGCGAGGATTGGAAGCTTCTCGAACAGAAATTTCCGATTTAGTACAACGTCTAGATACCTGGCTTGAGGGATCAGAAGACAGACAATCAACCCTCAGACGCGCTTTTTATTTCGATTTATGGGCTAATCAAGCGGATTTAAGTCTTTGGCCGACTTCGGGTGAAGCTAAACCCAATCACGGTGATCTCGAAGGGGCTCAATCTCATCTGCTGGTTGATGATACTGAGCAGGTTGCCACCTACATAACCAATTTACCACCAACAGAAAGACTGGTGACAATCGTTGTGGATAACGCCGGATTCGAGTTGGTAAGCGACCTGACGCTTGCAGATTTCTTGTTGGGAAGCAAATTAATTTCTCGCCTAAGAATTCACCTTAAAGCTCATCCCACTTTTGTATCAGACGCGATTATCAAGGATGTGCACGATACCCTGGAATTCCTCCTAGGTACCAACGATAACCGAGTAAGGGATTTTAGTGAAAGGTTAAAAACCCACCTTGAAGGTGGTGAATTAGAATTGAAAGACGATTTTTTCTGGAATTCACCTCTCAGTATGTGGGATATGCCAAGGAGATTATCGCAGGAATTGAGCACTGAGAATTTGGTTCTGGTCAAAGGGGACGCAAACTACCGTCGTCTTTTAGGGGATCGTCATTGGCCTTTTACGACTCCATATGGTGACATTTTGGCCTATTTTCCAGCACCGCTTGTTGCGTTAAGAGCACTCAAGGCGGAGTTGGCTTGTGGCTTAGAACCCAATCAAGCGGGGGAGGTTGCTAGTCAAGACCCGCAGTGGTTGGTAAATGGGCGCTGGGGTGTTATTCAGTTTAAAGTCTAAACGACCCTGTTCAACAGCATCCGAAACTGGTGGTGTCATCTTCTGCGTACAACGATCCAATTGCCCCAAAGCCCAGCACTGACGATAAACGCATTTAGCGCCTGTCCGCCGATGGCGCCGTAGACGCCCCACTTGTGGATAGCCCAGATTCCGATGGTAAACATACTTGCGATCGCAGCTATATTGGCAACAAAAATGGGTCGGGTCATGCGGATGGCTTTATACGCAGCGAGTAACGGCCAATATGCGAACCACAGAATATAAAAAACAGCCATGAGTGCCATACCCTCACTGTATGGGAGGTATGTCTCGCCGTACAGCAACGTTAAGAGTGGTTCGGGGAATAAGCTTACTAAGACGAGGAGACCCAGAATAGGAATACCTGAAACCATATAGATCAAGCGCAATCCACGACTCAAGCCTCGGAATCCTTGATGGTGGTAGAGCCAGGCAGCCCGTGGCGTCAAAAATGTGTCGATCGCCCTCAATAGAACGTGCACTGGTGCGACCAGATTCTGCAAAGCGCGGTAAGCTCCTGCAGCAGCAAAGCTAATAATTCCAGCAGCTAGCAGGGGGTAGAGTTCTGCAGCGCCCCAATTAGCTAAAGAACCTCCTAAAACCCACTTCCCGAATTCCCAATTCTTCCTTGCTGTTTTCAACACATCAATTTTTCGAAACGTCCAGAACTGGCGCGCTTGCCAAATGCCAAGCGTCAAAGCGATCAATGAGCCCCATCCAATAGCATTCAATCCCGCTTGACCATTAAGCCTGTTTTCCGATGCCCATATCACCAACACCCCAAGTCGTATTAAACTTGCGGTGATAGTGTTAACCACTCCCTTGGGTATTTGGTTGCGTGAATAAAAGCAGCGGCGGATGAATTCCTGCAGCGGCCAAGTGAGAAAGACAAACCACATGATAAATAAGGTAGGTCCTGCCGTATCATTTCCTAGGAATGTCAGGAACCAACCAAAAACAGCTGCCGCTGCTGCGCTACTCCCTGCTAATAGAACTTGCAGCACGCCATTTTCTGTTGCGTAACGGCGAAAAGCGCCAATCTCCATGACCGGACCGTACGTGCTAAGAGGTTGCACGATCAAACCGTCTTGAAGTGCGCGTAATAGGTGTAGTAATAGAAATCCTACTGCGTATACCCCGAATTCGGTAGGTTCAACTGCGCGGGCTAAGAGCAGAGCGGATGCAAAATTTGTAATGCTGATAATCCCCTGATCTGCTGCAGCGATGATGCCTTGTTGTGCGGTTTGACCTGAGAAGAGGGTCAGTACTGGTCTTAAGGCTCTTGTTATTGATTCCGGTAGCTTTGTGGTCAATGATTTTTCAGATATCGCTAGACTGTTGGATTGGAATAGCGTTGATAGTTAAGGTCAGATCAATTAATCTAAAATCCACATGATGTTTTCCGGTGGGGGTGCTAAAAAATATACTGTGACGTTTTGACCCCAACCGACCCATTCTTCATCGCTATAACCCAGATCGACCCAGTGCTGCCCAGGCAACCCTCCACCCACATCTTCAATTGTAGCGAAGCCATATCCAGGGATGTAAACGCGCTGTCCCTGCATGTAGCGATACCACGATAGGGTGACAGCGATCACACCCTTTTGCACTGGTTTCCCACTGGATGTGTTGGGATAGCACTTATTGGGTACACCTGAGCGGCATGGTGAATAGGAGGAGGCGTAAACCTCTACTGCCCGCCAATAACGAATCTGACCGTCAGGTGTATTCGTGGAACGCACAACGATATTTGTGCCGTATCCAACAATGCGGGGTTTGGGTTCCCGAGCAACCCATTCATCCTCAACCTTGCGTGATATTTCCTCCCAATCCGCTTGGTCAGGTTGGGCTTCATAATAAACCCGGACCCTTTTGGATGCCAATCCATACGCACCCACTTGAACAATTTGTTGTGTATCCAGTTCAACCTCTGGGAGAGCCAAAAATTGAGATTCAAAAGGTAGAGGTTCATTTTCGAGGATGATCTCCTCTCTCACCCTAGTGACTTGAATGGTTTTATTCGCAGGTACCTTATTTGCCTCATCCGGCTGACTGTAATCCAGTCCTTGAAGGGGTAGTCCTACATCAGCTAAGGCTTTGCCAACAGACGATGCGGTCGTCCGAGTAATGATCGTTTCACCTTGGACCACTATCTTGATCTGTTGGGAGCGTTTCAACTCAGCCTCCAAGGTCCCAGGTTGCAGAATTGTCTTGGGCGGTGGTTTCAAGAGGTCACCGCTGATAAGGGTGATTCCTTCTTGGTTTAGTGCTTCCCCCAAGGTTCTCGCTGTTGAGGTGAAAGAATGCTCTTGATCACCTTCAACCAGTTTTATACGAGTCGCACGTTGAATTTCGATTACATACTGACGGGAGGGAGTCAGAGGTTGATCAGGGTCATGTGTTTCACCATCGACAAATACTAAATCGTCAGGATAAAGTGGTTGATCGGTAAGGGCTAACAAATTTGCTGGGAGGCGCTCTGCTGTTACTAACGTGTGTGTTTCGCCGCCAACACGGATCACTACCTGTGCAGTGTGATCTAGGGTTATCGTATCTCCATCCCTCAACCAAGAGCTTGCTGGAGGTTTGAGGATGTCTTGATCATCATAGACCACCTCAGCACTTTCTAGCAGGTCACTCACCCTCAAAGCTTGGGTTGTGATCGTATGAACTTCTCCATCCACAACCAGATGGACTGTTTTACGGCTGCTATAAATGATCAGTAGTAACCCAGCCAAAGAAAGAGCTGTTGCTAGCAAGCGCAGGTGCTTTTTTCTCATAACGGGGGATATTCTATCAGAAGATTATGATTATGCAGTGATTTTTTTATGTAAATTGCGGGGGTTCACTAGCAATTTACAGAAAAACTAAAACACAATCAAGATTATCGAGAATCTGGGATGTTTTAATAGGTATGCGGACTTGAATGTTGTCAGAAAAGTGATGTTGGTTAGGTATATAGACAGCAAAGACACCCAATCACAACTAAAATAAGGAACCGTCGAGTAGGCAACCCGACGGCACCCAGATACACCTCCTTAGTGCTGCTTCCTCTCGGACCTGGCACGATTCGAAGGGTTCTGCCGCGTCGGACCCACCCGGCGGTTCGGTCTGTAGGATACCGTAGGATAGCTGGGATGTCAACGCTTGAGAGAGCCTCTCAAAAATCCTGACCAGACCACACCCCCGATAATGATTATAACGATAACGATCGCGCCAAGAATGATACCGAGGCTGCTAACTTGGGGTCTAACCTGCGGTGTTATTTGTGGTGCAGTTGTTGGTGTAGGTGTGGCGTTGTGTTCTGCTCTTAACGATCTTTTTAGGTAAGAGGGCTGCCAAAAGTTTTCATCGACTCCCGATAAGGACACCTGGCTGGTGTTCAAATTGGCGTTTGCATTCGTATAGTCTTGCCAACCCACCACCAGGGGTAGCAGTATTAGGGGGATGATTGATCCGAGAAAAGTGCGGCTTTTCATGGTAGCAATTGCTAGCCACGTCGTTGTGCAAAAAGTATCACTGCGATTAACAGCACGAAAATTATACCAGTAAGGATGACCCCCAACCAACCGGTGAAAGGGGATTCAACTTCAGGGGTTGGAGTAGGGATTTCGGCTTCAGGTGCGCCGCTCCATGTCATGATGTAGGCTACTAAGTCGTTGATTTGTGCTTCTTTGAGTGGCCCACCGTTCTCAATACTCCAAGCGGGCATCGTGGAGCCTTCCACCCCGCTTGAGATAGTTGATTTTATGGTTAAGTCTGGACGGAAGGAGGGCCATTCTCTGTCTAAGGTGGCACCCACTCTCCCTTCCCCCTCGCTACCGTGGCAGACTTCACAATTGTTTTCGTATAAGATGGCTCCTTGGTTTGGATCTCCTTCCACATTTGGGACCGTAGGAATCTCAGGAAGGCTAGTAGAAGTTGGTGCAGGGGTTATTTGCGGAGCTCCACCCGTCTGCCAGCTCAAAATAAAAAGGACAACAGCATCGATTTCCGTGTCTGATAATGGGCCACCATTAGCTCTGCTCCAGGCGGGCATTATCGAACTTTCTACGCCGTTGGCGATAGTATTTCTGGTTACTAAATCGGGGCGAATGGATGGCCAGTCTTTCGCTAAGGTAGCACCGACACGCCCTTCTCCATTTGGTCCATGGCAAACCGCGCAGTTCTCAAGATAAACTTGAGCGCCCAGTTGTAAGGTCTCATCATCAACCCCTTCTTGAGCCCAGGTTCTACTGCTCCAACCAGTAAAAAAGACTACCAATCCAAGCAGCGCGATGCCCAAATGATGCAGGCGGATATTGCGCATGTGTTCACTCCTACTTTTGAGCCATTAAAAAGGCAACCAAATCACTTAATTCATCATCGCTGAGGCTGTCACCAAAATTCTTCGGCATCATATCGTCGTAGCCCTCAACAATATGAGCGGAAGGATTTAAGATGGATTCGCGCAAATAATCTTCGGGCGACATACCATCTTGACGATCAGCGGCAACTTCCCCGATTTGGGACAGAATTGGACCAACTGCTCCAGTACTGATACCCTCAATGGTATGGCAACCTCCACAACCGTTGTTGTTGTAAACGGTTAAGCCGCGCGCGACTGGATCATCAACCTCCTCTTCACCTGGAAGGGGGGTAGGGGTGGGAAGTTCTCCGATTTCTACTTCTCCTAGAGCCGTGGATTCCCAATTCATGATAAAGCTGGAAATTGCCTCAATTTGGTTATCACGCAAGGGTCCCCCGAAACGCTCTGACCAAGTTGGCATAGCCGGACTCCCAGCACCGGGATATAGATCTGGTCGAGTGGATACCTGTCTCCCAGTTGAGACTGTAGCAATGATGTAATCATGAAGCGCTCCTTCCCAACCAACTTCGTCTAAACGGTTGGTGAAGAAATGGGCGTCATTAAGTGGTGGAGCTAAACTAGGTACGCCTTCTCCCCTTATACCGTGACAACCTCGGCAGTTATTTTCGTAGAGCTCAGCTCCAACCTCGATCTCTTGTGCAATTTGGTATTCCTCAAATTCAGCCATCCGATCTTCTTCGTTCAATCCGATGATGATCAGGACGATACCGGTGATAGTTACCAGGATAATTCCCAGAAGAATTTCGATCTGTGTACGTGTCATATAGTTTTCACATTTCTCAATGGATGTGGATGAATATCCTAAGGGTACTCATTCATCACGATTGTGGTTGCGATGGAGAAAGATATGCCGCTCGTATGATTTGCGATCTTCACTCTCGGAATCCGTCCAAATGATACGAGGGGTTACTTTTTTAAGGTCTTCTTGCCAATCCTCAATGACGAGGACCGCTTCAACTTCAGGCAATTCACCCTGTTCAGCAACTTCATTTACTCTGATTGTGAATTCGCTGAAGACCTCTTCTAATTCCGGGCATCCAAAATTGATGTCCGGACAAAGGTTTTCTGTAGGCGTTGTGTTTACCTCGTAGAAACCCGGTTGCAATTGTTCATAGGGAACTGCTCTTAGCGGTCCAAGTCCTTCCTCCGGAGCCAAATCCTGGATGATTCGTGTTGCCGGTGGCGTTTCAATTAGGTATTCGGGGGTCCCCACGTAGCTCAGAACGACGAGGGTTATGACACCGAGTAAACCAAGTGCAATGGCAATGGGGCGTTTATGTGCTCTCCTATGGGGATTACGGTCAATGTAAGGAATGGCAATCAGCAGTCCTGTAATGATGCCCGGCAGGATAACACCCATTAAAGTCTTGTCACCCAACTTGAGCATTCCCTGGAGCCACCAGAAGTACCACGGCGCTTTAGTATCCAAAGGTGTTTGCTGTGGGTTGGCGATATGTTCTAGTGGAGCGCTGTAGAGGTATCCTGCTCCAACAACCAAGATCAGGAGACCCAAAGTTGTTAGAAACATCTCGTGAGTGAGCAAGTCAGGGATGAGGTCGATGCGGCGTTTTGCCTCTTTTGCTTCGTCCGGGGATAAATCCTCCTCTTCAACACTGGAGGGTAATGAGATGCTGTGCTCACGAGCAACTTTGTAGTAATGAATGCTGATTATGAGGATGGCTGCGAAGGGGAGGAGCACAACATGCCCTAAATAGAAGCGCAGCAGTCCTCCTGCGCCGATATCCGGAGCGCCACGCAAGAGCAGGTTTAATTCTTCACCAATGAGTGGAAATGCTTCTGCCATGCTGGTGCCGATGGTTACAGCCCAATATGCGAGTTGGTCCCAGGGGAGCAGATAGCCGCTGAAACTCAAGGCAAGGGTGATTCCGAGCAGTACAACACCTGTTAACCAAGTAAATGAGCGTTCTTTTTTGTAAGATCCGGTTAAGTAAGTTCTAAGCATATGCAGTGCAGTAAAAATAACCATCCCCTCGGCTCCAAGGCGGTGGATGTCACGCAGGAGTTTCCCGTAGGGCACATTGCTCATTATTTCTTGGATAGAGGAGTACGCCTCCGCTGGTGAAGGCGTGTAGTAAATCATTAAGATTAAACCGGTAAAAACTTCGATGAAGAAAAAGAAGGCGGTGAAGAAACCAAGCCGCCAGGTGTGAGTGAAGATCGTGCTGGCTTTTTGGTAGAACTTTGGCCGAATATGAAATAGAAAGCTTGTTACATGGACTCGGTAACGCGGGTTGGGTCTCTCGGTGGGGGGATCGCCGCGCATAATTGCACGCAACTCGGTAATGCTGAGCCCAGCTGTGATGATTCTAACTCGCTCGTCAACTGCTTCAGCTATTTTTTCTCGGACATCTTTTAGGTTTAAAGATTTCAGCATATATATTCTCTCTTGAACTGAAGGGTGTTATTTTATTTGTTGAATCTTCTAAGGATAAGCACATTGCTCACAAATGCAATCTAATCGTTTAGAATTATCCGTGACGCTCACCTGTAATTCTTGACCCAGTATCAATTCTGATGACTACACCCTGTTGGTCTGGGATGGATAGGGGTGCGCCTTCAACGTTGGTTTCGGTGATTAGTTCTTCGGTATTTGGATCTACGGCTTGGACGACAAAACGATCCAAACTGCGCGGCGCGGGGCCACTAATATAGGTGCCATCGTACTCAAATTGAGATCCATGGCAAGGGCAAATGAACTTGTTTTCCTGGTCATTCCACCCATATAGACAGCCAAGATGGGTGCAAACCTTATAAAGTGCTGCAATTCCATCATCAGTACGGACGAGCCAGAATTTCAATTTAGGATAATTTACAGGAGATGTGCCAACTTCAGGTAGTTCATCAGGATTACCAAGAGTGAATAAACCGCCGAATTCTCCTTCTTTGAAGCGTGGCATTGTGAAGAGGTAGGTGACGCCGGCAAGGTCGACGAACAGGAAACCCAGAGAGGCTAGCCAAGCTAAATTGAGAAACTCTCGACGATTTAAGTTGGTTTTTTCTTCAGCAGATTCATCGGACATACTTCTTCTCCATTTTGTTGGTTTAAAGAAAGAAGGGCGTTTTCAACAAGCCTGTTCGGTCGTTGAAATCAAAGCGTTGAAATGCCCTCAGGTATTGATTTTGTTTTAGGTTCAGCAGCAGACTGCGCTAGATATTGACGATGGTAAATATAATCGGACTAAACGGGTAAATAGTGTACCAGAAACCAGTCTCTTTATCAATCCGCTGGTAAAATCTGGGGAGTTATTTAATTTATTCAAAAGGGTGATATTGCATTCACCCTTCAAAAGTTTTGATTTTACACATTTAGATAGGGAACAACCTTGGAATTATTGTGCCGCCCAATTCCATCCTCAAAACCCCTTTCGAATGTGTATATCCTAGATTTGTAGAATTATTGGAGGTTTCGATGTCGCTTACGGATGTGCATGGACGCTTAGCCAACACGGTACTTTTATATTTGATTGTCATGGTCGGATGGGGCTTGTGGCGCTTCTTTCGAAAGGAGGGTGTGGGAAGCAGTTTTTGGGGTGCGTTGATTATCGCTGAGATTCTCATTATCGTGCAGGGATTGTTGGGAGGTTATCTATGGCTGACGGGATTGCAACCTGATCGAGGATGGATCCATATCTTGTATGGCGTTGTCGCTGCAACAGGGATACCTGCAGCATATATTTACACCAAAGGGCGGGAGGATCGCTCAACTGTTTTAGTTTACAGTTTATTAGCGTTATTCCTTGTGGGAATCGCTTTGCGTGCCATGTCAACTGGTGGGTGATAAGGACCGGGACCACGAAATCCGAGCTGAGATCGTCGTTGCTACCCGGTTTCGAGCGGATGAGCTTAACGGAGAGCTGCGTTTCCCTCGGAGGAGTATAAGGATATCGACGAGTGGACCTTGGATGATCTGAGCGCGATTGAGGTGATCAGAGGGTGGCTGATTTAACTATCAGAAAGCTACAAAAATGATCGCCTCTGAGTGTTTCGGTGTCGAAACAGTCATTGTAAGCACAACTCTTTTGTTGAGGAGGTATTAGCGAGATGGATAAGAAGCGAGGGGAAAGTCACTGTTTAGGTCAATTCCGATGAAAATTGTACCTAGACTCATAATCAAACGATTTTAGCCCGCTCCCCTTTCGAAGGTGAGTACGCCGAAGTTCACCAACCGATTGTGTGACAGTATTACCCACAGGCTGGAAAAATCCTATATAATGAGACCAGAACGTTAAAATCAAAACCACCAAAGGCAAGAAAAGGCAAACCTGTCGAAAGGCAGGGGCGCAAAGTTACGGGTCTAAGCGGAGATTAGTTTTCCGTATGACCGCCGGACTGCCTAAGCCAAGATTCTTTTAAACATAAACCCCTTAGGCAGTCCGAAGCTAAGGGGTTTCCGTTTTTTTGACACCAAGGAGGTGTACCGGAAAAGAGTAGGACATCAGAAAAGGCAAACCCGGTGAAAGCCGGGGACGCAAAGCTACGGGCCTAAGCGGTAATCATCGCCGTATGGTCGCCGGGCTGCCTCATGCTCCACAAGGAAGCTTATCAGGCTGCTAGCAGGGTTGATCTTGATAAGCTTTTTTGTATTGAAGCCATATAACCCCAAGTATTTGCAGGGCTTCTCATTTCTAAATATCCGATAAACCGCGAGCAATGCGAGCAGATCAACCCGGAGGTAAGTAAATGATGATAAGAAAAATTCAAATTCGGACAATGATTACCAGCATCCGTGATCTTTGTTCAGTGAGTGTAACCAAAACGGACGATAGATATGGGTCTGGCGTCAACTGGGCCAGCATCGCTTGGAACGAATGAGATCTTAATGAAGTTATAGCCTCCTATGCAATTCTATAGGAATTTGTCTCAGAAGGAATATTTTGTAAAGGAATTAGCCATGAAAATCGGGGTGAAATTCTTCTCTATCGTTATCGCGTGCTCATTTCTATTGAGTGCTATATTCTTGCCGGAGCTATATGCGCTACCACCGGTCTATATCGAGCCTGGTCTGACCGCTGGAGGCTCTGCTATCACTTCGGTAATCGTCACTGGGTCCAGTTCGAACTACGCCAGCAGAGCGGTGGAGCAACATGGAGGTCAGATAACCAGCGATTTGTGGCTCATTGATGCTGTTGCAGCAGATGTCCCGAGCGATCAAATTGAAAATATAACAAAACTACCCGGGATCCGGTCGCTGGTCGCGAATAAGCAGGTCCGAACCGCTGACCAGCCCGAAGGTGATGGTTGGGTTACCGGAAGGCGCGCCAAAAAGGCTAAACATGGGCTTGGGGACAAGCTAAAGTCTCCTGTCGCGGCTCTGCCTGATGGTGGCTATATTTCAGTCACCGAGAACGGCAAAGTTCTGATCGCAAACCCGGATGAGAGCGAGCGAACTCGGTTAAATATCGGGGGAAAGCACAAATCCTCCATTGCAGTCGGAGAGGATGGCGGAATCTTCCTGGCGGATGAAGAAAAAAGGATCTACGCTCTCAACCAGGATGGTTCCACCCGCTGGGTATTTAACGATGTCGCTGACAAATTCCGTGGAGGGGTAGTGACGGGTCCGAACGGGGAGATCTACGCGGCCGATGAGAAACGTCATCTGTATGCCCTCGACCCGATTAGCGGCCAGTTGCTGTGGGTTTCGACATTGAATGGCGATGGAGATATCGAGACTTCCCCAGCCGTTGGTCCCGATGGGACGATTTACCTGCTCAGCGAAAAAGGGTACCTTTGGGCGGTGAACCCAGATGGCAGTCTCAAATGGACATTCATTGCCAACGAGGGTGCCCCCTTCAAAATGAACCCCCTTATCGGAGTGGATAACACCATTTATTTCGCCGGTGAAAACGAGCATGTCTATGCTGTTACATCGGAAGGGGCTTTGCAATACCATTTTTTCACAGATGATAAGGTCAAAGCACAGCCCGCATTAACAAGCACTGGCACCTTTTTCGTGGTAACAGAAAATGGCATTTTATTTGCTTTGGATCCCGAGGGCCAAGTACGTTTTGTGTTTCACTCCGATTCTGGAAAATTCAAGACCTCCCCAGTTCTATCGAAGGATGAAGCCACCCTTTACGTAGCTGCCGAGGACAACACCCTTTACGCGCTGGATGCGAACGATGGGACAGAGCTGTGGCGTACCTACACCCAAGGCAAGATCAAAGCGAGCCCAGCATTGGACGAAGCTGGTAATTTGATTCTAGGCAGTGAGGGGCAAGACTTGATGGTCCTTAATCCAAACGGCCAATTGATCACCCTACTACAGGTCGATGACAAAATTAAACAAACCCCAACGATCAATCCGCTGACCGGTGATGCGATCGTGACAGTAGGCGACCAAGAATTGGTCAGCATTGGATCCTTACCGGACTATTGGGAGGGCAGCCCGGATGTCTCCCCCACCGACGATTTGAGCGTATGGCAGTTGGCTTACCCGGTTGTCATCGATGTCGGGGCAGATGTGCTCCACCAAACCACACTCCCAGACGGTTCAACCATCACGGGTAAGGGGGTTACAGTGGCAGTTTTGGATAGTGGGGTGTATTTCGACAAGCATGTCAAAGATGTATTGGGGAAAAAGGTCGAGAATCACTTCCTAGGTCAAGCGGATTTCATTGGTGATGGAACTTGCCAAGGAAAAGGTGGCCATCAATATGATGGCTATTGTTTTCGGGATCATAAAGATTCGTTGGACA
>JASFVL010000076.1:0-13344 GCA_050049875.1 Anaerolineales bacterium
GAATAAATAATAGTCCAACCAGTCCGGAAAGAGTCACTATACGCCCGCCTCCAATCTGAGGAAATCAATGAAGGCCTTTGTTTCTGAAGGTTTTTCCAACATCTTTGTCATCGCCTCAAGGTGTCCGATAGGCACGAAAGTGGAGAGCATCGGTTGACCCAAGTAAACGATTTGCGCACCAAGTAAAGTAAGTGGACCGGCAGCCTCAAGGAAAACGGCCACCAAGTCGTTTATCCCCCATCGGTGAAGGTATTGAGCCCAAATTTGCCAGATATGCCGGTTATTCACGAAACAAGTATAGCATAATTCTTTTTCAATGTTAAAACAAACCCATCTATCCAGAAGACCCATTCAAATCACATTTAACCGCACGCAGCCGAAATAAAGGCTGCCCAAAATCAGGCCAAAAGAATACTTGGCACGAAACTAGCAACATCAATGTACTCGTATGCATGAAATTCGTGTCAGACAAATTGGGACTGGTGATTTTGGGTATGGATGATTAAAACGTTCAAACACCAAACCGACAGCACACTCACTGTTATAACTATAGTCCGTACACATAGTCACTTGCTCTCATATTCCCTTCAGGGTAGAATCAACCAAGGGCTGTAGCAGGTAACCCTCGCGGGCAAATTCTTGTTCAATGTCCAAAGTAAAAACGCCCATGAATCGATCCACCAAGTTATTAAGCACCCGAAATGCGGTGCTCATCTCTGTATTTATCCTTCTTCCGATCGCTGCATGCACCCGTTCAGTCGATACGCACTCTGCCCCATGGCTGACACCAGGATCGATATACTCTTCTTTTACTACAACCAGTACCATCGAAGTTAACCTGGATACAAGTTACGTGCCACCAACTCGAGCTCCCGGTGATCCAATACTCACCCCCACCCCAGACGCACCCCATCAGCTGCCCTCAATCCGTTCCACTCCTGAAGAGTATGTCGTCCAAGCAGGTGACACCTTAGGTCGAATCGCTCAAAATTACGGTATCCCCATTGAGCAAATCGTCCAAGATAATAACATTACAAACCCTAATTTACTCGAGATCGGTCAGGTTCTGCTTATCCCCCCTCCCAATCCTGATAACATCGGTTCCGGCTTTAAGATCATACCTGACTCCGAACTGGTTGCAGGACCATTCACTGCTGAGTTCAGGGTGGAATCCTTTATAAGTCAAGAGAAGGGTTACCTGGCGCAGTATTGGGAAGAAATCGATGGAGAAACAATCAGCGGTCCACAAATCGTAAACCGTGTTGCCAAGGAATTTTCCGTCAACCCACGTTTGCTACTGGCTGTGCTGGAATACCAAAGCAAGTGGGTCACTAAATCCAATCCCAAAGACAATACCCTGGAATATCCAATCGGTTGGCAGGACCCTTGGCGCGATGGCCTATACCGGCAGTTGTCTTGGGCAGCCAACCAGCTCAATCGAGGATATTACCTGTGGCGGGTGAATGGCGCGGCAACTTGGATCTTGGCGGATGGCAACGTTGTCCCTATAAACCCAACCATTAACGCCGGTACCGCTGGCGTACAGCATTTTTTCGCTCAACTTTACGTACGGAACAAATGGAACAAAGCAGTTAACAAAAACGGTCTATTTGCCACCTTCAACCAATTATTTGGCTACCCGTTCGACTACACCTTTGAACCTCTCCTGCCTGAGAATCTTGCCCAACCCACCCTCCAACTACCCTTTGAAAGCGGGGTGGAATGGGCGTATACCGGAGGTCCCCACGGGGGTTGGGGGGACGGATCCGCCTGGGCAGCCCTTGATTTCGCCCCTCCCAATGAAGCATTAGGTTGCGTCATTAGCGATGACTGGATCGTCGCCATGACAGATGGGCTCATTGTGCGATCTAAAAATGGCGCTGTGGTACAAGACCTGGACGGAGACGGTTTAGAGCAAACCGGATGGACCATCCTTTATATGCATGTAGAATCCCGAGACCGCGTTCAAACTGGCGAATATATCAGCGTGGGCATCCGCATCGGTCACCCCTCTTGCGAAGGCGGCGTCTCTACCGGGACCCATCTTCACATCGCCCGACGCTATAATGGTGAGTGGATACCAGCTGATCAGAACATCCCTTTTGTTCTCGATGGGTGGGTCTCTATCGGAACTGGAACTGAATACGATGGCTTTCTCCAACGCGGTAGACAAACCGTTGAAGCCTGGAATGGGCGCTCCCCAGAAAACAGTATCAAACGCTAACGTGAAACGTATACCCTTCTACACCCTGATTCTTCTTTTTTTGATGGGCTGCAACATGCCCCGCAAAAATCCTCCAGCCTTTCTGCCACCTTCCAGCGCGGAGGAAACCAACATCCCCATCGATCTGCTCACAACGCCCACCCTAATTATTGCTTTTCAGGATAATCCTTCAACTCCATCTCCAGAAGACACATCAAGCAATAGCACCAACCAAACACCTCTACCCACGAACGGTGGGATCGGCGGTGCAGGTGATATCTCTCCCACAACCACACCCATAAACAGCGGTCCCCTTTTATATTACACACAAGCTGGCGACACATTGCCCGTATTGGCTGTAAGATTCGGAGTGCAGCCCGAAGAGATCACCTCCCCCGATCTGATACCGGAAACAAGTTTTATCAACCCCAATCAACTGCTCATCATCCCGAACCGTCTCTCCAACACTACCTCCCCCCTCCATTTGTTGCCGGACAGCGAGTTAGTCTATTCCCCCTCAGCGATGGATTTCGATGCGAATTCTTTCATTGAAGAAGCTGGGGGGTATCTCAGCGAGTACCACGAGTATTTGGGCAGCACAGGAGAGAGCAAAGGCGCTCAGGTATTGGAAATGGTAGCGCTTGACAACTCCATCAATCCACGCTTGTTAATTGCATTACTGGAATACCAAAGCAGTTGGGTATATGGGCAACCGGAAAACTTCGCCAAACGAGACTACCCTATGGGATACATTGAGTTCAGCCAGAAAGATCTACTGCGGCAATTGAAGTGGGCTGTTAACCAGCTTTCGATCGGATATTATGATTGGCGTGAAGGTAGATTGACGGAGATACATTTCTCCGATGGTGCAGTAGCGCGCCTATCCCCCGAACTCAACGCTGGCACTGCGGCTCTGCAATATTTCTTTGCCCAGTTATACGACAGTCAAGGGTGGGTTCAAGTTCTAGATCCAGACAACGGTTTCCCAGCCCTTTATGCGGAGATGTTTGGTAACCCGTGGCTGCGCGCCCAGACTGTGGAACCGCTCTTTCCCCCTGATTTGACTCAACCGGAACTAGCACTCCCATTTTTGATCGGCCCGATTTGGAGCTACACCGGAGGCCCTCACGGCGCCTGGGAACGTGATGGCTCTTGGGCTGCCGTGGACTTCGCACCAGCCAGCACACAAAGCGGCTGTGTGGAATCCACCTCGCTTGTGACGGCTTCCGCCCCAGGCTTAGTAGTGCGTTCCGACCGAAATATCGTTGTCCTCGACCTAGACGGCGACGGCAATGAGCAGACCGGCTGGGCGATCATCTACCTGCACATCGCCAATAAGAACCGCATTCCCGCAGGAACCTGGGTCGAGACGGGCGATTTCCTTGGGTATCCTTCCTGTGAAGGAGGACGGGCTACTGGAACGCACACCCATATTGCTCGTAAATTCAATGGGGAATGGATGACCGCAGACGGGCCGATCCCCTTCGTTTTGAGTGGTTGGCGTGTGCATGCCGGGTTGCAACCCTACAAAGGAACGCTAACCCGAGGGGATCAAGTCGTGGTAGCCAGCCAAGTTGGAGCATTCACCAGCCGCATCAGCCGCGACCAGTAGTGAGACCGTGCAATACCACCTACGTCTCTGCTTGCTGCTTCTTACTCTCCCGCTCAGCTCCTGCATCCCTATCCGCGCCCAGATACAACCCACTCTCTTTATCCCCCCAAAGCAATCCACCATCTCAATTACAAATAATCCAACCTCGACATACTCTCCCCAATCCACTATTGAAATCAGCACAACCAAAACCCATACTAGCACTCCCTTACCCCCACTCCCCACTCCAACATCAGCTACTGCTTCCCCCACACAACAAACTCAAATTGAAAAGGAGCCGCCACTTGCCATTGGAAATACACCATTTTCCTCCTCTCTACTACCGGATTCCGAGCTGGTCTACTGCTCCTCCTCTTTGGACTTCAACGTAACTGAATATCTAAGCCAGAAAGACGGCTTTCTAAGCACACACCGCCAGTACCTAATGATCACCGGATGGACCCGATCGTCCGATGTGGTGGCACGAGTGGCACTGGAGAACTCCATCAACCCACGACTGCTACTAGCTCTACTGGAATACCAAAGCGGCTGCGTACTAGGTCCCTTACAGGAGGATGCGACCTTTGAGTACGCCCTAAATGCCACTCAAAACTATCGAAAGGACTTGTACGGACAATTAGTATGGGCTGCCCATGAGCTCTCCGAGGGTTATTACGGCTGGATCACTGGGGCTCTTGACGAGTTCCCCCTTAGCAGTGGTAAAATCGTCCGCCCGGACCCCGAATTGAACGCTGCAACCGTCGCCTTGGAATATTTTTTCGCTCAACTTTATGATGAAGAAGGATGGGAGCAGGCTCTAGATCCCATCAACGGCTTCCCCGCGCTCTATGAGGAAATGTTTGGCAACCCATGGACACGGGCCCAACAGATAGAACCGCTCCTGCCTTCCGACCTTACCCAACCAACCCTAACATTACCCTTCGAAGCGGGTAAGATATGGGCGTATACAGGTGGCCCGCACCGTGCATTCGAAAACAATGGTCCTTGGGCTGCTTTGGATTTCGCACCCTCCATCGAGGAGAGCGGTTGTTACTCATCGAACACATGGGTAGTCGCCATGACCGATGGCCGCGTAGTTAGATCTGAATTCGGGACCGTCATTCAGGATTTAGATGGTGACGGGCAAGAACAAACAGGTTGGGTGCTGATGTACCTACACATCGAAGACCGAGACCGGGTTCCATTGGGGACGTACCTACAAGCTGGTGATCGGATAGGACACCCCTCATGCGAAGGTGGTCACGCCACAGGTACCCATGTACACATCGCCCGCAAATACAACGGTCAGTGGATCCCAGCTGATGGTACCATTCCCTTTGTCTTAGACGGCTGGACGGCACACGCTGGTGATTTCCCTTATGACGGAACCCTAACCAAAGACGATCGAACCATTATTGCTCACCCCTATGGCTCTTTCGAGACGCATATCATCCGGGATGAGTAATGGAAAATAACGCTATGCGTACTATTCTGCATAAAGATCGCATATTTCTGCGGCTTAGTCTTCTTCTTTTGGCTGCCTACCTTCTCAGCGCTTGCCAGCCTCAAGCCGCGTCCGCCGACGATCAATCCTCAAACCAACAAAACCCAACACCAACTTCATTATCTTCGGTAAGCGAAGGGGAATCAGCAACCATTACCCCCTTCCCGGAACGCCCCAATTACGCTCCGGGAGAGTTAGTGGACTACACGGTCCAGACCGGCGACACTTTGCCAGCTTTGGCAGCGCGGTTCAACACCAGCGTCGATGAGATTCGCGAGAACAACCTCATCATTCCTGAGGATGTCACCACGCTCCCCCCAGGGATGCCCATGCAGATTCCGATCTATTTCGTCCCTTTCTGGGGCTCCCCCGATCAAATTCTACCGGACAGTCTCTTCGTCAACGGACCAGCACAACAAGACTTTGACACTCAGACTTACTTGGATAACTCTTCGGGTTGGCTGCGATACTACCGCGACTATGCCGCCGGAGCAGCCCGCAGCGGAGCAGGAATCGTGGATTTAGTAGCCACGAACTTCAGTCTCAGCCCGCAGCTGTTGCTCGCACTACTCGATTACCAATTGGGCGCTGTCAGCCAACCTGTGCCCCCCGAAGACCTCGATCAATACCCATTAGGTTATCACGACCAAGGTCACCGCGGGTTCTATCTCCAGCTGATCTGGGCAGCGGACAGATTGAACCAGGGATATTACGGCTGGCGCACAGGAAACTTGACCGTCATCAACCACAACGACGGGACCATCGAGCGCCCCGACCCCTGGCAGACCGCCGCTAGCGCAGCTTTAATGTATTACTTCTCCCTTGAACAACCTAAGGACATCTATAATCACGCCATCGGCCCCGATGGCTTTGCCAAGACTTACAGCGCTCTGTTTGGAGATCCTTGGGAGAATGACCAAGCTCACATTCCTGGTAGTTTACAACAGCCCGAGATGCTTTTACCCTTTGAAAGCGGAAAATCCTGGGCGTACACTGGTGGTCCGCATACCGGTTGGGGAAGCGGAGAACCCTGGGCAGCGCTTGACTTCGCACCACCCTCCACTTTAAGCGGCTGTATATCTTCTCCCGAGTGGACCACCGCCCCAGCGGCGGGTGTCGTCGCCCGGACCGGAGATGGCATCCTAGAACTCGATTTAGATGGCGACGGAGACATTCGCACTGGATGGACGGTTTTCTATCTACATATCGCCTCAAAAGACCGCACCCCACTGGGTACTCAAGTACAGGCTGGCGACCCACTCGGGCACCCTTCCTGTGAAGGTGGTCGCACAACCGGCACTCACATCCACATCGCCCGAAAGTACAACGGAGAGTGGATCCCTGCTGATGGTCCGCTGGCTTTTAACCTGGAAGGCTGGATCGCTCACAACGGTACGCTCCCATATTTGGGCACCCTGACCCGCTTTTCTCAAACTGTCACAGCGTGTGAATGCTCTAACCAAACCAGTCTGGTCACCGCCGAAGAGCAATGAGGCAATTCCCGCACGGGGGTCATTGGTGTAATTCCAAACAAAACCTGTCTTTTCCAAATCTGTACTAATTTTGTGATTTAATTAAAAATTATCAACGATTGTATTGATAATATTAATTATTAACTTGACATTTTCAAATATATTCGTATAATATTTACAAAATCAATAAATTAACTACCACAAGGATCAGTTTCATGCACCAATTACCCAACAAATGCCCATTATGCGATGGTGAAATCACCGTAACTAGAATATACTGCCGTGATTGTGACAGCACCATCGAAGGTCGCTTTACCAGCGGCACTTTCTCACAGCTTTCCATTCAACAACTAGACTTCGTGGAGACTTTTGTGCGCTGCGAAGGGAAGATCACCCGGATGGAAGCTGAGCTGGGTCTCTCCTACCCTACCATACGCAATCGCCTCCATGAGGTCATCCGCGCTCTGGGCTATGAACCAGGGGAAGACGATCAATCCATGCTGAGCGATCAAGAACGCCGTCGCATCCTCGAAGAACTGGAACAAGGGGAAATTTCCTATGAAGATGCCATGCGTATGCTGGAAGAGGGCGAGTAAATAAGACATTGGTGAGGATCGAAACCCACCATTCTAGATGTGCAGAAGGAACTTGTATATGGCGAAAAAAAGCATAGCTGTAACTGAAAATCCCATAATCATCGTTGACGAGATTCGAGGGGATTTGCAAGTAAAAGGCTGGGATCGCAGCGAACTCGTTGCCAAGATCGGTGAAGAAGACGATCTGGTTTTGGTTGAAGGAGAGGAAGCCATCCATTTGGACTGCGCCGACGATTGTATTCTCCTCCTGCCGCATGGTGCTTCTCTGCAGGTTCGAACCATTCTTGGTGACGGGGCATTCAAAGCGCTGGAAGGCGAATTAGAGGTGCAGGAAGTGGCTGGAGATCTTGTGCTGCGAGATGTTAGCACCACCCACCTAAGCACGGTCAGCAGCGATCTCTCAGCCCGTCGTTTACGAGGCGACTTGGAAGTCAACAACGTGGGTGGCAACGCCGTAATACGGGACGTGGACGGGCAATTCAGCGGCGATGCGATTGGAGGTCACTTGCATTTACGTGATATTAGCGGCGGCGTTTCCGCAAAGGTTGGTGGAAATACCACATTAGAGCTAGCCCCGGTACCCTGGCAAGCTTATACTGTCAGGGCGGGGGGTAATATCCGCTGCCAACTTCCAAGCGACTCCAACGCTGAATTCCACATTACCAGCGGTGCTCAGAAAATCAGGATCAAGCTTGGGGATATATCTGACACCATCACTGAAGGCACTCACGAACTAACACTGGGGCATGGTGGACCCACTGTGACATTATCCGCAGGCGGAAAAGTCGATCTGGGAGGGTTCACAACCGCATGGGATATTTCCGATGAGATTGATGTAGATTTTGGCGGGGAATTAAGCGGTATGGCGGACGAATTGGCCGAGCGAATCAGTCATCAGATTGAAGCCCAAATGGAAATGCTTGAGAACCACTTGGATACTCAATTTGCACCTCTCTCCGCATCACTGAGTGGGGCCGGTCTGTCGGAAGAACAAGCTGAGCGAATTCGCCAACGCATGGAGCAAGCACGAGAGCGCGCTGCAGCCAGGGCCGAGGCAGCTGCCCATCGCGCTCAAGAGAAACTCCAACGAAAACTAGCAGCCGCAAAACGCAAGGCTGAACGCAAGGCGCGTGCTGCAACCGTAAGACGGGCGCGCAGAGAGCGGCAAAAACGCGGCGAGAGTATCACTGGCTTCACCTCCTCCCCCAGATCCATCAGCGAGCCGGTCTCCGATGATGAACGTCTGCTGATTCTAAAGATGCTGCAGGAGAAACAAATCAGCTTGAACGAGGCTGAGAAGCTATTAGCCGCCCTCGAGGGTAAGGAGGATTAGCGCTACCATGACCGCTGAAGACGAACGTATTACGATTCTCCAAATGATCGAGGACGGTATCATCACTCCCGACGAAGGTCTTCGACTCATCAAAGCGTTGGAGGAGACAGTTCCGAAAACTGAAGAGGCAACAAGCGTCCCAATTCAGGAGATACCTCCCACCCCAGCACCCTCCCCAGAACCCCACACCGCCAGCACCGCTGCGGAGGTGATTGATTCTCGAGAGGGTGATCCTGAAACCCTACCTCAAATCGAGCCTGAGGACATCCAAAAATGGCGGCGCTGGTGGATGATTCCCATGTGGGTAGGCATTGGGGTCACGATATTAGGCGGTTTATTAATGTACTTGGCATGGTCCAGCAACGGTTTTGGTTTTTGGTTCGCCTGCGCCTGGTTCCCCTTTTTAATCGGCGTAGCAGCTATGGCGCTAGCCTGGAGTAGCCGTTACGCCCGATGGTTGCACATACGCATCCAACAGAAACCTGGTGAAAAACCAGAAAGGATCGCAATCAGCTTTCCAATCCCTCTCAGATTCACAGCCTGGATCTTGAGAAATTTTGGACGATACATACCTAATGTGGATGCTACCGGCCTGGATGAGATCATACTGGCAGTTAAAGACTCGACGACGATCGAAGCTCCACTATTCATTGATGTGGATGAAGGAGAGAACGGAGAGCGCGTCCAGATATTCATTGGCTGAAGCCCACTCAGCGACCGGAAGTTTACTACGGATTTATTTTAGATCCAAAAGATGATAATTTTATCAACGAAGGAGTACACCAATGGCAACAACTGAAGAACGCTTGAAAATTCTCAAACTAATTCAGGAGGGCAAAATCACCGCGGAGGAGGGTGCGAAACTTCTATCAGCCCTGAGCGCCAGCACGAAAAAGAAACCCCGTCAAACCTCTAAGATCAGCAGTGCTCGCAGGCTTCGCGTCCGAGTAACTGACTTGACCAGTGGTAAATCCAAGGTAAATGTAAACTTACCACTTAAACTTGTGGACGCCGGGCTTAATATCGCTTCACAATTCGCCCCCGATGTTGAATTGGAGGGGCTGATGAGCGCGGTCGATGAAGCAATTGGCGATAATATGATGGGAAAAATCGTGGAGGTCATCGACGAGGATGATCAGGAACATATTGAAATTTTCATTGAGTAATCAGGAGGTCTCAATTGTCACAAGAGATCATTGAACGCACCCTTTCCGTTGAGGGATCGCCCTCTCTACATCTGTCAAACATCCGTGGCTCAGTGAATATTCAGCCCGGGGACGAGGGAGTCATCACGATCAGCGCTGTAAAACATACGGATAGCGGCAACTCCAAAAAAACTTTGATCGAAATTGACCAAAAAAATGAGCAGCAAGTGACCATAAAAACCCACTTCGACGAAAAGGCCTGGGGGCTTTTCGGAAATGGGAAACCTTGTAAAGTCGACTACAGTCTGTTAGTGCCCCACTCAAGCTCCCTGAAGTTAAATTGTGTGAGTAGCGCGGCTTCGATCACCGATTTGGAAGGGGAATTCTCCTTGAACACTGTCAGCGGTGGGTTTAATTTATCAAAACTCAGTGGTCCTGTTACAGTCCACAGCGTGAGTGGCAACATCAACGCCGAGAATCTCAAAGGCCCCCTACGAGTGGAGATGGTTTCCGGGAGAGTTCGAGCAAACGATTGCCGATTTGCTGAGACAAATTGTCAGACCGTCAGCGGTCATATCAGCTTAGAGACCCCGCTGAATGAAGAGCGCTACCGCTTTAAAAGCGTCTCCGGTCACATAACTCTCATCGTCCCTGAGGATGCCAACGTTACAGCAACCCTAAAGAGTATGAGTGGGCGATTGGAAACCAGCCTGCCAACAACTCATAGTTCCCGTAAGCGTGGGATTTGGCACACCAAATTGGGAGCAGATGGAGGTTCGGAAGTTCGCGCTGAAAGCATATCCGGTAATATGGTGATCGTGACCTCAGAAGAGGAGATCACTAACGCGAAAGCAGTCACCACCTCCGAGAGCGGAAACTCTAATGACTCAGCCAACGATTTTGGAAAAGCTATGCATGTATTAGAGCGCATCGAAAATGGAGAGTTGACTGTGAATGAAGCCCTGGAAGAGCTGAGATCATAACGCTGTAGAGGGTACTTCTGAATTCGACTACAAGTCAGAGAAACCTTGATATAATCAAAAAGAGGTCAGAGTAATATCCCAAACGTGGGTAATTAGAGGCTTTTTCTGGTACTAGAACAAGACCAGCAAAAGCCTCAAAATCTGTTACTGGCATTCCCTCAGAAAGAAGACGATAACAATTCCTAGGAGTTTTCCCAAAATGGAAAAGAAATCGCCCCAAGGCATGCTGGCTTTTACTATCATCGCTATAGGACAAGCCATCTCGCTCTTGGGCAGCGGCATGACCCAATTCGCCATTGTGATCTGGGCATGGCAGGAGACTGGTCAGGCGACAGTATTAGCTCTGACGGGATTCTTCGCTTTCGGACCGGTGGTTCTAGTCAGTCCCTTTGCGGGCGCTTTAGTGGACCGCTGGAATCGCAAGTTGGTGATGATGCTCAGCGATTTGGCAGCGGGATTAGCGACGATCATTCTGCTGATCCTGTTCACAAGCGATTCCCTTCAGATCTGGCACCTCTACGTGCTGGGGGCATTTGTCGGTGTATTTCAAGCTTTTCAATGGCCGGCTTTCTCCGCAGCAATTTCCGTAATGCTACCAAAAGAGCAATATGCCCGTGCGAATGGGATATTGGAACTGGCTCGAGCCGGCTCTGGTATACTCGCCCCCGTTCTAGCCGGCGCCTTGATTGGTTTCTTGGGAATCTCATGGGTTTTTCTGATCGACATAATCACTTTTCTCTTCGCCATTGGTGCGCTGCTGATCATCCATGTTCCCCAACCAAAAGCCACCAAAGAAGGACTAGAAAGCCGGGGAAGTATTTGGAAGGAAGCCGGTTACGGGTTTAAATACATTTGGAAGCGTCCCAGTTTGTTCTGGCTGCAGATGGTCTTCTTTTTCATCAATCTGACCGCCACATTTGGGTTCACCGTGCTGGCAGCAATGGTCCTGGCACGCACCAATAATAATGCCACCATTCTGGGCAGTGTGCAATCAGCGGGTGCCGCTGGTGGTGTCGCCGGTGGAATATTGCTCAGCGCTTGGGGCGGTCCCAAACGCCGCATTCACGGTGTGTTACTGAGCATGATCTCCATCAGCATCTTCAACACCTTGTTGATGGGTATTGGACGAAGTCTGCCTGTTTGGGCGGTGGCATCATTTATTGGTGCAACTTTTCTCCCCATCCTCAATGGCTCAAACCAGGCAATCTGGCAAGCAAAAGTACCTCCAGATTTACAAGGTCGGGTCTTCTCCGTTCGGCGTCTGATCGCCCAAATCACCGCTCCCTTCGCCATGCTCTTGGCTGGACCCCTAGCAGACTATGTCTTTGAACCGGCTATGAATGAAGGTGGCACGTTGGCTCCGATTTTTGGTGGAATTTTAGGCACCGGACCGGGGTCGGGCATGGCCCTCATGTTTATCATCTCTGGAACGCTGGGCATTCTGGTTGGGTTGGGAGGGTACGCGGTTCCCATAATTCGCAATGTTGAAGACATCCTGCCCGATCATGATGCGATCCCCTCACCACCTCCTGCTTTAGCAAATCAACTGCAGAAACTCATCGATGATCGCCAACGCATCATCGAGCAACCCAATTCCCCCGCCCGAGATCTCGCTTTGAGACGGATTTCAGAGCGGATGCGCGAAATAGGGCGTCAGCCCCGTTAATTAATTATCTGTATGTGGTAGATCAATCGAAAAGTGGGTCTTACTGCTCTAACAAGGGGGTTACAAATCTTTCTAGTAGATCCAGACCAATCGGACCGTTCCAGGCTAATCGCACCGTCCCATTCTTATCAATCACATAAGAACTGGGCAGGCGCTGATTCTTGAAGGCATCAAATGTTACCCTTTTTGGATCCACCCAGATGGTGAAAGATATGGATCTCTTCTGTAAGTATTCCGTCACATCCACCAACGAATCCCCTACATTAATGCCCACTAAAAGGAAATCATTTTCCTTGTGGTTTTGAAAATAAGCTTCTAACTGGGGCATTTCCGCATCACAGAACGGACACCAGACCGCCCAATTGTTGACCAATATAACTTGTCCTTGTAATTCAACCAAGGAGACGGAATTTCCTTTCAAATCGATCAGGTTAAGGTTGGGAGCTGGGTATTCCACAGCAGCGGGAACAACAGAGGGAATCTGGCGAGAGCCGTAGGAAAAATAAGCGTTTGTAGGAGTGGGCTGCAAGGGTTGACGGTCTTTGAATTTCGGCAGGAGTACCACTACCCCCACTATCAGGACTAATATGGCGATGGCGAAGACATTGCGCGGTATACCGAGCCACCGAATCTCAGGACCTTCCTTTTCAAAGGTCATTCGTGGCACCTCCTAAAACCCCTTGTCTCCCACCACAGTCTGTTTTCTCAAACCAGATCCAATTGTAGCAGAAGTCACATGGCTGGGGAGGTAATGGGGGGATTGCTTAATTACGCTTCGTAAACGCCGCTAGCGGTTAGCGTGCGCTCACCGTTGCCTTTATCCTGATAGATATGATACTTTAATTCAATGG
>JASFVL010000077.1:0-13183 GCA_050049875.1 Anaerolineales bacterium
TGCTGTCAGGGTTTTACAAGGGGCAACCCTCCCTGACGGCAGCGTTTACCAGCAGAACAAGCGGGTGTAGGCTGGAGCCCACACCCCGCTCATTTAAACACAATTGCCTGGGGGAATATTGATCTTTGGGACATAAAACAGTGAAAACAGGAAATCATGCTTTCCTGTCTACCAGCCAATCCATCTAGGTTATGCCCATTAGTTCTGCAAAGCGGCGCAGGGCATTGAGATGCTCCTGAACGGTGTCGAAACCGCAACCCATCGTATTGATGGAAAGATGGGTTGCGCCCAATTCCCGCCAAGACTCCAGTTCAACAGCCCATGTGTCAGGGTCCCCTTCTTTATAGTACATGCGTGGCTCCAGCCCGAAACCATCCTGAGAGCGTCCAGCCTCCTCCAGGTATCGCCGAAGCTTCTCCAGGGCCGGTTTGATCTGTTCTACAGTGCGATAATTAGGCATCCAACCATCACCCATACGGGCGGTGCGCTTCAAGACTGCGTCAGCGTTGCCCCCAATCCAGATGGGGATCGGTCGTTGCACAGGTAGGGGGTTGATCCCAGCATCCGGGATGTGGTGCCAATCCCCTTTGAAGGTGACCAACGGCTGAGTCCACAACTGGCGCATCAAAGGTATCTGCTCCTCAACGCGCTTGCCACGGGTGTGGTAATCCTGGTTCAAGGCGATGTACTCGACATGATTCCAGCCAATCCCGATACCCAATCGCAAACGTCCGCTGCAAAGCACATCCAAGGTTGCGGCTTGCTTGGCGACCAGCGCGGTCTGCCGCTGAGGCAAGATGATAATCCCGGTGACGAATTCCAGCGTAGTGGTCACCGCAGCCATATAGCTGAAGAGCAAAAAAGGTGAGTGAAAGCTGTGTTGGTAACTATACGGACCTCGCAGTTTATCAGAGCGATCCGGATTGGCTCCTAAGACATGTTCGTAAGTCAGTATGTGGTTGAAGCCAAAATTTTCCACCTGCTGTGCGAAGATGCGGATGCCAACGGGATCCCTTCCGATTTCAGTTTGAGGGAAGATGACGCCTATTTTCATTTTGAACCCTCCAAAGTTTAAGTAGCTTACCCAATGCGTTTCGATGTCTTTCCGGATTCCTGAATCAAATTATAGCATCGAGCGTCATGATCCCAGAAGTAAGGGGGGTTGGGCAAACATCACCCAATCCCCTCATCCCCCTTCAACTGCAGAAGCCTTTTTATTCCCTTGTACGAAATGGATTATGAAGTTCGCCCCTAACCCTTAGATTTTGTAACAAGCAACTTGGTGACCATTTACCTTGCTTTCTAGATCTGGATGGTCTTGGTCTCGGCAGGAGGAATCAGCTATCGGGCAGCGGGGGTAGAAGCGGCAGCGAGGAGGAGGATCCACCGGAGCAGCCACACCGCCCTTGATGTCAATGGCTCGGCGCTGCTTGCGGGGATTTGGGATCGGCACAGCCGAGAAAAGTGCTTGAGTATAGGGATGTAGCGGGTGCTTGATGATCTCCTCCGTTTCAGCTTGTTCCACGACCTTTCCCAGATACATCACAGCGATCTCTTGGCACATATAACGTGCTACTGCCAGGTCGTGAGTGATGTACAGATAGCTAACATTGAATTTATCAGCGAGGTCGGTCATCAACTGCATCACTCCGATCCGGATGGACACATCCAACATGGAGGTCGGCTCGTCCGCCACAACGAAAGTGGGATCAATCACCAGGGCACGAGCGATTGCTACCCGTTGGCGCTGTCCCCCTGAAAGCTCGTGGGGAAAACGAAAAAGAAAGCTACTCGCAGGTGTTAACCCGACAAGTTCCAGCAGTTCCGCTACCTGAAATTTGCGCTCATTTATATTCCCTATTCCTTGCACTTTCAAAGGCTCGACAACGGTGTCGTAAACCGTGCGCCGGGGATTGAGCGATTCATAAGGATCTTGAAAAATGATCTGCACCCGCTTACGGAACTCCTTCAGTGCTCTCCCCCTTAGCTTAGAAAGATCCACTTTGCCTAAATCTTTATCGTTTAAGAATATACTTCCGCAGGTTGGATCTAATAGGCGTGCTAATAGTTTTCCAGTGGTTGTTTTGCCACATCCCGATTCGCCCACCAGACCCAGAGATTGCCCTGATTTTATTTCAAAATCAATGTCATCTACCGCATGGATGAAGCTCGAGCTGGTTTCAAAAATCCCTTTCGATACAGGAAATTTTTTCGTCAACCCGCAAACGTTGATTAAAGCACCATTTTTATCCATGGTTCGCCTCCATGGGGTGCCAGCACGCCACATAATGACCAGCATGAATTTCTTCGAACTTGGGTTGCGATTCACGGCACTCCGCTGTTACCCGCGAACAGCGCGGGTGAAATCTACAGCCATCAGGGGGATTCAACAGGTCAGGGGGTTCTCCAGGTAGCGCTCTGAGATCCTGTCGCTGCCCTTCAATGCTGGGAAAAGCTGACATCAGGGCAACTGTATAAGGATGTTGGGGTTCTTCAAATATCTCCAGCACATCCGCCAGTTCCACCAAACGACCAGCGTACATGATCCCCATTCGGTCACTGACCTCGGCGATCACAGCAATGTCGTGAGAGATATAGATCATGCCCATTTCCTGTTCCTGCTGGATGGCACGCAATTGCTTGAGAATGCGATCCTGCACAATTACATCAAGGGCAGTAGTAGGTTCGTCAGCGATGATAATTTTCGGCTCACAGGAAAGAGCCATAGCGATCACTGCCCGCTGGCGCATACCCCCGCTGAATTCGTGGGGGTAGCAGTCCATCAAACATGGGTCGAGACCCACCCGAGGGAACAACTTGGCGACTAGATCTCGTCCTTCATTTTCGCTGAGATCATGAAAATGTGTTTGCAGCGCCTCGACGATTTGGTCCCCAACCCGGTAAACGGGATCGAGTGCGTTCATGGCAGCCTGAAATACCATTGAGATGCCCCTCCAACGTACTTTACGGACACCCCGTTCATCCAAAGTTAGAATATCGCTACCGTCCAAATATACCGCCCCATTTATAATGCGCCCATTTTCTGGCAGCAAGCGGAGCATTGTCATCGCAATGGATGTCTTACCACAGCCAGACTCCCCAACTAAACCCAAGGATTGACCTTGTAGGAGGTCAAAAGATACGTTGTCCACAGCCGATACAGCACCCTGGCGGGTTTGATAGTGCATTGTCAAGTCCTGAACGGAGAGAACGGGGTCAGTCATAGGGGATCGCCTCATATCCTTGGAAATATTGAAGTCCAATTGCCGTCTCCATGTTGGAATTCAACTGTAAAAACACTATTTCGTCTCTGTCAACGCTGACGCAAGCGTGGGTTGACGACCTCATCTAAAGCTCTCCCCACCATGTAAAACGCTGAACACAACAGGGTAATCGCCACCCCCGCTGGGAGCATCAGGTGAAGGTATTCAGGCCCAGCGAGCAGATATCCTGAAGCCTGGGCGGTGTTGATCATGATTCCCCAGCTCATGCGGATGTTCAGCAGCCCGAAGAAAGACAACGCTGCTTCCGCAAAGACCGCGCCTGTCACGGTAAACATCATATAAAGGAAAGCTAGGGGCATCAGATTTGGGATTAGGTGGGTGAGGATAATATGCCAATCGCTACCCCCAGCGGCGCGCGCCGCCTCGATGTAAGGTTTGACTTTGATGCTTATAGCCTGGGACTTAATCACGATGGTCTGCCCACCAAAACCAACCAGCACTCCATAAACCAGGGCAAGGGTGAAGCCGGTGAATTCGATCAGCGCGCTCAAAACCACCAGGATGGCGATGAAGGGGAGCATTATAACCACGTCAGCCAGGCGCATAAAAACGGCATCGACCATACCACCATAATAAGCAGAAAACGCCCCGATCGTTGTCGAGACCAGCACAGATATCAAAGCAGCGGAGATGCCCAGACTGAAACTGAAGCGGGTGCCGTAAAGCAACTGGCTGAGTATATCTCTTCCCAGTGGATCAGTACCCAACAAGTGCGTAGGGGAAGGTGATGAAGGGTGAGTGAAAATAGCAACATCGTACCCTATGATGGGGTCGTAAGTGCGCGGCTCCCAGATGAAGCGCATCAAAATGGGGTGCGCCATCGCCATCAACCCAAAAATGATAATAATCACAAGACCGATCAGACCGATTGGGTATTCCTTAAACAAAACCCAGTTTTGTTTAAAACTCTTCCAGGCTAAGCGCATTCGAACCCGCCAGATCGTTTCTGATAACGCAGCAGGAGATGGCTGTAAATTTATTGTACGATCCATCCTTCTCTTCCTTTTACTGTAACAACGTTTTTACTGGTAGCGGATGCGTGGATCTAGAAAAGCATAAGCGACATCAGCAAATAAGTGAGCCAACAGAGCTAATACCCCCACGAATGTCAAGGCTCCCATAGCCAGAGGGATGTCTTCGTTCTGCACAGCCTCCAAGAGGGTTAACCCCATTCCAGGCCAAGAAAAAACGGTCTCAGTGATGATGCCACCACTAAGCACAAAGGGAATACTGATGATCAGGTTGGTGAAGACTGGAAGAAAGGCGTTGCGAGCGGCGTGTTTATCACGCACCTCAGCCTCCGACAATCCTTTTGCTCGTGACGCCATGACGAAATCTTCTTTGAGGGTCTCAAGCATCGTGTTTCGCATCATCAGCATTGTGCCTGCGAAAGAGACCAGCGTAGCCACCACCACCGGTAGGATCATATGCTTGAGCATGTCATTAGCCAGATAACCGATATCAATACTCGACCATACGCTGAAGGTCAAGATTACGACAAGAGCTAATCCCACCAAGCGCAAACTCCTGCGGCGGATCAAATTGAGTTTACGTGTACCAGACCACAGCACGGTAACAAGGACTGTTAATACCAGAGCAGTCAAACCTAATCGGGCGAAAACGTAATTGGCGTCCACCGGCGCTTCCCGCCACAGAATGGGATCCAAGAACTTTCCCACTGGCAACCATCCGAACTGTAAGCCGAAAAGATAGATCAGCATCAAGGCAAACCAGGGAGTAAAGATGGTGAACAAAACCACACCAATAACAGTCATGCCGTATTCAAAAGCGCTGTCCCGCCGCCAGGCAAGCTCTTTACCGAGGAAAAAACCCACAAAAAATGAGATCACCGTAGAGGTCAAAAAAAGCACAATGGTCCGGGGAGCGCGTTCCAGAATGATTTCCATCACAGGGCGCGGGTAGTGCACAAAAGAGACTCCAAGATTTCCAGTGACAAAATTTTTCAACCACTGCAGGTAGCGCTCCATTGGAGGCTTGTTCAATCCCAAGTTGACGCGCATTTGCTCCCTAACCTCTGGAGTGACTTTAGGATTGGTCAAGTACTGCAGCGTGATGTCACCAGGTTGTGAATCCAGGATTACAAAGAGGATAGATTGAAAGATGATTAGGGTAGCGATGATCTGTAGAATCCGTTTAAGGATGTATTTTCTCATTAGAGCCCCTTTTGATTAGAGAACAACCTTCAGACTGGGCAATAGAGTCAGGTGACCAATCGATACGGTAGCGAATTACCAGTCGATACTTTTCCCTGACTTTTCCTTTCCATGAGCACATTAAAGAACTTCTAATGCGTACAGACTGGTTTCTTGCCTTCCAGGAATATTTCTAGGAAATCCTCGCTGAGGGGGGTGGTTGTCCATGCCACCCCCCTGACATAGGAGGAGCGAGCAAACACGTCTGATGACGTGTAAATATTAATGAGTTAAGCTAATCTCAAAAGTTGATTCGTAATGAGCGGCGATTCGTAATTTCAGGGTGGTCGCCCGGATGTGGCGATGTGGAGCTTGCACTCGGAGACCACATCCGGGCGTCGCTTCACTTACTCCAGCGCGACCTTTTCAGCGAAGCTCTGAGTACTCATTCCTGATTATTCTGCTGACTTAACAATGTTCTGCATGCCGTAGAGACCCTCAATGCCATCCAAAACTTGAGTATAAGGATAAGCGACGGATTCTATATTGTAGGCATCCAGCACTGGATTGGCGAAGAGATAGGTATAGGGAAGGTCGGTAGCCAACACTTCCTGCATCTCGAATGCGATTTCCTTGGCTTCATCAAGATCTGTGCTCGCCAGGAAGCTCTCGCAATAGCTGATAAGCTCCTCGCCGGCGTAACCTGTGAAAGCAAAGGGACCGCCGTACTGCTCTAGGAAGAAATCACACATGTGATCGGGATACATGGTCAAGTTCCATCCGACAACGACTAGATCCCAATTGCCACCTCCACCCAGAGTTTCATTGAGGATATTGTTAAAGTTGGTCAACTGAGCTCTGACCGGGAAGCCCAACATGCCCGCCCATTGTTCGATCAGAACGCCGCTGGTCGCTCGTAGGGGGTCATAACCAGGGCTTGGGGCTAGCATGAGCAACTCGGGCACATATTGACCATTGGGCATCTTCAAACCTTCACCCCAATCCACTGAACCGCCGCGCGCCTCATTCCAGCTAGGCTCTACGTCCCACGAATAACCAGCCTCTTTTAGTTTTTCAACCGCCCATTCCATGCGTTCACGCTCCCCCAATCCATAGCAGATGCGGGTTACATCCGGGTTGTACCAGAAACCCAACCCTTCAGGTACGGGCGTGTAAACTGGGAAGGCTGATCCTTGCAGGATGTTCTTGGTGAGAAATTCCTTATCGATCATGCAGGTGATCGCTTGGCGTACAGAGATATCGTCTAAGGGTGGCACGCGGAAGTTGAAAGCCAAGAAACGGAAGCCGTTGCGCGGGTTTTCATTCATCGTAACGCCCGATGTACCTTGCAGTTGAGCTTTCAATCCCGGTCCATAACCACTGGGATTGTAGATGTAATCCACATCACCATTCAGCAAAGCCAGCACCGCGGCGTCCTGGCTGTAGACACTATACAGAACCGACCCAGTGTGCGGTCCGGTGACGAAAGCGAGTTCGAGATCCCCCGATGGTTCGCCGTAAGCAGAGAATTTGTACTCATCACCCAAGTACTCAAGATAAGCCCCGTTGGTGAACTCCTCAACAACGACATCCTTGAAGAAGTGTTCGGGGTTAGCAACGTTCTCCACAAAGGCACCAACCTCCCATTTTTTAAACTCGAAGGCGCCATAGATTGGTTCACCCGTGGCTTCAACACCGTAAACAACCTCTTGAGCTTCAGCTAAACCGGCGATATATTCTTCACTCTCAGGGTCTAAATCAGCGATTTTTTCGAGCGCAACGTAAGCATCCGCCAATTTGGGTTCCCAATAAGCTTTGTTGACGATGGGGTTCTGGAGCACGCCATATTGATGGATAGCAAGACCAGGTTTATCCGTATAGTAAAGTTTTACAGTATAGGGATCGATAACTTCTATATGATCCAACCCGCTGGTAGCGTAATCCCAGTTTCCACTGAAATCGAAGTCTTGCACAACCTGAGCGGTAAAAGCCACATCCTCTGCAGTGATCTCTGTGCCGTCACTCCACAGCATGCCCTCTTTTAGCGGTACAGTGGAAACCCAAAAATCGCCTTCCTGCTCAAGCGGCGTGCTGAAGTCCATAGCCAATTGAGGGATGAAGTCGAATCGTTGATCGGAGAGGGTAAATAAGCCAGGCCAGTAGTTGGACTGAACCACATAGTTGTAAGCAGAAGCGCCTGGACCGAACAAATTCCAAACGTTAGAACTGGTAATGTCAGCCAGAATCGCGATGCGGTAGACATCTATAACCCCCGCGGTCTCAGAAGGCTCTTCGATAGCTTCTTCCGTTGGTTCGCTAACAACTTCTTCAGTGGGGACTTCGGTTGGTTCCACCACTTTCTCTTCTGTAGGTACAGTCTCCGGCTCCGTGGGTTCAGGGACTTCAACTTCTACTTCCGTAGGTTCGACAACCGGTGCTTCGGTTTTCTGTGCTCCACAGGCTCCCAGGAGTATTGCAAAAACAACCATCAGGCTCAGTAATATGAAAAAATTTCTAGACTTCATCTTTATCTCCTTGTATTTGTTTAGTTGAGACCGTTTTTCCTTTCCCTATCAATTCCGCTTTAATCCGTTTCCAAACCCATTGGGGAGGTTCAAGCCCCAAACACCAGGATTGCAATAGGCGACGTATACGCTGGTCCAACGAATGAATATTGCTTCCTGCTCCTACCATAGGGGATACAACGGGGCTGAAATAGACACTGGGGTAGATTGAAATGCTCATTCGAAATATCACTTCCTTAACGTTCAGACATCCTCAAATTCCGATACTTAGATTTGAGGTGTCCCAATCAAAGAACGATCCATACCTTCCGTGAGGACTTTAGAAGCTGTATAACGGGTTGCCAGTCTATCCTTTTCATCTAGGAGTTTCAAACAATTTACATAAGCACTGATTTGATTTCGACCCCTCGCTCGAGTTACTGAAATACGGTAAATCCCCTCTTGTACGTAGTAATGGGAATTGATCTGCGTAAGCACTATGGGTTGAGGTGGAAGATCCGTTTGATACTCCAAAGCAGCTTGAAGCCAACGGGTTTTACAACAATCCCGCAAAGGGAAAAAGCCGCTGTCAAATTCATAACAGGCGTCCTCCGCACCCACAATCCTCCCGATTGGGATATTTTGAACACCAGAATATCCCCAACCGATCATTTCCATATTATCGGTAACCTGTTTCATATCGAATAAGCAGTTGTCAGAACCCAAGAATCGAAACCAAATCCTGCGGAGAGAACTTATCAAGCAGGCTTTATGAAAAAGATTCAAAGCAGTCACAATCTCCTCTGTCAACGCATCTTGATAAGACACATTGCACCTCAGCTCTGGATTATGTTGGTAATAAGGTTTCTGGATGAACACAACGAATGCTCTTGTTTTCTCGCTTTTGGGGTGAGTTACCAGTTGCTTATGAATGGAGAGGTTTCACCCCCATCATAGGTCAAACCTTTTGACCAGTCACGACCTTCTAGAATCATTTTCCACCCTACCCTGGTAGGGTCTGGAACCCTACTTAAGAAGCATGTGCAAAAAATGACGCTACGTTATGATGAAATTCGAACCGCTTGCACAAGCACAGGGTAATAGAAATAGAGATTCCTATTTAGGGCTTATTCGTATCTTCCTGATACGATGATAGGAGGTGAGGAGCGCATTCGAGCTCTTAACCCGCTGGGATCTGTTCCACATCTCCACTTACAGCGGGAGGGCAGATTTGACACAGTTATTAACACGAATTCGCGTTGGAGGATCACTATTCGAATTTGAGATGATGAAAATATGGAATCACCTGAAATCCAAATTTAGCCATCTGCGCTGGAAGCTGGCATTCAGCTATTTCAGCGTCACAGTAGCCGCTCTACTGATTGTGGAACTAGTTGTTATCGTGGGAGTTTCTAACTATATCTTGGGGAAATCCAAAACCACGCCAGAGGGGTTGATGGCTGATTTAAGCCAGGGATCTTACGTGCGTTTGGGGAGCAAATATCTCTCCAAGAACCCACCGGATATCGAAGGTTTGCATAGTCTTCTGAGCCAAATAAGTGAGGATGTAGTCGAGGTGAGACCCGTTCAAATCGGTGATTTTATATTTAACGTGTCATATTCGAATTTACTTACCGTTATGTACACCGATGCACAGGGACGTCTAATCGCCACCTTTCCCCAGGAATTCATGGAAAATACAGAGATTGGAGAGTCCTTGGAGGTAAGCCAAATCCCAGGACTTGAGAGACCATTTCGATCCGCTCTAGCGGGTGAAATAGAGACCAGCAAGTTGGTGAATTCTATGTCGGAGGATGTGCTAGTAGGTGCGTTGCCAATTTTTGACCAATTCGACTCCTCCAAAGTGGTGGGATCAATGGTGTTTATGCACAAATCGCAATTTCGAGAAATCCTTAGGCTGCCCAATTTAGCTCGTTCTGTAGCTATCGGTTTATTCTTCATCACCTTATTTGTGGGGATTCTGGGAACATTATTCGGTATTCTGACCGCTCAAAATCTGGTACAGCGCCTCGGACGCCTCGCAAACACTGCATCCGCTTGGAGTCGGGGTAATTTCTCGATCATAGTTGACGACTCCGCCCCAGACGAAATTGGACAACTAACCCAGGCCCTCAATAATATGGCTGAACAGCTTGAAAATCTACTTGATGAGCGCCAAGAGATGTCAGTTCTTGAGGAGCGTAACCGCTTAGCTCGTGAGCTGCACGACAGCGTCAAACAGCAAGCTTTTGCGGCTTCGGCGCAACTAGCCGCGGCTCGCGCCAAATTCAACCCTAACCCAAAATCAGCCGAGGGTCACCTGCTTGAAGCTGAAAATTTAGTCAATGATGTCCGCTTGGAACTGAGTGATTTGATCCGAGAACTTCACCCCTTAGCATTGAGCAGGGATGGTCTGGCAACCGCTATACCCGAATATGCTAAAGACTGCGCCAACCAATCCGGTATTAAAATAGATGTATCCATCCAAGGTGAGCATAAAGCACCTCTTGAAGTTGAGCAATCCCTCTTCCGCATCATTCAAGGCGCCCTATCCAACGCAATCCGACACAGCCAAGCGGAACATGTTGAGATCCTGCTGAATTACGAGCAAAACGCTATAAAATTAACAGTCTTCGACAACGGTGTGGGATTTGATCCTGACGAACAGAAGTTCGGCTTAGGATTACGTTCGATGCGTGAGCGCGCTGAACTCATTAATAGCGATTTGAGAATTAAAAGTTCCAACGGTGAAGGCACGCGCATCTCCGTGAACTGCCCTTATTAAATTGCCCGGGTATCTGAGCAGCACCTTTAGCTAGAGATAATTCTATAGGAGTGTAGGAGTCCTCCATGTCTGATCCAATTTCTATTTTGATTGTAGATGACCATGAGGTTGTACGCAGCGGGGTGCGCGCTTTCTTCGACTCCCAACCAGATTTCACTGTCATAGGAGATGCTGAGTGCGGGAACGATGGAGTAAGAGTAGCGCAAGAGTACATACCTGATGTCGTCTTAATGGACTTAGTGATGTGTGGTATGGACGGTGTGGAAGCCACTCGCAGGATTAAAAACATCAGCCCACGCACCCAAGTCGTCGTCCTAACCTCTTACCATGATGATGAGTACATATTCCCAGCACTCCAGGCTGGGGCGATATCCTACATTCTCAAAGATGTAAAGATGGAAGAACTCGCGCAAGCTGTTCGCCTTGCTGCCCAGGGGGAGGCAACGCTACATCCACGTGTAGCTTCACGGGTTATTCAAGAAATCCGCGGAGCGCAGCTTAAAGGACCAAACCCCTTCACCGACCTGACGGAGAGGGAGATTGAAGTGCTCAAATTGATCGCCAATGGGCACCCGAACAGCGATATTGCAAAATCTTTGGTGATCAGCGAAAATACCGTAAAAGGTCATGTGAGCAACATTCTAAGTAAGCTTCATCTGGCGGACCGCACTCAGGCGGCGGTATACGCCTGGCAAAAGGGCATCGTAAGAAGGGAGGATATTTAATCTCCTGTCCCACAGCTGCACTCTCCTTGCGATGATAGACTTTATCAGTCTCGCTGATAGCTTTCATTTATCCCTCAAAAAAACCCACCAACCAATTTTGGGACAAAACCAGCCGAATCGCTTGGATATTCGGACAAATAATGTTATAATTTACCCACAACAAACCAAAATCTAACTGGTTAATATCCCTTTTGTGCCGAAAGGAATGCAAAGAACCGAAGACCGCGTATGGTCGCTGATCCGGTAACTTACCGGTAAAGTCTTCGGGGAGCAAGTAGCGAAACCGGTCCTATGGCTGGCTTCGCTACTTTTTTGTTATACAAGTGTCAGAGCGGTCAATGAACCCGAACCAAGTGACAACCACCACGTCCCAGGAACCCACCGTGGTACGGAGTCTGGGACTTGACCTGGACCAAATCCAAGACAAATCATCCCGTCAACGAGTGTTAGTGGTTGACGATGACGAGAATACAGTAATTTTGATGAAACAAATCATGGCTCGAGCTGGATACAACGTCGCCGGAGCGCTAAGCGGATCAGAGGCTTTGAAGAAGGTCCCGGAGATTAAACCACACATCGTTTTATTAGATTTATTAATGCCGGACATGGATGGACTGGAAACATTTCAACATCTCCGAAAGATAACCAACGCACCAGTCATCGTCGTTTCTGCGGTTGTAAACAAAGAAAGGATCGTTGAAACTCTCCAGGTCGGTTTAGACGATTACGTAACCAAACCATTCTACATCCCAGAGGTTGTAGCTCGGGTAGAGGCTGTTTTGAGGCGCTCTAAGCGTCGTGAAAGTCGCTCCTCACGCTACTTCCCAAACATAGAACTAAAAATTGACTACAATTCACAGGAGGTATCTTTAGCAGATAATCGAATCCAATTAACCCCCAAAGAATTTTCTCTTTTCTCGTTTTTAGCTGAGAGAGCTCCACAAGTGGTTTCCTATCGTGAGATTGGTGAACAGATTTGGGGGCACTACTCATCCAAAGTACACGATCGGATCAAATACCTGGTTCACCTGACTAGACAAAAGCTTGACCCCGTAACCGATAGCTCCCAATTGATCGTCAATCGTGGTGGCATAGGATATTACTTAGAAGTTGGAGCGGATGAGTAATAATTAATGGAATTTTTATTAACTACTCAAGTATTGCCTTCCATTTCCTGTTTGAAAGGAGGCGAATGAGCATAACAATATGAACAATTCTGAAGCAGTAAATCTAACAAAAATTCATGCCCAAGGAGGCAGATCATGAGGAGAAACATGATTAACCCACGGCGAATGCGAAAGCTAGCATATCTATCTTATCTATTGGGTGTATTTTTCATCGTCGTCTCACTAGCTTTGAGCGCTGGGGTAGCTCCGGCAACCGCGAATGAAGCTTCATCTATAAGTATAAGTCCGCTTCAAGGCCCCGGGAACTGTGGAGACTGGGATGCAAAAGTCGAGAATGGCCCCCCTTGGACCTACACGACCCCTAATGGCGAATTAATCCAAAAGTTGACCGTCAAAGCGGGCTCACAGCAAACAGGCGAAGCGTGTTATCCATTTTCTTTCCCGCCTAGCACTCAACAAAACGATTGCTACCGTGTAACCGGATTGGGTACGACTTCGGTAACCGCCACGGACATTGGCGGGAGCTCATGCAGAGAGATTTCTCACATAGAGATCTATTTCATGGACGCGACGCCGACCGCGACGACCCCACCACCCACCCCGAC
>JASFVL010000078.1:0-13168 GCA_050049875.1 Anaerolineales bacterium
GAACACCTGCGATCACAAATGCGAGACCCGCTGCGTTCAGCATAATTTCAATCGAAAGAAGTATGAAGAATATGTTCCTCCGAACGATAATCCCAATCACTCCCAAAGAAAAAAGAATCCCAGCTAGAACCAAACCATGTTGTAAGGGAATGTTTATCATTTTCAATACACCATCAGTTCTTGGAGCGTTGGCGCCCGAGATGGAAAGCGCCGACTAAGCCTGCCAAAAGCAATATCGAGGCAAGTTCTACGCCCAACAAATAGGGTCCAAAGAGCGTGAGGCTGACTTCTTTCGGTGATATGACCTCCGCCTGGTTTAGTTGAGATCCCCCTTGGGTCAACACGTATATCAGTTCAACCAACAAAATTATCGCCAAAATGCTTGGGCCGCGCCAAGACTTTGGATCAAGCCAAGCTCGCTCCTGTTTTACGCTCTGAGGACCTATATTGAGCAGCATCACCACGAACACAAAAAGAACCATTATCGCACCAGCATAAATGATGATCTCCAAAGCAGCCACAAATGGCGCTCCCAACACAAAAAAAATCAGGGCGACTGACATCAACGATAGGATCATGTACAAGAGAGCATGAACAGCATTAAGCCTTGTAATGACCATCAGGGTGGAAATAACCGCTACAACTGCAGCTAGATAGAAGATAATCGTCATAATCTTTCTTGTGATCTGAGTTCTAAGGGATAAAAAGCACTCTTCTAAGGCAGTAAACTGCGAATATCTACAGGGGGATTTTCCCGATATCCCTCACCTTTATCTTTTCCACTAATCGTCAAGCCAGCAATCCGGTAAAAATTATATTCTGGATACTTTCCAGGTCCATCAATTAACAAATCATCTTTTTCATATACTAAGTTCTGGCGATCATACTCGCTCATTTCAAAATCCGGGGTTAACTGTATCGCATACGTTGGACAAGCCTCCTCACAATAACCGCAAAAGATACAGCGCGAAAAGTTAATGCGGAAAAATTCTGGATATCGGCGTCCATTCTCTTCAGCGGCTTGAAGCGCTATACAATCTACCGGGCAGGCGATGGCGCATAGGTAGCACGCTACGCAGCGTTCTTCACCATCAGGATCGCGAGCTAAGATAATTCGACCCCGGTAGCGAGGGGGTAGATAAGCTTTTTCTTCCGGATACTCGATCGTAACTGGTTTCCGGAAAGTATGCTTCAGCACTTGCCAAATGGTACGAACAACACTTGTAAACATCAGCTCTCCATCATCAAATACCGTTATTTATGAACAACAATACAGCACCTGTTACTAATAAATTGATCAGAGATATAGGCAAAAGCACCTTCCAGGCATAGCTCATCAACTGATCATAACGTGGGCGGGGCATTGAAGCCCGCATTAAGATAAAAAAGGCGATAAAAAAGAAAACTTTCAAAGCGAACCAAAAGATGGGAGGCAAAAGGGGTCCATGCCAACCCCCAAAGAACAGCGTAACAATCATTGTGGAGATCAGAGTAATCCCTAAATACTCACCCACAAAGAACATTCCAAATTTAATCCCCGAATATTCAGTATGATATCCAGCAACCAATTCGCTATCTGCTTCCGGGATGTCAAAAGGCAAGCGGTGAGTCTCTGCTAGTCCAGCAATAAGGAACACCACCAATCCAAGGAACTGCGGAATACAAAACCACAAACTTTTTTGTGCCTCCACGATATCGCTCATCCTAAAAGATCCGGCTATCATGACAACACCCATAAGAGAGAGGCCCATAAATACCTCATAGCTCAACATCTGTGCGGCAGCACGCAGCCCACCCATAAGAGAGTATTTACTGTTAGAGGACCAACCAGCTAACACGACGCTGTATACACCCAATGACGACATCGCTAGGAAGAAAAGCAATCCAACATTTAAATCCGCTACAACGAAACCCGGGGCAAAAGGCACTATCGCAAATGACATCAATACGGTTACCATAATTACTGCAGGTGCTAATATAAAAACTGCTTTATCAGCAAATGGAGGGATCCAATCCTCCTTCGTAAAAATCTTTATGATATCGGCAACAACTTGTAGCAAACCAAAGGGTCCTGCACGGTTTGGCCCTAACCGATCTTGCCAGACAGCGAGTAGACGCCGCTCAAGCCAGATCAATCCGGCAGCAACGGTCAACATGCTGACTAAAACCACTAATAAAATGATAAGGGGATGTATCGTTGATGTCATGATTTTTCAACAAACGAGACCCGTGGCTTTATTACTGATCATGTCACGGGTTCAATCTTGCCCCAAACCGGAATAGATACGAACGGCAATTGGGGTAATCCTATTGGCAACCCAGCAATGCCCGTAGGGATATCCATTATCAATTTGGCTGGGAGTGTATATCGCACTTCATTAATGGTAAGTAACAACAACTCTCCCGAAGCAACATCTAGTTGCTTCGCATCCTCTGGATTGAGCACTAGGTATGCTTCGGGAATCAACTCCATTATCCCCTCTGATTTAACACTCAACTCCTCTGACCCAAAGATATGGTTCAAGGGTACAACATACCAACTGTCAGCTCGCGTTTTAAATGCCTTGGGGACATCCTGATAATAAACAACATCACCTTGTTTAGATGGCTCGATCAAACGCAATCCATAGTCAATACCCCGGAGAGGTCCAGAGATTTCCTCTTGGAATTTATTCAAAGCTTGTACCGAGTTCCACCCAGGTGCCCAGTATCGAGGGGCTAATGCTGGTGGAGGTTTGCCTTTGAATCCCTCCATGGAAAAGCTAAAAGGTGAGTCGGGGTCCTCCGGGGGTTTCTGTTCACTCACGCTCTTATGAGCTTTAATTGAAGTTCGTCCACTGTAGCGATGGGATTGGCGGGGGACTTTTTGACCTACAACGCGAAAATCACTGGATGGTGCTGCTTTCGAGAGGGAAACAAATATGGAAAGAGTTTCTTCCATGTCGATAATCACATCATCTACCTTCTGCCAAGCATCTCCCCTCCTAGCTAGAACAATCATCTCCGCTAACCAACGCCAACCCTTTTTTATCTCGTCTTCAGGCACAAATACTTGATAGTATCTCTGAGCACGTCCCTCATTGTTTACCAATGTTCCATCCCCCTCTGCAAAAGTGGCTGCGGGGAAAACCAAATCTGCTCGTTGGGTGGTCGAATTTTCCAAGTGGTCGATTACCACAACCTTGTCCGCTGTAGAAATAAAATCATCCACCAAGTTTGAATCATCGCGTCGATATAGATCATTCTCCAAGATCACTAACGTATCAACATGATCGTTTTTTAGAGCTTGATGAGCCGCTTCCAAACCATCTGCTTCTAACAAACCTAATCCAAAACTATTGCACTCAGGTAATACAAAACATAACTTGGTTGTATCCTGGTACCTATGTAATGCCCAGGCCACATTCGCAGCTGCTTGAACGATCTTTTCACTCTTCAAACTGGTCCCACTAATGATAACTGGTTGATTGGCAGATTTCAAAGCGTACACAATCTCTGCTACCAAATTCTGTAATTCATCAGATAGACCTGAAACGCTTGGGGCCGCAGGATCCAATTGATTGGCTATCGCAAATCCTAAACGTGATATCTCGTCAGGAGCAGCACGGTATGTTCGTGTAGCGATATCATCAAGTTTGGTCCCTGTAGGGGTGGCGATAAATAACGGGCCTTTATCCTCTTGCACAGCTTCTCTGACAGCGTCATCCTGCCACTTTGGTATCTGAGACGCTTCTGGAATCTCCGAAATAGGACGAGTACGAACTGCTTGTCTTACAGCTAAATCCAGCATTGGAGCGTTGTTGGTCAAATCCTCTCCCAGAATTAAAACCATGTCTGCTTGTTCAACTTCATGCATCGATGGTGTTGGAGTAGGGCCTTCTCTAAGAATCCGGATAACGGTTTGATTTATTCGATTGTCGCTTTCAGAAATTCCCGCAAAAAAACGTTCGCTCCCAACCAGTTTATACAGTGCAAAATTTGCTTCCAAAGAAGCACGCGGTGATCCCAATCCGATGACTTTATCAAAATCAATCGTGTCTTTCATCCACTCAAAAGCGAGTTCCCTAGATATGATATCTTGTCCCTGGCTTGTTTTTTGGAGAGGTTGGCGCACACGGTGGGAGCTGTTTACAAACTCATAACCATAACGGCCTCGATCACACAAAAAATAACCATTGATTTGATGGTTATAGCGGTTATATATACGGCGTAGTTCACCATAGCGTTCCCCTGGAATAGTATTGCAACCTAAACCGCAGTGTACACAAATAGAGGGTGAAGTCGTTAAATCCCATTTCCGGGTGTAGTGTTTCTTGAGAGTTTTATCGGTAAAGACGCCTGTAGGACAAACTTCCACTAAATTCCCGCTGAACTCACTCTCCAAGACCCCATCTTCGTAGCGACCAAAATAGACGTGGTCATGAGCCCCAAACATATCCAAATCTCTTCCCCCTGCATAGTCTCGGTAGAAGCGTACACACCGATAGCATTGGATGCAACGGTTCATTTCATGGTTAATTAACGGACCAAGATACTGATTAGTGTATGTTCGCTTGTTAAATCGAAAGCGTCTGTAATTGTGACCAGACATAACTGTCATATCTTGTAAATGACACTCACCCCCCTCATCACAGATGGGACAGTCATGGGGATGATTGATCATTAACCATTCAATAATTTGGGCGCGGAAGTTCTTGGCTTCCGAATTGTTGATGGAAATTCGGGCACCATCTTTAGCAGCTGTCATGCACGCCATAACGATCTGACCCTCGGTATCATCCTGATCTTTATATTGTTTCACAGCGCACTGACGACACGCCCCCACTGATCCAAGAGTGGGATGCCAGCAAAAATATTCCAAGTTTAAACCTAACGAGAGGCAAACATGGAGCAAATTTTGGTCCTCATCCACTTCGTACGTTTTGCCGTCAATAGAGATAGTAGCCATTAACAATCATTCCTCGTCACTCGTAAGGGCAGCGACGTTGATCTATGTGCTGATTGAAATCCTCACGGAAATAATTCAAACCACTCTGAAGCGGCTCGATGGCTCCTGGTGCCAACGCGCAGAAGGTGCGTCCGGGTGGTCCAATCAATTGGCAGTTGAATTCCAATATATCCAAATCCTCATACTGTCCCTCTCCCGCCTCCAATGCCCGGAGCGTTTTAGCTACCCAGGACAAACCTTCACGGCAAGGTGTACACCAACCGCAAGATTCTTGTGCAAAGAACTCCTCCAGATTCACCAGCATACCCACTGGACAAGTTCGATCATCCATAACAATTATAGTGCCTGTACCCAACCGGCTACCAGCTTCCATCACGTGCTCAAAGTCCATCTTTACGTCAAGGTGTTCATCGATAAGAAAATCTGTTGATGCCCCGCCTGGTAAAGCACCGCGGAATTTCAACTCGCCTCGCATTCCACCAGCATGTTCAAAAAGAATCTCGCCTAGGGTGGTACCCATAGGCAATTCCCAAATGCCTGGTCGATTGACTTTCCCACTGACACCATAGAGTTTTGTTCCACCATCCTCAGTTCGGCTTAAACCCCGATACCAATCAACACCGTGATTGATAATACCGGGCACATTGCACAAAGTTTCAACGTTGTTTACTATCGTTGGTTGACCCCATAAGCCGCTGACTTGAGGATAAGGGGGTTTGGCACGAGGCGTTGCTCTGCGTCCTTCCAAGCTGTTCAATAATCCAGTTTCTTCTCCACACATATAACGACCAGCGCTAATATGCAACTCGAGATCAAAATCAAATCCCGAACCTAAGATGTCTTTACCAAGATAGCCAGCATGATAAGCTTCAGAGATAGCCTGTCGCAAACGACGCGCAGCTGTCCGATACGCCCAACGCAAAAAGATGTAGCCCACCTGAGCTTGAATAGCATACGCACTGATGATCATCGCCTCAACCATGAGATGAGGGTCTTGTTCCAATAAAAGACGATCCTTAAATGAGCCCGGCTCCATCTCATCGGCGTTCGCGATTAGATATTTTGATTTTGGGGCTTCTGATCCCATGGGAATGAAGCTCCATTTCAAACCTGTAGGGAATCCAGCACCACCCCGACCTCTGAGATTTGATTGTTTTACCTGTTCTGTGACATCCCTAGGAGCCATCCCAGATAACGCTTTGCGAACCGCCTGATAGCCACCAGCGCGTTGGTATGCATGCAACTCTAAGGGCTCATCCCCAATTCGGATGTTCTTTGTGAGCGGTTTCTCCATATTAAATAATCAGCAATCCATCTTTCGGTTGTCGAAAAGAGTCATCTCATAAACTGCTGATGACCCATACGGGGACAACTCAGATTTTGTATTTGTCCTTCTCAATACTTCTCCAAGATATCGTCCAACGTATCTTCTGATAAATCTTGGTACAGTTGATCATCGATCATCATTGCTGGAGCATGGTCACAGGTGCCTAAACAAACCATTGGCAACAGCGTAAACTTCCCATCAGGAGTCGTCTCACCCAAACTTATTCTTAAACGGGAATTTAAATATTCGAGTATGCGATCATAACCCATGATCCAACAACTCACACTATTACAAATTAAGATAACGTGTTGACCCACAGGTCGGCGAAAGATCAAATTGTAAAAGGTCGCAACGTTGTCTAATTCACCAGGGGACATATCCAACACAGGTGCAAGATCCTCAATCACCTCATCGGAAACCCAACCACGGTGTTTTTGTACAATTTTCAATGCCTCAATGCATGCAGCGCGCTTGTGCTCATAATGGGATAGTTCATCCCGAATATCACTTAATTCATCCTTTGTAAGCATAATATGAACCTAAATATGAGTGCAGAGTGTGAATTTAGATCTACCTATATGGTTAATCTTCAAATCTGTCGAGAAAACCTTTTATCGGTCGACATCCGCCAAAACGAAATCAATACTCCCTAATATGGCTAGTAGATCAGGAACGATTGAGCCGCGGCTGATATAAGGCACCATTTGAATGTGTGGGAAAGATGGTGTCCGAATGCGAGTACGATAGGATTCAGTACCTCCATCACTTATTAAATAATAACTATTTATACCTTTACTGGCTTCCACCGCGGCACTAGCTTCTCCAGCTGGGATGACCGGTCCCCAACTAACGTTTAGAAAGTGATTAATTAGCGTCTCTATATCATACATAGTGCGCTCTTTAATCGGAGGAGTGACTAAAGGGTGATCGGATTTATACGGACCAGAGGGCATATTTTCCAAACATTGTTCAATAATTTTGACGCTCTGTCTCATTTCCTCCACCCTAACTTCTGCGCGCGCGTAACAATCACCATTTATCGCAGTGGGTATCTCAAATTCAAACTGATCGTATCCAGAATATGGGCGTTTCTTGCGTAGATCCCACTCCAATCCACATGCCCGTAAACCTGGACCAGTGATTCCCCATTCAATCGCTTCGTCCAGGGTATAACCCCCAACACCGACCGTGCGCGCTTGGAAAATGCGGTTGCCCATCACCATACGATCGTACTCATCGATGCGCGGTGGAAAATACTCTACGAATTCTCGCACTAGGCGGTCCCATCCATTGGGTAAGTCCTGAACGACACCACCGATACGGAACCAGTTCGGATGCATTCTCTCACCACAAACTGCTTCGATGATTCCAAATAAACGTTCCCTATCTGTAAACATGTAGAATACTGGAGAGAGCTGTCCTACATCTTGAGCGAAGGTTCCATACCAAACAAGGTGGCTGGATATTCGGAACAACTCTGAGAGCATTAAACGGATCACCTTCGCACGCTCAGGCACATCAATCCCTGCCAGCTTTTCAACTGCCATAACATACGGTAAGTTGTTCAATACCCCACCCAAATAATCAACCCGATCCGTATATGGTATGTATGTGTGCCACGTCTGACGCTCCCCCATTTTCTCTGCCCCGCGATGGTGGTAACCGATATCTGGGACAGCATCCAGGATTTCCTCGCCATCCAATTGTAGTACGATCCGAAGTACACCATGAGTACCAGGGTGTTGAGGTCCCAAGTTTAGGAACATGAAATCGCTGTCCTCGCTCTGGCGCTCAAGTCCCCACCTTTCGGGGTGGAATTGCAATGCTTGCTGCTCTTTCTCCTGTTTGAACTCGGGAAGCTCAAAAGGATCAATCTCTGTCGCTCGGGCGGGATGTTCCTTCCTCAGCGGATGACCTTCCCAAGTTTTTGGCATTAAGATACGTTCGAGATGTGGATGACCGGCGAAGTTAATTCCGAACATATCCCAAATCTCTCGCTCGTACCAATCAGCATTTGCCCAAAGTGTTGTGCAGGTCCTTATAGAGGGAAATTCTCCAGAGAGAGGTACCTTTACTCGCACATCGGAGTTCCGATCGAGGGATAACAAATGATACACAAGAGTGAAATCTGCTTTAAAACCATCTTCTTGGTTTGAGCGTTGTCGTTCGTCGATTGCTGTCAGATCATAAAGCATCTTGTATGGCTGTTGTAAATCTCTTTTTAAAGCGGACAACAATTCCAAAACTCGCTCTTCAGAAACCCAAAGCGTAGGGATGTCATCCGCAGTGTGCTGCTCTGCTAAGATTGCATCATTAAAACGCGGTTTTAATTCCTGAATTACGTTAGGCATCATTCTATCTTGGTGAACTTACCATTGATACACAATTTTTCATCTGGGAGGCGGTATGAATTGTATGGATGTGATCAAACTTCATCTGGGTGACGGAGAACTGTCGTGCTCATCCGCTCTGCCCTTTTTTGATCGCGCATTACAGGTTTTTCGGCCTTCACTACCCCTTGTGGTCCGATCACCCAACTCAAAGGGCGTTTTTCTTGAGCGACAGACTTGGAAAGCATCGTAAGCCCCTCCATAAATGCATCCGGTCGTGGAGGACATCCAGGCACATATACATCTACTGGCATAAATTTATCAACGCCTTGAACTACGCTGTAAATATCATACATACCACCGGAGTTTGCACAAGACCCCATGGATATCACCCAACGAGGTTCCATCATCTGCTGATACAGACGTTTGATAATCGGCGCCATCTTAATAAAGACAGTACCTGCTATGATCATCACATCAGCTTCCCGAGGAGAGCCGCGAATTATTTCGGCTCCAAAGCGAGCAATGTCATATTTGCTGGTCAGACTGGTCGCCATTTCAACATAACAACAGGATAATCCGAAGTTAAAAGGCCACATGGAATATTTTCTCCCCCAAGCAAGCAAGTCTTGTACTCTAGTTAAGACCAAAATTCTGCTCAGAACGCTTTCAAAGGAGCCCTCAACCGTCTCAACTGGGATCTCATCATCTGGTTTACTCAACCACCATTTCACCTTTGCATGCTCCCGTCTTTGCAGTCTTTATTCACCAATTCCCTATGCACACCAGCGTAAAAAACATTCTCAACCGAGGTAATCACATTAGCGATTTTGTTTTGTTCATCTTTTTACGCCTCGCCATGATCTAAGCTATTCATCCTTCTACGTTTTTTTTGAGGGATTTTTGGGTCCCCAGTCTAGAGCACCCAATCGCCATATATATACCAAGGCAGCCAGTAGAACACCTATGAAGAATAAAATCTCCAAATATCCAGCCCAACCCAATTCACGAACACCTAGTGCCCAGGCGAATATAAAAATCGCTTCCAAATCAAAGATCACAAAGAACATCGCGACCAAGTAAAATTTAGCCGACAAACGCAATCTTGCGGATCCCGTTGGCAATATTCCAGATTCGTAAGGCTCGCCAGTAGCCCTCTCCTTGTGACGTTCACCTAAGATATGAGAGAGACCAATCATTGCCCCCACAAGGAATAACACCGCACCAATGTATATAGCGAAAGGCCAGAGGATGGTTGTATTCGTCATCGCTTCAATATCCCATGATCATATCACATCTTTCTAGATGAACCATTCTTGGATTGATTAGCTATGGATAAAGCGAGTTTTTGTTTTAACTCCCATAAGCCTTGAGTGAGCGACACATGATAAATATGGGGATTCATGATCCGCCTCACTCCAGGATCTAGTTGTTCCAGATCCATCAACCGACGTTGACGCATTTCCTCGATTGAAGGTGAAATGTAGACTAATTTTCCTTCTTGGTAAACATCCTCCAGGAGCGGTTCAATCTTTGAAATATCCCCCTTTGATATCGACCTAGATACTGTATATTCAGAGGGATGGTGCAATTGAAGTGGGTCCATGGTCATGAGATTTTCTTCATCTAAACTGAGGACATCCGCTGTTGCCTTGTTGCGTTGATCGTACACCCGCCAGACATGTTTATGCCCTGGATTGGGGATCTTTTCAGGATTCTCTGAGATTTTTATCGCTGGAATCCAGTCCTCATCATCCATGACTGCAACTAACTTGTAAACACCATCCAAAGCTGATTGACCTTGAGAAGTAATTAATCGAGTTCCAACACCATAAACGAGCCGGCTAATGACATGATCAGGTTCAATGTCGCATTTAGGTGCTTCCTGTTCTATCTGGGTAATGATTTGCCAGAGAACAAGCTCGTCTAATTGATTGGATAGGACTATGCTTGTATCAGGAAATCCAGCATCGTCCAGCATTTTGGCAGCACAAATGCTGAGGTGAGCCAAATCCCCAGAATCTAAGCGAATACCAACCGGGTCATGCCCCTGTTTCCGAAGTTGCTCAAACACCTTGATTGCGTTTGGGAGACCGCTCTCTAGTGTGTCAACTGTATCTACCAGTAATAAACAATCATCTGGGTATACTTGGGCGTATGAACGAAAAGCTTCCAATTCATCACCACCTAAAGCCATAAACACTTGGACCATACTATGCGCGTGGGTCCCTTTGGGAGGATATCCCAAAATATGTGATACACCCACATTTGATGTAAAATCTGCCCCTCCGATCAAGGCAGCTCTTGCCCCGGCGTTAGCCCCCTTTTCAGGACCACGGCGGAGGCCGAACTCCAACAGTGGTCGACCACGACCAGCCTCATGAATCCGTGCAGCTTTTGTGGCGATCAAGGTCTGGTAGTTTATATGATTAAGCAGGGATGTCTCCAGAATCTGAGCCATGGCTAAAGGTCCCTGCACCATAGTGAGAGGTACATTTGGATGAACTACACGTCCTTCAGGGATTGCACGAACACTAAGCCCAGCGAAATCTCCATTCATACGCAACCAATTTAAGAAATCCTCATCGAACACAGGATCACCAGTCCGTCCTTTTTGTTCGCGTAAATAATCTAAATCTTCTTCTCGAAAGTAGATCCCTTCCATCCAATCTAACAACAAAGCTAATCCTGCGTTAATACAATATCCAGCTTTATGAAGTCCATAATCTGGATAACTACGAAAGAAGTGATCAAATTGAGCAATTTTTTCATGCAGCCCAAACCGAAAATAGAGTTGGGCCATTGTTAGTTGATATTGGTCTGTAAAGAGAATCCCCTCTTCGATTTTAGGATCTTTCGCCATCATCTCACCTCACCAAATCCAATTAATAATGGGAGATTGTTGATAGAAGACTGAATGTGGGGAATCGTAACAAATCCAAACATTGATTCCTACCAAACAGAACTCATTATCAGAAGTTGCGCAGTTGGGTGTTTTTTTGGGGGGGTTTGGGGGGGTTTTGCCCCCCAAATCCCCCCACATTCCCCTTCAACTGTGTAAGGCCTATCATTAATAGTTTTGACCTAGAGCTGTTTTTGGAGATCTGCTAATCCTGCTGCAGGAATATCTTTTAATATATCTTCTTCATCTTCTTCGATCTTTAAGTCATTTATAACACTTTTTACGCCATTCACTTGTTCGGTGATTTCTTCAGCTGCTTGTCGGGCTTCTACTGAGGGGACGACCCCACTAAGGGTAACAACTCCATTATTGTCCACAATCTCTATGGAACTATCACTCGTTCGCTGATCATCCGACAAATAGCCTAGTGGTCAGTCAATCTGATAAAGATGGGTAAAGCTTTTTCAATTTGATGCGGGCATCATCTGTTCGGAATTGCCAGTCGACACTTGCTCCTAGGTCGTTGCGTTCATCTGTTAGAGCACGAACATGGATAAACAATGCATCATCATCAGGGATATACTTCGGCAGGCTGCGGGAATAAACGCCCCAATCAATTTCGGCCATGTTCAACCAGCTAGCGTGCTTAGGTGTAAAGTGAAACTCCAATTTCTTTCTCTGAATCTTCGATCAGAATACGCAGTGCCTCTTTTGGAGGGAAGGTTTCATACAGGGAAGCGGGTTTATGAGTGTTCAAGTTATCCAGGACCACCCGGATGATCTCGGCTTCGGGATGAAGTTCATCCACCAGCCATTTCATATTCTTAGCAAAGTCTTGCATGGTATGGCGTTCGGTGATCCTGACCTCGCGATAACCGATCAAGGGCTCAAAGAAGAAGTTCAAGTTGCGCACACCATGTCGTCTATACTCATAGTCATAGCGTTCCCGTTGGCCTGGTTTAGCTGGCAAACCCACCCGGGTTTCTTCGATCAGTTGCTTGATCCCTTCGTCATAACAAACCAAGGGCCGTTTGGGGTCGTAGGGTTGCTCATACTGATCCAGCACATCCTCCATGCAGGCGACATACTCGGCGCTGGCTTCTGGAATGCACCACATCTCTTTCTGCCATGGTTTCAGATCGTTTTTTTAAGCGTTAGACGCACGGTTTCATGCGAGATACTTCCCACAACACCTAACTCAACCAGTTTGTCAGCCAGTAATCGCAAGGTCCAGTGGTCATGGCCTTCTGGGGCTTTGCTGCAAGCGGTCGCAATGAGGATCGCCTCCCCGCGACCATCCAATTTGCGTTCTTGGCCTGGTCGAGGATCTTCATTGCAAAGTACCGTGCACTTTACGGTGAGAGCCTTATCCAGACCACCTTCCACAAAGCGTTTCCGAATACGTTCCACCGTGGGCCTGCTCGTATCCACAGCTGCCATGATCTCTTTATCTGTCAAGCCTTCATCCGCTTTGAGCAGGATCATAGCTCGCTTGAATTTGCGCGCCTTGATTTCACCTTTTCGGGTCATCTTTTCTAACTCTCGGCGCTCTTCTATACTTAGATTGACATGATACTTTTTTCTAGGCATCTTCAGGGTCTCCTTTCACCCTGAAGGTTGCATGTTTTAGTCCATCTTATTCATATGGACTTACCACTAGT
>JASFVL010000408.1:0-4173 GCA_050049875.1 Anaerolineales bacterium
TTCTCGTTGGGCTGAGGTAGAGGATTTCATAGTTCCCCTTCGAGCTGTGTTTTCAGGTCATCGGGGTGATTTACGGGAGAGAGGCACACGAAATTCTGACACACATAAGCGGTAGGTTGGTTGCCCAGCAAAGGGCGATCCTGTAAGAGGGCAGGCGATCCCTTGGTGGGTGGGTAATTGGATATGGCTGCTACCATCCGTGGGCGGTATACATCCCAAAGTGTATCAACCAAAATTTTGGTATTGTGATCATCAAGATCGCCGAGGATAACGACCTCGTGGATCTCGCCAAGGGCGAAATCCAAAGCGTTTAACCACTGTGCAAAAGCGGTAGGATTGCGGATGGTAGTGCGTTGAAGTTTAACCAAAGAATCCTCAGCAATTTTGCGCCACTCCGTCTTACCCGTGTAAGCGGATAAATTTAGTAAAGCGGTAACAGCTAAAGCGCTTCCCGAGGGAGTAGCGTTATCTTGAATATCCTTCGGGCGGGTGATCAGCTTTTCGTGATCGTCACGGGTGTCGAAAAATCCTCCCTGCGGATCACGAAAGTTTGCTACTATGTCCTGAGCCAATCTCATCGACCAACTGAACCAATGGGGGTCGGGATCACTCTGGTAGAGCGACATCAAACCTAAGATAAGCGCGGCGTAATCCTCCAGATAAGCATTATGGTTCGCTTGATCCTCCCGCCAAGCCCGCAACAGCCGCTCGCCGTCGTGCAACTGATCTAAAAGAAATTGCGCATTGCGCGCCGCAGCTTGAGTGTAATCCTCTCGACCGAGATACCTGCCCGCTTCGCTGAATGTGGTCAGCATTAGAGCATTCCAGGCGACCAACACCTTGTCGTCCGTAGCGGGGCGGACACGCTTTTTTCGAGCGTCAAGCAGCTTCTTGTGCATGCGGTCCAATAGTTCAGGAATTTCGTCGATCTCAATACCAAACTGTTCGGATAGGCTTTCATCGTCGAGAGCCCGCTGAAGAACGATTTGCCCCTCGAAATTACCCTCTGGAGTAACGCTATAGGCAGCTCTGAAAAATTGGATCTCCTTAGAATCTTTGATGACCTCTTCAATTTCGTCTGTGGTCCAAAGGTAGAATTTTCCCTCTTCCCCTTCAGAGTCTGCATCCAAGCTGCTGTAAAAACCCCCATCAGGGTGGCTCATCTCCCGGAGAACGAAATCCAACGTTTTTTCGCAAACTCTCAAGAAATTTTTTTCACCTGTTATCAAGTACGCGTATAGGTACACCCGAGCGAGTTGGGCGTTATCGTAGAGCATTTTCTCAAAGTGTGGTACCAACCATTTGTCATCGACACTGTACCGGGCAAAGCCTCCCCCAACCACGTCGTACATTCCTCCTTTGGACATCGAATGAAGAGCATGGGTGGCGACATCACGAGCCATTTTATCCCCTCGGGAGGCTTGTCGCAGTAAGAACTCGATCGCCATAGGTTGAGGAAATTTGGGCGCGCTTCCCCAGCCCCCGTTTTTCCAATCGTAAGATTGAGCCAAGGTCATAGCTGCTTTCTCAAGATTCTTTGGATCGAGTTGCCCTTCGATTTCTCCAATAATGGTGCTTGAGCGCAAGCGTTGCGCGATCTGTTCTCCATTTTGCAGGAGTTGGTCGCGTTGCTCATTCCATGCATTGGCGACATTCGTTAGTACCTGTTTGAATGATGGCATATTGTAACGCTGTACCGGGGGGAAGTAAGTTCCTGCAAAAAATGGTTTCCCATCCGGTGTTAAAAAAACACTCATCGGCCAACCACCTTGTCCGGTCATGGCAACTGTTGCTTGCATATAGATACTGTCTAAATCCGGACGTTCCTCGCGGTCGACTTTGATATTTACAAACTGATCGTTCATGATGGATGCCGTCTCAGGATCCTTAAAAGATTCATGAGCCATCACATGGCACCAGTGGCAGGCTGCGTACCCGATACTGAGGAAAATAGGTTTGTCCTCTTGGCGCGCTTTTTCTAGGGCTTCCTTACCCCATGGATACCAGTCCACTGGGTTATTGGCATGTTGGATCAAGTAAAGGGAATTAGCGTTTTCTAAGCGATTAGTCATTGAAGAAGTTATTCGCCGAACTCAGATTCGAAATCAAGCTCATCGTCCCACGAATCTGAGCGTTCAAGGCGGATTTCCCCGAAAAGAGACTCTTGATAAGCTTGGATGAAGAAGCGTTTCACGAGTTCAAGCATGGCTAAAAATGTGACTACCACATCCAATCGAGTTGGAGAACTATCTAGTAATTGATTAAATGTAGCACGGTCCCGATGCCGTATAGCGCTGACGATGTGGCTAATCTTCTCGCGAATCGTTATCCGGGGTGCTGCGACAACGTTATTAAGCTCAGGGCGTTGATCTGTCTTGTCAAGGATATTTTTAGCTATTGAGGTCAGGTCGAAGAGGTCAAAACCATCCAGATCAATCGTATGCTTCACCTTTGGAGGGGGTGATAAGCGTAAGTAGGTTTTTAACCCCGCACTTTCTCGCTCCCCGAGCTGCTGGGCGATATGCTTGAATTTTTTATAGGCGATTAGGTGCTGCACCAAACTATCCCCAAGGTCCTCCTCTTCGGTTTCCAGGTCTGTGTGACGGGGCAAAAGAGCTTCGGATTTAATCTGCAATAATTTAGCGGCGATGACTAAAAATGCAGACACCTCCTCTGCGGCTTTAATTGGAAGATTATGAAGATATTCCAGATATTGATCCGTCACTAAGGCGAGGGATAGGTTCGTTATGTCCAATTCCGCTCGCTCGATGAGGTGTAAGAGCAAGTCTAACGGACCTTGGTAAACCGGCGTGGCAACTTGGTAAGATCCAGCTCTTCGGCTGGCAAAACGGAGACTCATGGTCAGAATTATACCTGAAGGCAAAGATTATATCTGCGGATTGATGCAGTTGTGTAATTAAAGAGGATTAGGTGGGGTATTCCCACCTAATCCCCCACATATTCTGATAATTCTTTTATGTTGTTTCATCGATTCAATGGTATCATCTACCCCTGTGTGCACAGATGTCTGTACTGTTTTCTTAGGAATAACAACTCTTGAATGCACATTTAGGTAACCACTGAGAAGATTTTAAGACAGTATTTCTTTAACGGTTATTATCCATAGGAGATTTTTATGATAGATGAACCAATCCACGTCACCGACGCTGCTTTTGAAAAGACTGTTATGCAGGCAGAATTGCCTGTTGTGGTGGATTTTTGGGCCCCCTGGTGTGGACCGTGTAAAATCGTAGCCCCAATTTTAGACAAAGTTGCTGATGAGTATGCCGGAAAATTAATCATCGCTAAGGTGAACACCGACGACAACCCAGAATGGGCGAGCAATTTTGGTGTTCAAGGTATCCCTACGATGTTATTTGTGGCTGATGGAAAGGTTGTTCACCAACAGGTTGGGGCACTGCCAGAACCGATTTTGAGAGATGTAATAACGCAATTCTTGAATGTGGTTCAAGCTGAGGAGAGCGAGTCCTAATATTCTGCTCTTACCTGCATCATTGCCCAGATTTTTAGGATAACTTTTCACATTACCAAGATTGCACCACAGTAACTCAGGTTTCAGGATATTCGTTTTATCTTGGCTCCCAGAGTGCGCAGCTTGTTATCAATTTTTTCATAGCCCCTATCGATCTGCCCGATGTTGCGGATGGTGGATTCTCCCTCAGCCGCTAGGGCGGCGAGCACCAATGATAATCCGGCTCGGATGTCGGGGCTCTCCACATTCTCCCCGATCAAAGGGCTAGGACCCTGGACGATACAGCGATGGGGATCGCACAAAACAATTTGAGCGCCCATACCAATCAGCTTATCTGTGAAGAACATCCGCCCTTCGTACATCCAATCGTGAAAGAGAACCGTCCCTTGAGATTGAGTAGCTATAACGATGGCTACACTCATCAAGTCCGTGGGAAATGCAGGCCAAGGCATTACACTGATCTCAGGGATAACATTGCCCACATCTGGTTTGATGATCAATTCCTGATCGCCTGGAACCAGAATATCTTCCCCCGATTGTTTCCAATCCACCCCCAACCTGTGAAATACCAAGCGGATCATATCCAAGTATTGTGGGGCTGCGTTGCGTATTTGAAGACTACCTCCCGTGACAGCTGCGGCTCCGATAAAGCTGACCACTTCTAGGTAGTCAGGACCGAT
>JASFVL010000409.1:0-4145 GCA_050049875.1 Anaerolineales bacterium
TCTGAAAAGCATCACCCCGCCTAATTGGCGCGCGTAGGCTTGAATGGCGGTGCGCATGGCCTCCAGGTCGGGCCAGAAGGTGCTGATCTGCGAAGCGTGGGCAGCGACCGACTCCTGCCAGGCTCTCACCCCCGGCGGGGAGATCGGTTGCAGTTCGCTTCCCCACCCCTCCGGGACGAGCGGACCATCGTGCTGCAGCACGTAGGGGTACTCGGCGTAGAACCACAGCGGGCGCCCCAAGCCCTCAGCGGCGGCGCGCGTCAGGCGGTGATCCACGTGCCCGCCCAGCGCCAGCGGGCAGACCAGCTTCGCCCCGTGTGGCAGCTCGGTTTCCAGCAGCTCTCTTAAGCGCGAGACCAGCTCTTCTTCAGCTGGGTGCAGCGGGCCGAAGAGCGCCTCCTCGCTGGTATAGAGGTGAGGCCCACCCTCCTGTGCTTCCCGGTAAATGCAGTCCGGGATGGGGATGTGCCGGTGGGAAACCCCCAATCTGGCGCAGGAGCTCTCGTCTTCGACTCGCCGTTCGGCGATGGCATCGCGTCCAACCTCCCAGCGGGCATGCAGCGATTCGGCAAAGGGCGAGAGCGGCCCCGGGGGAGGGTCCCCGGCGCAGACCGTCCACACCGCCGCACGCTGACCGCTTTGAGCTAGCTCCCAGAGGGAGCCGCCGCACGAAAGTGCCGCGTCGTCCAAATGTGGGGAGAGGTAAACCCAATCCATTGGCACATTTTAACTGGATAGAACAATTCACTAGGGTGCCAAATGTCCCGGAGTTAGAGGTTGTTTGTCACGGGCACTACGGTACCCCGCAGTGCCATGAGGTGATTCTATCACCCCACGTTCTTCTTCCTGACAAGTCTTGCGTGCACACTAGTAAATCGTTCACTTGCCTCTCAAGCCCCCTGGTGTTATGATCTTATGGCTTGCTCAGTTGAAAGGGAAGGATGGAATTACCCCAAATGCCTCCCCAACTGTGTAACACATGGATCTATTGCTGGTACGCAACGAGGAGGGTGGTTTGGGCCCGCCTTCTAAGTTTACAGCCTTGCATAGACGACCACATTGGACATAACGATATGTTCGCCGATCCGGCATCACGCACTCGCCTCCGCTATATTTTGGGTTTCATCACCTTGGCTACCCTACCGTGCTACTGTGTTGGGTTGTTGATGGTGCGATTCGCCTCTCCTTCGGGAGAGACCCCGACGGCGACCCTCTCGCCCACGCCTACGACGATTACCGTCACACCTCGGGTGGTCACCCCCTTTCCGACCTTTACTCCCTCCCGTACACCCAGCGCGACCCTGACCCATACCATCACCCAGACGCCTTCCATCACCCCCACGCCCAGCCCGACCGAGACGGAGACGCCCACCTCCACCCCGACGGAGACGGCGACCCTGACGCTTACACCCTCTATCACCCCGACGCCCACATCGAGCAACACCCCCCAGCCGACTCCGACGAACACGCTTCCTCCTACGCCAACGTCCACGCTTACCCCCACCTACACAGCCTCCCCGACGGACACCGAGATCCCAACCTTAACACCAACAGTAACGATTATCGTCATCACAATTGAACCAACAGCAACGGATACCGACGAGTGATCAAACGCCAGATCGGGCGACCAAAATGAGCGAACTGCTGCCCTTCTTAAAAAATCTAATCTCCGCATCGGGGCTTTCTGGTTACGAAGATCCGGTGCGCCAGATGATCCAGGACGCCTGGGAACCCTTGACGGATGAGTTGAGCGTCAGCCGGCTGGGCAGCCTGCACGGCTTGCGCAAGGGTACTGCACCCGAGCCGCGCCCCCGCGTTTTGATGGCCGCCCACATGGACGCCATTGGGCTGATGGTCACTGGCATCGTGGATGGTTTCCTGCGCCTGACCGAGATCGGTGGCTTGGATCACCGCGTGCTGCCGGGCCAACTGGTGACCGTGCATGGACGTGAGGACCTGCCAGGCGTGATCGTGCAGCCCCCTGCTCACTTGTTGCCACCCAGCGAGCGAAGCGGTCCGGTGCCCTTAGAGCACCTGCTGGTGGACATCGGTTTACCGCCGAAGCAGGTGCCTCAGCGCGTACGCGCGGGGGATTTGGTCTCGTTCGCCCAAGAGCCGTTTGAAATGCGCGATGAGCTTCTGGTGGGTCACTCGTTGGATAATCGCGTTTCGGTCGCTGCGCTGACCCACTTTTTGGGAGAACTTCAAGGTCGCAGCCACACCTGGGATGTTTGGGTGACTGCTACCGTGCAGGAGGAGGAGACCATGGCAGGGGCGCTGACCTCCGCCTTTCAGTTGAGGCCTGATCTGGCGGTGGCGGTGGACACCACCTGGGCGAAGGGGCCAGGCTCTCCTGACCATAAGACCTTCCCCCTTGGTGGTGGCCCTACATTGGGCTGGGGTCCCAACATCCACCCAGGGCTGTATAAAACCTTCAAGGATCTAGTGGAACGTTTGGAAATCCCCTGGCATCGAGAGGCCATGCCGCGCCACTCCGGCACCGATGCATACGCCATGCAGGTGGCTGCCGAAGGCATTCCCACCATGGTGCTATGCATCCCCTTACGCTACATGCACACCCCTGTGGAGATGGTGGCGCTTAAAGATGTCCGCCGGGTGGGACGCCTGCTGGCCGAATTTACCGTCTCCCTGGAAATGGACTTCATGGACAAACTGACTTGGGATGACTAGAGAAACCCGCTCTTCAGGCTCATCAGAGCCCAAAATCGGCAGGACCCAGATCCGGCTGCTAGAACGGCTGACCAACGCCCTTGCCGTATCTGGCGATGAAGGCGCGGTGCGCAAGATCGTTTTAGAACAGGTCGAGCCGCACGCCGACGCCGTGCAGGTTGATGCCGTGGGAAACGTGCTGGTTACCCGTCACGGTGAGGCTGAGGCACGCCCCCGGGTCATGCTGGCGGCCCACATGGATGAGGTTGGTTTTATGCTCACCCACGACGATGGCAACGGGATCTTCCGCTTCGAAACCGTTGGCGGTCTGGATGTGCGCCAGTTGGCGGGTAAAGCTGTCTGGGTGGGGCGCGAGAAGTTCCCTGGGGTCATCGGGGCAAAGCCCATTCACTTGGCGAAAGCTGAGGAGCGCAAGAAGTCCATATCCTTGGATGGGCTGCGCATCGACGTCGGCGCGGTAAAGGAGAAGGTCAAGGTGGGCGACCGGGCTGTTTTCTCCACCCCTTTCAAGCGGCTTGGCCCCAGCCTGAGAGCTAAGGCGTTGGATGACCGCTTGGGAGTGGCTACCTTGATCGAACTGCTCCGCCACGCACCTTCTAACATAGACCTGCTGGCTGCCTTCACCGTCCAGGAGGAGGTCGGTCTGCGGGGCGCCCGTGTGGCTGCCTATGCCCTCGAACCTGATATGGCTATTGTGTTAGACAGTACTCCGGCTATGGATCTGCCAATGTGGGACGATGAGGAGAACACGCGTTACAACACGCGCTTGGGAGCGGGTCCGGCGATTTACGTTGCCGACCGGGCGACACTTTCTGACCCGCGTTTGATCCGCCACTTGGTTGAGACGGCTGAGGCCGAGAGTATCCCTTACCAATTTCGCCAGCCCGGTGGAGGTGGCACCGACGCTGGATCCATCCACCGGCAGCGATCCGGCATCCCCAGCATCTCCATTTCCGTACCGGGACGCTACCTACACACAGCAGCTTCCTTCGTCCGGCTGGAGGATTGGCGCAACACTTTCGCGCTGGTCCACGCCGCGCTGAGCCGCCTCTCGCCGGAGATTTTGACCAACGAGCGTTAAGCGATTGGGGACACCGTTCCCCTTCATTTGATAAGCCCTATTGGTGATACCTGCAGGAGATTTTATGAAAGATTTGGTCCAAAAATTGGTGCAAACACCCGGCCCCTCCGGTTACGAACACCAGATTCGAGCGCTGGTGCGTCAAGAGGTCGAACCCCACGCCGACGAGATTCATGTTGATAACTTGGGTAATTTAATCGCTAGGAAGGGGCAGGCGAGGGACGATGGGCTGAAAGTCATGCTAGCTGCCCATATCGACGAGATCGGCATCATGGTCACCCACATCGACGAAAACGGTTATGCCCGTTTCACCAACATCGGTGGGTTAAACCGTTCCAATTTGCTTGGTGGGCGGGTGCGCTTTCTGGATGGA
>JASFVL010000410.1:0-4142 GCA_050049875.1 Anaerolineales bacterium
CCTCCTTCGCTGCTGCTAACGAAGCCGTTCAAATTCACGGAGGCTATGGCTTCAGCGATGAGTACGATGTCGAACGCTACTTGCGCAACTCAAAAGGAGCGGTCATCTATGAGGGCAGCAATGAGATTCAACGCCTAATTCAAGCCAGCTATGCCCTAGGTGATCGGGAGGATAAACCCTTACGCTGTGAGATGCCCGCTTATGACCCAGATCTCTGGCAGGAGGAATTACGTAACCAGTAACGGGTGATGATTAACACTTGTCAATTTATTCACAATACGCTATACGAAAGGCATTACCTGCATCAAAGTACGAACGAAACAATCCGTTTATTAAGTATTGATTTTATTCCGATGGACAACTATAGAAAAGATGGGAGGTTGCTTTGAAAATCGTCGTTTGTGTCAAACAAGTTCCAGACTCCGCCGCCAAAGTGGTGGTGGAGAACGGGGAGATATCCTGGGGAGAAGCCCCCCTGGTGATCAATCCCTGGGATGAGTACGCTGTGGAAGCCGCCCTTCAACAGAAGGAAACCCACGGCGGAAGCGTGACCGCCATTAGTATGGGTAAGGAGGATGAGAAAGAAGCTCTCAAACACGCCCTGGCAATGGGCTGCGATGAGGGTGTACTAATCTCTGACCCTTCCCTGGCTGGTTCCGACAACGTTGCTGCAGCCCATGTGCTCGCAGCTGCCATCCAAAAAATTGGTGAGGTTGACCTGGTCTTTTTCGGCAAGCAGGCAATTGATAGCGACAGCGGAACGATACCAGGACAGGTTGCCCGGGTTTTAGGCTGGTCAGCACTCACGTTGGTCTCCGCCATCCCTGAATTGGATGCCGATAATGGCACCGTACAGGTGGCGCGCGCCATAGAAGAGGGTCGCCAGATTGTAGCTAGCAAACTGCCGGCTGTGATCAGTGTGATCAAAGACTATGGTGAACCGCGCTACCCCTCTTTCATGGGCATCCGTAAAGCCGCTCGAGCTGAGATACCGCTTTGGGATGTAAACGCATTAGGGATCGATCCGCCTGAAGCGGTCGTTTCCTGGCCTCAGGTGATGAACCCCCCCGAACGTGAAATCACTACGGAGATCATCGAAGGAGATACACCTAAAGAAAAAGCCGAAAATCTGGCTGATAAACTGATTGCGGAAAAGGTGCTGTGATGAGCGAGAAGATATGGGTATATATCGATCAATTTAAAGGGCAAGCACTGCTGGCTTCTTGGGAAGCGATCGGTGCTGGCTTGAAGCTCGCTGAGAGGTTAGGAGGCGGCGTTACCGCTCTCGTCATAGGACATCAAGTTGAAAGCATCGCGCAAGAGGCTTTTCATAACGGGGCGGACGAGGTTCTGCTGGCCGATGATCCTTCTTTCGCGGACTACCGTGCGGAACCCTATGCGGACCTGATCGCTAACCTAGCCGCTGAGGGCGCTCCTGAAGTCTTTCTCTTTCCCACCACGACGCGCGGACGTGAATTAGCTGGTATGAGCGCTGTAGATTTGAAGACCGGCGTGTTGATTGATGTCATCGATTTGGAACTACAAGATGGAAACTTGATTGCGACACGCCCGATCTATGCGGGTAAGCTGCTTTCCAAGGTGACTTGCAGCGCCCGACCCCAGATTGTCACGCTGCGAGGTCGAGCCTTTGAAAAACCCGAAGCGGATGAAAGCAGATCAGGCTCACCCCAGCATGTCCAACCAGTCACAGCGGAGCAAGACATATCCACCCAAGTTTTAGAGTACTCCCAGCCCAAAGAAGGTGTCAGTCTCTCAGACGCTTCTGTGATCGTCTCCGCTGGGCGCGGAGTAGCTAACAACCCATCTCTAGAACCACCCCAGGAGCTGGACGAGAAAGAACAAGAAATCTGGCGCGCTCAGCAGGGCTTTGAGGAAGTCCGAAAATTGGCGAGCGTGCTCAACGCCGCCGTGGGCGCCAGCCGTGCTGCTGTGGATGCCAACTACATCCCCTACGAGCATCAAGTCGGTCAGACCGGAAAGGTGGTTTCACCCGATCTGTATATCGCCATGGGCATATCGGGAGCCATCCAGCATCTAGCAGGAATGCGCACGAGCAAAACCATCGTCGCCATCAACAAAGACGCTGAGGCTCCGATTTTCAAGTTGGCACGCTTTGGTGTAGTAGGTGATATGCACAAAATTCTCCCGGCTCTCACGGAAGCATTGCGCGAACGCCTCGGGTAATAGAAAATCACCACCGCTACCCCCTTCAAGATAACCTCAGAATAACGTAGGAGCAGGCCCCAAGCCTGCTCCTACAAGCCTGCCGCCACATCACCTAGAGTGGTGTAAAACAACCTTTCCAAAGGGATACACATGGCAAACTGCAATATGTATCCAATAAGCCAATTAGGGAGGTCAGGGTGATTGTGTGGGCACAGTCGACCCAATCACCTCCAATCCCTCTTCAACTACACAATTCCCATTAAGGATAATTCCTATATGCCAAGGAGGAATTCCCCATGTTTATGACCCGGACTTTATACCAGAATGATCCGCGCTGGAAGGAAGAAAAGCTCGGCTTAGATAATAAGGTGACGATTGGTGATTGGGGATGCTTGCTGACTGACCTAGCGATGATCGCCAATGGTTTCGGATGCGATGAAACCCCAAAAACGCTCAATGACAAATTAAAAGCGATTGGTGGTTTCCAAGGGGCGCTGGTGATTCCCGCTATGCTACCCTCGGTGTGTCCTGGAGCTCAATATAAAGGCGTCCTATTTTGCGAAAAAACGCCCACGCCCATTGCTAAGATTGACTCCGCTCTGGCTGCTGGTATGCCCGTTATCGTGCAGGTAGACCGATCTCCCAAAGCCAACCTGCAATCCCACTGGGTGGTCCTGTATAGCAAAAAAGGAAATGATTACCTCATGCTGGACCCTTACCAGTACAGCGGGGATCGACCTGACAAGAAACTGCTCATTGGTGAGCGCTATTTCCATACGAGCAAAGATCCCGCCACAGCAATCACAGCCGTGCTGTGGTTCGAAGGTATCCCCAAAGACAAACCAGAAGCCCCCATTGAGAAAAAGCCTCAAGTTCCCGTTCCCAAGGACTCTGTCGCGGTATATACCACCGGAGATGGTCTGGCTTTGCGGGATGAACCATCCTTGACTGGAGCTTTGATAAAGCGCTTTCCCCTGCGGACGGAGTTGGTATCCCTTGAAAAGAAGCGTCCCACGATCGCCAAGGTCGGAGAAGTCAACGAGTGGCTGCACGTCCAGGACGCTACAAACGATCAGGGCTATGTGGCTGCGTGGTACCTTTCCACACAGAAGGAAGAGAGCGGAGAGCCATTTCCGACCATCGGCGACAAAGAATTCATCCTGCAACCCACTGTCGATGGTTTGGCTTTTCGTCAAACTCCGATCATTGCTGAGACTACCCTAATCAAACGATTGCCGTTGAATGCCTCCCTAGTGGTCATGGAGCCTATTGAGCGAGCTAAACAGAAACTCGGGGTTGTAGGAGAGTGGATACAGGTTCGGGACATCGCTGGGCTTACAGGATACGTGGCGGCTTGGCTGGTTACTTCTAGCGACAATCCCGCCCTTGGAGTTAGGAGAGAACACCCCAAGTTCCATCCCGATCCTGACCAAGAAATATTGGTACGAACCACCGCGGACGCGTTAGCTCTACGCACCGATCCCAAAATAGCCGATGATACCTTGGTGAAATGGTTACCTTTCGGAAGCGAACTTCTCGTTTTAGAAGAAGGTGGGGAGCAAAAAATCGGTGTATTGAACCAATGGTTAAAAGTCAGGGATATCGAGGGAGATGAAGGCTATACAGCCGCCTGGTTCGTGGAAAAAAGGAATTAGATGATAAACCAAAAAGTGGTGATAGGGTGTTTTGGATGTTGGTCGAAACCCCACAACCAACACCCATTACCCCATAGATTTGGCGATATGACCTTGACAATGCGGGCATCCCGTGATAATCTATCGCCCGTTGTTATCCTGCCCAGCCAGATAGACACTGGCGGGTGTAAACCTTAGTACGAATGGAGTAGAAAGATGTCAGAAAGACTTACTGGAACCGTCAAGTGGTTCAACGCCCGCAAGGGTTATGGTTTTATTGGCCAAGAAGATGGTGAGGACGTATTCGTCCACTTCTCTGCG
>JASFVL010000411.1:0-4134 GCA_050049875.1 Anaerolineales bacterium
CTTTCACGCTTCCAATTATAACGTCTAAATGGGAAGATTAATCTCTATGAGGAAATGCGAGCAAAACTTCGTCCCCGTTATAAGCTCGCAATCGCGGCCACCGCCTGGCGACCCAAGCGACCGAAAACAAACAAGCCACACCGCCCAAGGCAACCGCTAGAGGCACGCCGATCAGAGTGCCCAAATACCCCGACTTGACATCCCCCAAATAAGGTCCACCCATAAAGAAAATCTGATTCACGCCAGTCATGCGTCCGCGCATCCGGTCGGGTGTCTGGAGTTGGCGGATCGCGCTGCGAATGATCGAACTGAGCGAATCTGATGCTCCCACCAAAACCAAAGCCCCCATCGAGAGGGCAAAGCTGCGCGAGAGACCAAAAACCAGGGCACCGAGACCGATCATCGCCACAGCGCCCAAGAGTAATGTCCCTTGGCGGCGAATTCGTCCCACCTGCGAGAGGGTCACCCCCATGAAAGCAGCACCCAACGCCTGAGCTGCCGAAAGCCAGCCGTACCCCGCGGCGCCCACCCCCAAGACGTCACGAGCGAAGATCGGCATCAACGAATCTGCGCGGATCAAGAGGGTCGCCAAAAAATCGAGCAGCATGCTGGGAAGGATCAGCGGGTGGCGAAACGTGAAGCGAATGCCCTCATTCAAAGCACTCCAATCCACACCCGGCTGTGTGGGTGATAATTTATCCTGGGGGACGGACCCCATGGAGATCAAAGCGATCAACATCACCGCAAAGGCCGCTACTGCGCTGAAGTATGCAGCCGCTTGGCTGACCTGAGCGATCAGATACCCGCTCATTACCGGTCCTGCAAGACTACCAAACTGGAAGGCGATCATCTCCACACTGAGGGCATTAGGCAGAATGCGGGGAGGCACCAAGTTTGGAGTTAAGGAGTAGCGTGCCGGCAGGTCGAAGGAGAAAGCTGTGGAGTGAACTGCCAGCAATGCGTAAATATGCCAGAGTTGGGCTTTTCCGGATAAGGTCAAGATACCCAAACTAAGGGAAACCAACCCCATTACCCCCTGAGTCACAAAAACCACCTTGCGACGGCTAAATAAATCCGCCACCATGCCAGCGAAGATTGAGACAAAAATTGTGGGGATCACTCGAATCAGGCCTACACTCCCCAAAGCGATGGGCTGATCGGTGAAATTGCGAATGTGCCAGGGCAGCGCCCAGATCAATATCTGATTTCCCGTCCAGGCGAAAAGGATGCCCGCCCAAAACAGCGCAAAGCGGCGGTGGTGTAATGCGGGGGGAAGGCGCAGGGACAAAGTACTTTTACGTCCCCCAATCCCGCAGGTAAAGGAAGTCATAGCCCACGGTGCGCTTGCTCAGCTTAGCAATCGGGGGCATGATGCGTTTGAAATGGCTGCGGCGCATCTTCTCTACAACCTCGTTTACCAAGCTCTCTGGGAATCCCGCCCTTACGCACTCCTCGGGGCGATAGCGCTCGTCTACCAGCAAGTAGAGCAAACGGTCGGCTTGATCGTAAGTGAAACCCAGTTCAGCTTCGTCGGTTTGCCCCTGCCACAAGTCAGCGGAGGGTGGTTTCTCTATGATGATATCCGGAACCCCAACAGCACGAGCAAGCTGACGCACCTGCGCTTTATAGAGGTCACCAATAGGGTTCAAGGCGCAAGCTGAATCACCGTATAGGGTGGTATATCCCAGCAAGAGCTCGGTTTTATTACCCGTGCCAAGCACCAAAGCACCAAACTCCACGGACTGATCGTAAAGCACGATCATGCGGGCGCGCGCCATGACATTGCCGCGACGAACGTGATTCGCTTCGGGAAAACGATCCAAATAGGCATCTACCACCCCGGTGATAGGCACGGTCAGCGGCTGTACACCCGTAGCATCGATAACCATTTGAGCGTGCTCGAGGGAATCTTGAGAGGAGGTCTTGTAGGGCATACGCACGGCGAGGACGTTTTCAGGACCAAGCGCCTCAGCCGCTAGGAAGCATCCCAATGAAGAATCGACCCCTCCGGAGACCCCCAAAACAACCCGTGAGAAACCCGCTCGGGTGACCTCGGAATGGATGAAGCCAGTCAGCACTTTACGGGCTAAATCGACGTTAATGGTTAAATCAAAAGTGCTCATCAAGTAGGACCTTTGTTCCGGATTCTGTCAGAGGAAAAGAGAACATCATAAAGTCATTCTATCGATCCACCAAGCCGCGCTCTTGAAGGATGCGCCCCAGCTCGCGCTGTACAAGGTTGGTGCGCTCGTCACGCAGCAAGGGTAGGCGGGCTCGGGTGCGATGCAACTGGTCGAGATCGAGCTGAACAAAAACGAGACTTTCCTCGTGATAAGGGCCTTGAACCATCAAGTCACCATTGGGATCAAACACTGTGGAACCGCCCCAAAAGTTCAGCCCGTCTTCGTAGCCAGTGCGGTTCGCGTGAGCGACGAAAGTAGTGAACAGACTGGCATAAGCCTGGTTGATGTGCTCCACCCAGCGGGCTGATTCCAATTGGGGTTCATCGCTTAAACCCCGCCCTGGTGACGCGGAGGTAAACAGGATTATGTCTGCGCCATCCAGCCAAAGCAGATATGGAGGTGAGGCGTGCCAAAAATCCTCACAAATGGCGATACCCATGCGACCAAAACGGGTGTCGAAGGCACGCACAGCATCACCAGAGGCGAAGAAGCGACCTTCGTCGAACAAGCCATAAGTTGGTAGGTAGACCTTGTGGTGCACGTGGACAACTTCGCCTTTGGACAAATAAGCTGCAGCGATGAAAAAGCGGTGACGCTTATCTTCATCCACAAAACCGACGACAATATCCAAGTCTTGGCTGGCTTGCAGAAGCGGCCGGAAAATCGGGTCGTCGCTGTGGGGGCGATGGGCTACCGCTGAAACTAGGTCTAACAAGGCGTAACCGGTGAGCGAGAGCTCGGGAAAGAGTAATAAATCAACGTCCGATTTTCGGGCTTCCGCGATGATATCGAGGTGCTTACCCAGGTTCGATTCCACATCACCAAGATGAGTGTTTATTTGTGCAAGAGCCAAGTGAAGATTCATCGAACTTGAGCGATTGTATTAAAATCAAAGCAATCCAATATCAACGGCGTGGTCATCGAAGATTTAACCATCCGAGTTTTTTCCTCGCCTGATGAAGGTCGTCAATAAAGCGATTCCCGCCAGGGTAATAAATCCCAAAGCTGTCCATGTCTCCAGACGCTGACCCCTCCAAAAAGGAGCGGGGTCAACTCGGAGAAAGGAAAGACTAAAAAGAATCAGTGAGAGCCCGCCCACGCCCAAGCTGAACACTCGTCCTGGGATATTAAACCAAGGTCGCTGTTTGAACACTTCTAAAAACCAGAAGACCGCTAAGGTTAGCAGCGCACCTAAGGGCTGCAACGGCCAGCGATATGCGATCTCTCCCCATTCGTCCCTGGCTGGAACCCCCCACCAGGCATCGACCTGCGGACCATAAGCAATACCATCGATCCAACAGCCCAACCAAATGCTCACCGAGACACTGGCCACCAATGGAAGCAAACCATCAGCTAACGTCCCAAGCGGCTGACGTGTGAGAGCGGCGATCAGCGTGAGAGAAAGCAATGCCCCCCCTAAGGCACCAGGCCAGACGAACCCGCCCAACCAGATTTGAGGGATCTCCAAGATACGAGTTTGGAAGTAGGGCCAATTGAGACCAACGAAGGCAGCGCGTCCCCCCAACAAACTCCCCAGCAGCGTTAAAAGACCTGCATTGACTTGACCATTGACGCGATTACGCGGGGTTTGTTGGGCCACCCATATTAAGCCCAAACTCGCTCCTGCTCCCAAGAGCAGGGAGAAAGTATATAGGGGCACCCCGCCCGGAAGATAGAAAGCAACATCCACGCGACCAATGATACCACTTTCCTCTCAGTCCGACGTATCCTACATGCACACTTACCTAATGTGGGCACTCAAATGTTGTCAAAGGGAATTAAGTGAGGTGTGTTACCCCATGTTCTACTTCCTGACAAGTCTTGCGTCCACACTGCCTAACGACTTGTTTGCTTAGGATATAAATTATAAGTATAATGGTGGCTAATCCCCAAATCCGATTGCGAACAGATCGGCAAAACTTACAGAATTTACGCACTTGGGAAATACTCT
>JASFVL010000079.1:0-12937 GCA_050049875.1 Anaerolineales bacterium
TAGTAGTTCCGCTGCTTGAGGCCCAGTTAATTGCTTGTCTGCCATTTGTTGCATCACGTACAGACGTTTGATTTCCTTCATGGTTAATGTCACTCTCTTTTGCATAGGGTGACATTTTCCCTGAACAATTAGGGGGTGTCAATTTCGCTGAACAATAACACATCATTCCTGGCATCATTGCCCAAGAAGATTTCATGTGGTAAAATCCATGCCGCTCGGGAGGGATTTCCCTCTATGCCTCTAGGAGGGATGGCCGAGTGGACTAAGGCGGCTGTCTTGAAAACAGCTGTGGGTTTAACGCCCACCGGGGGTTCGAATCCCTCTCCCTCCGCCTATTGGGATTGCCGCTTATTGATTATAACGGTTCATCGCAATCAAGACCGAACCTCACCATAAAGCCCTTAATTTATAATCGGCAATCTAATAATTCAAGAGTTTACATAGTTGATTATGCATGTATGGATGGGTAAGCATAGCTCTACACTACATCCTAACTACGTGACTCATAATATTTTATTAATTTGGGGAGGTGCCAGAGTCTGGTTGAATGGGGCCGCCTGCTAAGCGGCTGTCGGGGCTAAAACCTCGACCGCGGGTTCAAATCCCGCCCTCCCCGCCTAATGGTAATCTCCACAAGATGCAGGAGTATCCATTTGTTGATGCCCAGAATTTTTAATCAACGAATTCTTGCCTGTATATACTGGTATCTTGTGAATGATTACTAATACGCCCTCGTAGCTCAGCGGATAGAGCACTTGGTTGCGGACTAAGGGGTCGCGTGTTCGAGTCACGCCGAGGGCGCCTGAGAGCGGGCATGACACCCGCTCTTTTTATATTCAACTAAATGTTTAGGCACTTTGGGCAACCCAAAATTGATTTCATCTTCGCAAAAGAATTCCCTGGATAGCGAAAAATTTCCATGAATTCTACTAACCAACAACCTGCAAAAATTGACCCGGAACCGAAGGATTTAATAATTATTGGGGCTGGTCCAGCTGGTCTTTCAACCGCATTGCATTTATTGCAAATAGACTCCAAGTGGAAAGATCGAATATTCATTCTTGAAAAATTATCCCACCCCCGGGAAAAACTGTGCGGGGGAGGTGTGACTCGCTTGGGACTGGAAGTTTTACGAGATCTCGGTTTTAAAACCCCTCTCCCCTTGCCACAAGCCCCTGTAGAGGATGTACAACTGATTTTTGGGAACCGGAATATCCATGTGGGAGGGAAACCGCAGTTCGTGGTTTTCCACAGAGCTGAGCTCGATGCATACTTAGCTAAAAAAGCAAAACAGAGAGGAGTTGTGATCTATGAAAACGAACAAGTGATTGAAATCGAGACTGGTTCAGAAGCAGTAACCGTAACTACCAATAAAGGCAAATATATCGCAAAAACGGTGGTCGGTGCTGATGGAGCTAAGGGGTTTACTCGCAAGTATTTCAAGGGTCCATCTCGTGATAGTAGGGTCGCCAGGTTGCTCGAGGTGATTAGTGCAGCATCGAGTGAATCCGCTCACTTCCAAAATCGCTCTGCAATTTTTAATTTCACCCCCGTCCAGAATGATTTGCAAGGTTATTTTTGGGAATTCCCATCGTGGAGGAATCGGCAACCGACATTCAACTTAGGTGTATATGACTCACGTATGGCTGCTCAATTTCCACGAGCCCGATTGCTGGATATATTAAAAGCTGGACTCGAAAACAGTGGTAAAGGTTCAATTAACATCAAACCGAAGGGACACCCGATACACCTCTTCAGCCCAGTTAATCACTTTTCATTAAAACGCATGCTGTTAGTGGGAGATGCTCTAGGCGCAGAGCCACTCTTTGGGGAAGGTATTGGACCAGCATTGGGATTAGGTAAAATTGCAGCAGAGACCATCCAAAATGCATTTGATCGAGATGATTTTACTTTCCGAAATTATCGTTGGAGGGTGCTTAATTCTAGAGTAGGAAGGTATCTACTTGCTCGCTGGCTCGCGGCTTGGTCAGCATATCGCCTATGTCGATGGCCGATTTTTATGCATTTCCTCTGGAGCGCGGGGAAATTCTCAGCTACCCTTTGGCCCAAACCATCCAAGATGTGATAATCTCACAACCTATTCCCCCACCTTAGACAATATCTTCCTACCACTGAGCTATTTATCCAATTCAAGAAATCCTGATAATGAAATCAAAACAATACCAAATCTTACTTACAAATGATGATGGCATCCGCTCCCCAGGCTTATGGGCAGCTGCATCTGTATTGGAGAAGTTGGGCTTCGTCCATGTGGTCGCGCCTCGGGAGCAATGTTCTGGTAGTGGACGCAGCCTACCTCACACCTCAGATGGAATTATTGAATCCAAACAAATCGTTGTCAATGACAAAGAATGGACCGTACACGCTATCGGAGGTACTCCAGCTCAGGCTGTTTTACACGGAGCTTTGGAAATAATGCCGCGTTACCCGGATCTCGTGGTTGCCGGGATCAACTACGGTGAAAATTTGGGATTTGGTGTGACTACATCTGGAACTGTCGGGGCAGCGCTGGAAGGAGCAGCATTAGGTATCCCCTCGCTAGCAGTCTCATTAGAGACGGAGCAGGAACACCACCACTCTTACTCAAAATCTGTGGATTTTTCAGTCGCAGCTCATTTTACGAAAATATTTGGCAGATTTTTACTGGAAAGAAAATTTCCCCATGATGTGCATGTGCTAAAACTGGATATCCCCGATGATGCTAACCCAAAAACACCTTGGGAAATAACCCGCCTCTCGCGAACATCCTTTTATGAAGCTGTGCTACCAGAGAGAGAACGTTTGGACCAGCCTGGAATCATGGGATACCGTCAAGCAATTAACTGGAAACAAGCCACTCAGGGCTCAGATGTATATACTGTACATAATAAGAGAATAGTATCCGTGACCCCCTTGAGTTTAGACTTAACATCTAGAGTGGATTTTAACAAACTTGAGGAATTATTCCAAAGTAAAACGGATTTGATTTAAGCACATCCTTATCCACTTTAATTTGTGGATAATCACTTTATTTCACCTCCAAATTGGCAAGGCTGCTATCCCCCGTGTTCTAATACATTCAGCATTTTGGAGTATACTTGCGGGTTTGCAGCTAAAATCGAATGTGGAGGTTTAAAGAGTCCAGGGTGACCATTAATGTCGGTGACAACACCACCCGCTTCTTGAACAATTAACGCCCCTGCCGCCAAATCCCACGGCTCTAATCTGATTTCCCAGTATCCATCGAATCGACCCGCGGCAACATAGCATAAATCAATCGCCGCGGACCCTAACCTCCGAACACCCTGGGTGAGCATAGCAAAACGATTATAATGATCCAAGTTGTTCTCTGGGTTAGTCCGGATATCATAGGGAAATCCTGTTACCAGTAAACTACGATTAAGATCAGATGTGAGTGAAACCCCTATGATTTTTCCATTAAACCATGCCCCCTTACCGCGTTCGGCTTTAAAGCACTCATTCAATATCGGGTTATAAACCACACCTAAGGAAACACTCCCAGACTCAACATAGGCTAAGGAAACCGCAAATATTGGGACTCCATGGGTGTAGTTCACCGTGCCGTCTAAAGGGTCAATATACCAGCATTGTTCCTCATCACCATCAATACCGGAGCTCTCTTCGGTGATCACATGATGCTCTGGAAAATTACACCGGATAGCATCAAGTAAAAACTCCTCTGAACGCAAATCGACTTCCGGAACAATATCAATTACTCCCTTCTTGTGTACTCTGCGATATTTCCCAAACGACTCAACAAGAATGGACCCGGCTTTTCGGGCAAGACCTTCCAAATCAGTTAAAGTTGGTTGACGCATATAAGGCTGTTAATGTCGATAATGTTTATTCTGGTTTATTGAAAACATAGAACAACAACTTGAGTAACTCCAGGCTCGCAAATGAATAAATCAAAGCATCTCAAAATCGTTTAAGATCTGATAAATTTCACCCAGTTCTCGTTGGATGTCATCACGATGAACTTTAGCCTCTTCTAGTAGACCAGTAATAGCAGGTTGTTGCTCCTCAGGAAGGGTTTTTAGAAGGCGTTCAGTACGAGTAATTTGTGCAATTTTATGCTTCAGCTTATGTTCCAAACGATCTCGATAACCATGATAAAACGAAAAATCGTCCAAAGGATCTGGAACATCGGGTATACCTCCGGTTAAAATTTCCCCAACAGTAAGCAAGAATTCTTCTGTATCCACTGGTTTCTCTATAAATCGAACAGCTCCTAGTTTGAGCGCAAATTCTTTGTCTTGGGGGGTCACGTATGTTGCTGAAAGGAAGATGATTGGAATCCTTTTCGTCTTCGGATCCGTCCTTAGGCGCTGAGCTAAGGCATAACCATCCATTTTCGGCATCAAGATATCTGTTATAACCAAAGATGGGATTTCAACAGCGATGTTTTCAAGTGCTTCTTGCCCATTAGTTGCGGTAACAACTGGATAACCCTTAAAGGTTAATGCTACAGTGAGCAAGTCTAAAATATTTGGAACATCCTCTACCAATAAAATTGGACCATAGGGGATATTCATTGATAAACCTCCAGATTCTATATGTAAGGATCAATCTCTACCTCAGTGGCCAATTGCTCAAAAAAATCTTCAATAATACGATGACGTTTTTCGGCTAACTTCTGAGCAGTCGTGGTATAGAGGCGTTCTTTAAGATGTCTTAGTTTATAGAGAAATTCATGATACGGTGTATGTGGTTCATCTGGCTCTTTCATTCCAGACATCATAAACTGGTCTGATGGTAGAGTGAACAACGCTTGACCATTTCTTACTGCAAACGCAACTGCTCGTATCACCCCAACTGCGCCAATAGCATCTAATTTATCAGCATCAAAAAGCACTTTCGCCTCAAGTGTTTGGGGTTGTTCATTGTTATCTCTAAAGCGGTGAGCTCGAATACAATGTTGAACAGCGTTGATGCGTTCTTTAGACCACCCTTCTTTCTCAAGAATTTGTTCTGCATACTCAGCAGAATTCATATGATGCTGTTTACGCTTATTTTGCGTTTTCTCCCCTTCGGTCTTCTTATCTCCCTGAGCATCATGCAACAGTGCTGCTGCTCTAACAATCTCCAAGTCTGCATTTTCTGTTTCAGCAATGAGACCAACCAGATGGTAAACTCGCAAGACATGATCAAATCCATGTACGGGATCATCTTGGGGATACCAATCACGGGCCAACTCAAGATTTAACATTCTTTGCCAAATGATTATTTAGAGTGAGAACTGCTTCACAAAAATTTAAATTTCAGACATTTTAAGGAAATGTCATTATTTGCATTATTCAGTCGATTGTCAATACATTGCTAGAAATGTCTTCCCCACCATCAATTCGATAGAACTCACCTTTTTTAACTATCGAGTGGACAAGATTGGTGCCGAATCGATAACCAAGATGTCGATAATCCGGTACATCTAGAATCAATATATCAGCTTGTTTCCCCTCTTCAATGGATCCTATGAACTCCTCGCGTTGGACAGCAGCAGCAGCATTTAGTGTAGCTGCAACAATTGCCTGAGCTGGTGTTAATTTTAAATACCTACAGGCTAAGGCAATAGCGAATTGCATATTCTCACACCATGCAGTACCAGGGTTAATATCTGTGGCAATCGCCAAGATCCCATTTGCATCAAGGATCTCTTTCGCTGGTGTGTAATCACCTTCAGCTAATCCAAACGGGGTGCAGGGTAGAGAAACACCAACTGTATCTGATTGCCCTAAGACTGTGATATCTTTTTGCGAAGTCACCACTATATGATCCGCAGAGGCAGCACCCAACGATACAGCCAAGGTGACACCGCCCAAATTTTGAAACTCATCAGCGTGGATTTTTAGAGGAAACCCAAGATCACGAGCTTTCTCTAGAATCCTTCGGGATTGTTCTAAGGAAAAAACCCCGCTTTCGCAGAAAACATCTACGAATGGAAACGGATATCGGTTTCTATTTTCCAACCACCACGATTTTAACTTTGGTAGCATCTCGCTACAGACAATTTCTGTGTAACCATCCACATCACCGTTGAATTCAACTGGGATCGCATGGGCACCCAGAAAAGTTGGGATAAGTTCGATAGGACTCTCGATGTCTAGTTTTAAGATTGTTTTTATCAATCGCAGTTCGGTCTCAGTATTCAGTCCATAACCAGTCTTTACCTCTGCGGTTGTAGTTCCATGTTTAAACATACGCCTGAGGCGAGGCCGTGTCTCTGCCATAAGCTGCTCTATTCCAGCAGCTCGCGTCTCCTGCACCGTAGAAGCAATCCCGCCTCCCGAAGCCATTATCTCTAAATAACTTGCCCCTCGAACGCGCATTTCAAACTCGGAAGACCGCTCTCCAGCCCAAACCACATGGGTGTGGGGATCCACAAATCCCGGTATGATAACCCTTTCAGACGCATCGAATTTTTTTTCATCTGGATAGGACTTCAGCAATTCCTCACTTTTTCCAACAGCAGCAATGGTCTCATCGCGCACTAGTATCGCGCCGTCATCAATTATCTCAAGGCGTCCTAAATCATGACCACGTTGAGGTGGACCAGATATCGTGAGAAGTTGAGACGCAGAATGAATGATCATTGTATATTCCACACATTGAAATTGACCCAAAAATTGTAACACTAAAATACTCTCAACGCTTACGGCTAATGATTATGATAGGCAGGAAAGAATATTTGTACAAACTCTTGATCAATAGCTTATACTCTAACAAGATTTAGTGGTTTCCTTTTTCGGGTATTCACAAGTAATTAAGAATTGCAAATTTTTAAGATAACATGTATAATGCCGCCACAAATTATCAATTCATATCATAATCAATTGGAGAGGTATACTGGTGTATTGGATGGGGTTTGCTTGCCCAATCCTATCACCATCCCCTTCACTTGCGAAAGTACAATAACGATAGTCAATGTTTGGGGGACCTGGTGGAATTGTATGTGATGAATAAGCCAACAAAGACAAAAGGTAATTTATTTTGGATTGAAGGTTCGGGGTCAACTAATCCAGAATTTGTTCCAGGGCTCCAGCAAAAAGGGTATAAAGTCTACATCTTTTCAACGGGTAAGGATGCTATCGCAAGTTTGGATCAAGAAGTACCAGATTTGGTCGTCATCAACGCAGCCTCAATGCGCTCTACAGGGACGCGAATATGCCATGGGTTACGGATCAAAGTCCATGACTTGCCCATTGTATTGATCAGCAGTCCCGATAAGACTCCCAACAAAGATAATGTACAGGCAAATGTTGTATTGAAGTTGCCATTTACAATTCGCAAATTGGTCAATCGAATTAAACCACTGGTCCAACGAGTAGAATCAAAAGTAATTAAGGTTGGAGATATTAAACTCGATCTCGACCATTTACATGTTTACTGTGAAGGGCGTGAGGCTCACCTAACACCACGCATGGTCCAATTGCTGAAAATGTTAATGGAAAAACCGGGGGAAGTTGTCGAACGTGACAAAATGTTTAGAAAGGTTTGGTACACAGATTACATTGATGATACACGCACACTGGATGTACATATTAGCTGGTTGCGTAAAGCCATTGAAGAAGATCCCCGCAAACCACAATACTTAAAGACCATCCGTGGGGTTGGATACAGACTGGACGCCTAACTTGCTGCGGCTTCTGAACTTGGCTGTAATGTGATCTGTTTTCGTTGGCCACCAATCTCAACAAATCGAACACATATTGGATAATCGCTCGAGGTCGTGGGTAGATCAAGTTGATGAGCTATATCCCCGTCTTTGCGCGGCCGAACTGCTTGATTTACGCTACGATAAAGTGTACCCTTCCATTGAGGATCAACTTCCCAGTAATCCAACTTAGAGGCAAAATCGGATTCTAATTTGAGCCTCCGACCAGCTAGCTTAATGGGAGACCCTTCTTCCATTGAATCGATTCCATTAAAAGATAACGCCGTTCGAAGCCCTGTTTGAATCATAAATGGCAAATCTGAATTTTCGACAATTCTCGATCGGGTAGTATGCACAGCACGCCACTTAACGTCGTTAACGATAAAGTGACGCCCGAGTCGGGACGCAACAACCGCCGTAGTTCCCGATCCACAGAAAAAATCAGCCACAACATCCCCAGGATTAGAAGAAGCCAGAATGATACGCTCGAGAAGTGCCTCCGGTTTCTGGGTGGGGTAACCAGTTCTCTCGCTATGTAATCGCGCCACAACTGGGAAATACCACCAGTCTTCTGGCACCTTGCCGCGCTTCAAATCCGGCTTTTTCCCAAAACCGGCTCTTGAAGACGCTTTGAATGTCTTTACTGTGGTAGGACTATAAGGTTCACGAACATCATCAGCGTTAAATGTGTACTCCCTCCCTTTGTTATAAACCAAAATTGTGTCATGTTTGCGATTAAAAGCACTTTTGATGGGTGAGGGACCGTGGTAGACCCAAACGATTTCATTTAATAGGCGGTCTGTTCCAAATATTTCGTCTAACAACAAACGAGCGTAAGCGTTCGCGTGCCAATCCAAATGGAGATAAAGGGTACCTTCTGGAGCCAAGAGGCTATGCATTAACATCAGACGAGGATAAAGCATATCCAAATATGCCTCTACGTTTGGCCAATGATCGGTATAACCCTCTGCCAATTCCCACTCTTGAGGTTTCCGGGAATCCTCGTCTCGGCCGATCCGAGCGGGATAACTACGATTCGTGAAAAAAGGTGGATCTGCGTAAATTAAGTCGATCTTCCCTTCATAGCTATCTAACAGCGCTGACATTACCCCAAGGTTATCACCTAATATGAGACGATTGACTATTGGCGCGTTGGGATAACCATTCCCATGGGGGTATATGAAACTGGAAGTTTCCAACGACGCGGAAAGTGGCTCTATGCCTGATTTTGACGACCAGGAAAGTGAAGGCATATATTCATTTAGCTATCTAACCATCCACCATAACCAGAGTGTGGATCCAGATTTATTACAATGCTGGTTGATGGATAAAATTTTACTTCTCAAACTTTGTTCTCAGCAAAGTTTCAAGTGTGGGTCGACCTATCTCCTGCAGTTCATACCGTACCCGTTGATATGGTTTATCAATCTCTAGCAGTCGACCCAAATCGATTGGAGTGGCAACAATAACGTAATCGACGTCAGCGCGACGGATTGTCGCTTCCAGTTCGCGAATCTGTTCCTCACCATATCCCATTGCGGGTAAAACTTTTCCTGTGGTGGGATATTCAGCGTAAACCTGTTGGATAGAGCCCATCGAGTATGGTCGTGGGTCGACAATTTCCGCAGCGCCGAATCGTTTAGCAGCGACCCACCCAGCTCCATAAGCCATTTCTCCATGGGTCAAAGTGGGTCCGTCTTCTATGACCAAAACTCTTTTCCCTTTAACTGCAGCCGGATCTTCTAGAAATAGCGGTGAGGCGGCTTCAATGATCTCAGCATTTGGATTTAGGGAACGTATATTTTCACGCACTGTAATTACTGAATCGGGATCGGCAGTATCGATTTTGTTGATCACAAAAAGATCTGCTAAACGAACATTAGCTTCCCCCGGATGATAACTCATCTCATGCCCCGGTCGGTGGGGATCAACTACAACGATATGATAATCGGAGACATAGAAAGGAATGTCATTATTGCCTCCATCCCATAAAATAATTTCAACATCCTTCTCGGCTTCTCGCAATATCTGTTTATAATCCACCCCTGCATAAACTACCATACCATTCGCAAGGTGAGGTTCATATTCTTCACGCTCCTCAATTGTGCAGTTGTGCTTTTCCAAATCAAGGTACTTTGAAAAACGTTGAACTACCTGATGCGAGAGATCTCCATAAGGCATGGGGTGCCGTATAATGGCAACTTGATATCCCATATTTTTTAGGATAATTGAAACCCGACGCGTGGTCTGACTTTTACCAGAGCCTGTGCGAACTGCACATACGGAAATCAGAGGTAACTTTGATTTTATTTGGGTCGACTTGAGCCCCATTAAACGAAAGTCTGCACCCGCTGCCAACACTTGGGAGGCTTTGTGCATGACAAACTCATGAGGCACATCGCTGTAGGCAAAAACGACCTGATCAATATTTTGGTTTCGGATCAAGTCAACCAACTCGTCTTCTGGATAGATAGGGACACCTTCGGGGTAAAGTGATCCAGATAATACTGGGGGATATGAACGCCCCTCAATGTTAGGAATTTGAGTCGCAGTAAAAGCTACAACCTGATAATCAGAGTTTTCACGAAAGAAAACGTTAAAATTATGGAAGTCACGTCCTGCAGCGCCCATTATTAATGTGCGGACAGGCATCTTTATAATCTCCTTTATGATGAACAAACCTTATATCGATATTCCAGCCATTAATTTTCTGAAGTTCCAAAACTGTGAGAAGGATTTACATTGTTCACATCACAACAGGTGCCTTTATACCAAGAAGAGCTAATACATTAGCGATTGCTTGCCTGGATGCAGCTACTAACCGTAATCGGAAATCCCGAACTTGTGATTCCGCCTTGAGCACTGGACATTGTCGATAAAAATCGTTGAATCCGCGTGCGAGTTCGTATGCATAGGTTGTTATCGTCAGTGTTTTATATGCAGCTGCCGCCCTTTGAACCTCATTAGGGAGACGAGATATCAAATCGATTAATTCGATCTCGGCAGCTTCCATCTTGTAGGATGGTACAAAGGATTCCGGGAGTGGTTCTTGCAAACGCCGTAGGATGCTGTTGGCTCGCACATGGGCATATTGAATGTAAGGTGCAGCTTGACCGTTGAAGTCCAAAGCAGATTCCCAATCGAATGTGACAATCTTTGTGTTATCCCTATCCAGCATTGGGTATTTTAATGAACCCAGACCAACCGCCTCAGCGACTGATTGTTTTTGTTCCTCATCTAATGAAGGATTCTTCTCATTCACTATTTCTTTGGCGCGCTCAACTGCTTCCCGAATCAGATCTTCCAACAACACAACCGTTCCCTCACGGGAGGCCATCGTCACGTTTCCAGGTAAATTAACTAACTCATAAGCTAAGTGATAACACTTTTTCGCTTCTGCATAGCCTGCGATCTCTAATATCTTCCAAACCTGCTGAAAATGCATCGACTGGCGTACATCGACCACATAAATCGAACGATCCAGATCGTACTCTTTGAATTTTAATAAGGCTAAAGCCAGATCTTCCGTCTGGTATAGGGCAGTACCATCCGATCGCAAGATCACCATGACTCGATATCTTTCTTCTTCAAGACCCAGCTGATCGTCTATACGGACAAGCACCGGACCACCTGGTCGTTCGTCATCTGCAATACCTTGGTCAATTAACTTTCCAACAACATCTTTCCCCGGATGCTCAACTTCACTATTTGAGTATAGTCGGTCGAATTTAATATCCAAGGTTTGGTACATATCCTGAAAACCTTCAATTGACCAGCTACGAGATTCTTCCCACAGGGAGACCACTTCCGACTCGCGTCGGTCCCAGCGGGCGTAAAGCTCACGGATCTCGGCTTCCAAGGATGGGTCGTCTTCCAATCTACGGGAAGCCTCTGCATAAAGATCCCCCATCCATCGGGTAATATCTTCCTTGGGTTTTTCACCTGTATGGTATTTCATGTAGTTCCACAACCATTTGATGACATGCAGACCAATGTCCCCAAAATAATTGGCTCTTACCACATCAAAACCAGCAAATTCTAAAATCCTACAAACAACATCCCCAAGGATCGCGCTTCGCAAGTGTCCGACATGAAACGCTTTGTGAGTATTCGGTTGTGAAAACTCCACCATAATCTGTTCAAACTTCTTCTCACCTCGCCCAAAGTTGCCGGCCTGATCAAGAACAGTATCAATCACCCTTCTGCTGAATTCTTCTGGGGAATAAAATAGATTTAAATAACCATTTATTGCCTCCACCCGTTGGAAATTAGTTGATGTCCTCAAATAATCGGCAAGATCTTGAGCAATTTCCTGAGCCCGTTTAGGGACATTTATCTGCTTCCCTAGACGAGCTTCCTTGGCCGCGTAACTAAAGAAGGATGTTGATATTCCCCATTCCCCGCTGAAAGGTATTGGATTCCAAGTGATTTGACCAGGGTCAGGAAGATCATTAGCTGAAAAAAATACGCGAATCTCTTGCGTGATCTCTCGCTTTTCCGTTTCAAACATAAATCACCTAAAGCCATCAATGAAAATAAGCTTATTAGCCATCAACAAACCCGGAAAATTATATCACGATGAATACAATCTAATTATTCGGAATGAAGTTATGGATTTTGATGAAAGGCTTGAGATTAAAACCATCTATTGCAAATTCTACTGGAATCCTCCAACAGTGTTTGATTCTAAGGATAATAAGACAATCGACGAAAACAGCGGGAGCTCAAATTGCTCCCGCTGTTAATGAAAGAGACAAAGGTATTAATTTTGTCAATATTGATCAAACTTAGATCAGCTTTGTTCCATCTCCAAGGCAGCTAACTTCTTCATCAAACGACTTTTTCGCCTGGAAGCGTTGTTTTTATGTATACTACCTTTTTCTGCAGCTTTGTCTAGCGCACTGACTGCCAATCGAGTCAGTTCGCGAGCTGTTCCGAGGTCACTATTTTCAATGGCTTCACGGGCCTTCTTAACTGCAACGCGTGATTTCCCAATATAGCGACGATTTCGTAAACGTCGTTTACGATTTTGCTTCATACGTTTAATCGCAGACTTTGTGTTTGCCAAATTTCTTCCTCCAATTTCGATCCTACACTTTCTTGATTACAGCGCACAATTTTACATGATCATAGCATATTTGTCTAGCATCTCCAATCTTTGTGCCAGGGCAATCGCATATGAACCGAGAAAAAATGCTACTTGTTGAGCATCGACCTGCGAAAATGGAAAATGAGGTAAAAACATATGATGTTGGTGCCGAAAAC
>JASFVL010000412.1:0-4114 GCA_050049875.1 Anaerolineales bacterium
TTTATATGCGGTCGGGCTGCTGCCAGGTTTTGTTAGGCGATTTCTATTTTTGCTGTTGAGCAGGAGTCCCCACTTGATTAAGAAATACAACGGTACGGTTGTGCTGACCGCGGTAGGTATGTTTGGGCGGGGAGGAGGCTGGGGCATTGCGCTGCCCAGTCATACCTTGGGAATAACCATCGGGGGTATTGCCAAGAAACCAGGAATAATTGATGGACGAATTGAAGCCCGAGAGTACTTGCATGTGACCTTGGACTTTGACCATGACATCGTGGATGGTGCGCCGGCAGCACGCTTTGCGCAGCGGTTTCAGGAACTGGTGGAAAATGGAAATATTTAGCATCACCCCGGCTATACTTTAGAATCGGCTTTTGTCTATTTGCAGTTTGGTGTAGAGAAAGTTTGACTATTTTTGGATTTCGGTTGTTCTCGAGAGTATTGGTCAATTGACGGACAAATGTGCTTCAACCGCTTCAACAAATTGGTCTGCCGAACGGAGAACCTTCTCGGCTTGGTCTCGATCCAATTCAATCAGCTCACGGTAATCTCCAATCTGTAAGCAATGAGCTGCTGCTTCTTGAAATCTTCCTGGCTCACACGGGAATCCCTTCTCTTTTGACCGCCTGGAAGAATGGTGAAGCGGATAAAAGCTTCATCTCATCATGGGTAGCAGGGATAACAGAAATAACTTTTCCGGCCTCGAATCCCACCTCCCAGGCGATTTCCAAAACTGTGTCCAGAGTGCTTTTCTCCAGACTGGGAAGCAAAACTAAGACATCAATATCGGATTCTTCTGCGGCATCGCCCCGAGCTTGTGATCCAAAAAGGGTCACTTCCACATTCTCATTCAGGGAATCCGATAATTTCTGATCGAGTTCTTTTGCCAAACGGATGCTTTGAGCGTTAGAGACAGCTTTTGCGGGGGGCATAGGTTTTATTTCACTATTGAAACTCCAAAGGATTTCAGAGGTCAGATGATTCAATCATTTGAACCAAATTCAGTGTAGTCTAAAATGCGACCAGCGTCAATGGATGGTGTTGAGTAAGGCTCTGGCGCGGTGTTGGTGCTCTTCTGAGCTTAGATGAATGTGGTTTTTTTTACGTTAATCTTCAGGGTCTCCTTTCACCCCGAAGTCTGAATGTTTTGGTCCATCTATTTTCGTATGGTCGCACTATGTGACCTACTTGGTGAAAACAGATTGAGAAGCACATACCAGAGGAGGAGAATATCATCGACTTTTATCATCGGGCTTGGTCACTATCTTCCGCAAAAGGTTGTATCCCCCCTTGATGTCGAAGAACGAGTGTGGGTTGTCGAGTGGGTCTTGATATAGGGCTTCCGTTCACCTACCCAACTGACCAGGTGTAATACCCCCCGGTTGACCAGATGATAATCCCCCCAGACGCGTGATGCATGAGGGGGGATATTTCTTTACGATCATAATGAAAGTTTCCAAAGTCACAACCGACGCGATTTGCTCGATTGATAAACAGGGAGTTGAAATGATGAATGAACCATCGTTTGCAATTGTATGGATACTCGCTGCAAGCCTCTTGGGCTTCGGTATTAGTGCTGTGTTTTCCAGTTGGCTCAAATTGCCCCGGCGGGTTTTTCTGATTCCCTATATCGTCTTGACCAGTGCATTTCTCTTCTGGTTTTCCCGAACAATGGAGATCTACCTGCCCGTTCTCCTGATTGAGAATTGGATTGAGGGTCTCATCGCGGGGATTATCGTTGGAGCGTTCCTAGTGATTAACGTCCGCTCTCAACCATATTCGCGGCAAGCTACTGGCGGAAACTTGCTGTTCGATATCGCCTGGCTTGGCCTAGCTTACGGCATTGTCGATGCTCTTTACCTCAATGTGATGCCAGTTCTAGCAGTTTCGATTGGATTATCCCGAGTTGGATGGGTGACTTCATGGCCAGGCAAGATCGCATTTGGCATCCTTGCCTTGGCAGCCAGTTTACTGGTCACTTTCGCGTATCATGTGGGCTATTCAGAATATCGTAACAAGAGTGTCGGCCTTGTGTTGGTTGGCAACACGCTGATCACCTTGGCCTATGTGCTTAGCACAAGCCCGCTTGGGGCTGTTCTGGGCCATACGGTTATGCATGTTGCCGCGACAGTCCAGGGCCCGGAAACGACGATACAGCTACCACCACATCATAAAGATATAAATTATTCGCGCAAACAAAGCGTATTTGATTGAAGACGTAGAAAGTCCTTGCCGGAAAGGAGAAAGCCATGCAAAACGGAATCGCTGTACAGGTAAAGAACCTGTATAAAAATTATGGAGATATTCAGGCGGTCAAGGGTGCCAGTTTCGAAATTCAAACTGGGGAGATTTTCAGCCTATTGGGCCCAAACGGGGCAGGCAAATCTACGGTTATTTCTATGCTGTCCTGTTTACTGGAGCCCACGCGGGGTGAGGCGCTGGTGATGGGTCACGCTGTAACCCAGGAGCCCCAGAAGGTGAAGGCCTCCTTGGGCATGGTCCCACAGGAAATCGCCCTCTACCCCGACCTCACAGCTCGTGAAAACCTCAATTTTTGGGGCAAGATGTATGATTTGCGTGGGGCTGCGCTCAACCAGCGTGTGAATGAAATCCTTGAGGTGATCGGTTTGAGCGACCGCCAATCTGACAAAGTGGACACGTTTTCTGGAGGTATGAAGCGGCGTGTCAACATCGGCGTTGCTTTGTTGCACAAGCCGGAATTGATCATCATGGATGAACCCACAGTGGGCATCGACCCCCAAAGTCGGCGGCACATTTTGGACAACATTAAACAGCTCAATCAGCAAGGCATGACAGTGCTTTACACGACCCATTACATGGAGGAAGCTCAGGAACTCTCCGACCACATTGCCATCATGGACCAGGGCGAGGTCATCGCCCGCGGCACCCACGAAGAGCTGGTCAAGATCGTCGGGGAATTAGACCGCATCGACCTGGCGATTAACGCTGATTCGGACAGGGTCATCGACACCTGGCGAAACACGCAGGGTGTCCACAAGGTTACCGCGCAGAACGGGGCCCTGACCTTGCTGGCTGAAGACAGCAATCTAGTGCTGCCTCAGCTCTTCCAGTCAGCAACGGCTGCCGATGTGCGTATTACATCGGTGGACATCCAGGAACCCAACCTGGAAGCCGTTTTCCTGCACTTGACCGGGCGAGCGCTGCGCAATTGATCTTGGCAAAGGATAAGGAGTAAACCATGAAATGGTTTGACATCGCTTTCAAAGATCTCAAATACACGTTTAAAAATGTTTTTTCCCTGGCGATGATGCTCGGTGCACCCTTGCTGGTGACCGGGTTGCTCTACTTCGCTTTCGGGGGGCTTGCCGATGGGGAGGGGGATTTCAACCTACCTGCGAGCCAGGTTCTGGTGGTTAACTTGGATCGGGGCTCATCCCAATTCGGGAACTTCCAAGCCGGGGATATGTTAGTCACATTTTTGGAGGACGAAAAAATTGGGGATCTGTTGGAAATTTCGCCAATCGAGGACGAGCGCAGCGCCCGTGCATCGGTAGAGCAGGGGGAAGCTGACATAGCTGTGATCGTCCCTCCAAATTTTACCGCCGCTGCCATGACGCCTGGTGAACGAGCGAATGTGAGCATCTACCACGATCCTGCCCTGACCATCGCTCCAGGCATCCTCAAAGACCTGCTGAACCATTTTATGGATGGTTTTTCGGGCGCCAAGATCGCTGCCAACGTCACGGTGAACCAGTTGAGGGATCATCGGATCATTGTGGACGAGAGCTTATCCCGGGATATTGTTAGCAAATACGCTGGCTGGCTGGAGTCCTCGGGCCATAATGAAGGCCAGGGTGCCGGTCAGGCTATCCAAATCACCTCTCCAAGAGGCGGCGGTGAATCAGCCGATTCGGGCGCGGGGATGATCGCGCCGATTATGGCGGGAATGCTGGTTTTCTTCTTGTTCTTCATGGGCGCTAATGGAGCCCAATCGATCATTCGTGAGCATGAACAGGGCACCCTGGCGCGTCTTTTTACCACGCCCACAAATCAAACACAGATTTTGGGAGGTAAGTTCACCAGCGTGTTTTTGACGATCACGATCCAGGCTGTCATGCTGCTAGCTGTCTCCACC
>JASFVL010000413.1:0-4106 GCA_050049875.1 Anaerolineales bacterium
TGATCCCAGCTAAGCTGGAGGGGAAAGTCGCGCTGGTTAATCCGGTTGATATTCTATTCGTCTTCTCACAGGATGATCGGGTCTATCTACAGACCAGAGAGGAGCGCCTACCGATTCAGTTCACTCTGACTGAGTTGGAGGAAAAACTATCGCGCAGCGGTTTCTTCAGAGCTCATCGTGGTTTCTTGGTCAATCTACAGCACGTTAAGGAAGTTATTCCATATACTCGCGACAGCTATACACTGCGATTGAAAGACACTGGTGGAACTGAGATACCACTCAGCCGTTTAGCTGCCCGCGAGTTGCGCGAGTTGTTGGGATATTGATACTGACAGAACACACGCAGTTGGGGGGGTAAGTCCTAACAAAATAACTATCATTGAAATTTATCTTTGGGGGAAGTGAAACATCGGAACTGTCCAAAAGATGCTTCTAATAGCGTAAATTAATGGGTCGTTCAACCCCATATTTCGGTCGTTTATCCCAGAATATCTGTCCTTCACCGCATTTTTGTTGCAAACCCTACCTTATATAAATATACTGATTAGTAGTTCTTGATCCTGTTATTGCAAGATTGGATCGGAGGAGAATGCTTTATCAAATTGGGAGATTGGTCACAGGAGTGTTATCATGAATGCGATTGAAGTTCAACAACTAACCCGAGATTACAATGGCAATCGCGCTGTAGATGGTATCACCTTCAGCGTGGATGCCGGAGAAATCTTTGGCTTTCTTGGTCCTAATGGTGCGGGTAAAACGACTACACTACGTATGCTCACATGTCTTTTGCGACCCACTTCTGGCGAGGCGAGTGTCGCATGCTTTGATGTGGTTAATGATCGGCAGGAACTGAAACCACAGATTGGGGTGGTTTTCGAATTCCAGAATTTGTACGAACGTCTCAGCGGACGGGATAACTTGCGCTTTATCGCCAGACTTTACCGAGTCGAGAAAGCCCAAATTGAGAGGGTGTTATCACAGGTAGGATTGCTTGGGCGGGAAATGGACAAAGTCGAGACTTACTCCAATGGTATGAAACAACGATTACTGATTGCTCGTGCACTCTTACACAAGCCTAGTGTGCTGTTCTTGGATGAGCCCACCCGCGGGCTAGACCCAAATGTGGCCCGTGAAATTCGTGCCATAATCAGGGAACGCGCCGATGATGGAATGACGGTTTTTTTGACCACCCACTACATGGAGGAGGCTGACCAGTTATGTGACCGGGTTGCGATCCTCCACAAAGGAAAGATTGTGGCGCTGGATGAACCGAATACTATGAAAGCGCAATATGGGCAGGGGCAGGAGACCACACTGGAGGATGTCTTTGTTCATTTGACTGGAAAAACTCTAACAATGGGGAGTGACATGTCATGACTAACATTCGTAGAAGTTTCGGGAACACACTTTATATGTCTTGGTCTATCGCTTGGAAGGATATTCAGGACGCCCTAAAGAATAAAAACACTCGCATCAATATATTGTTAATGTTAGCTTACGTGGTGTTTTTCTATTGGCTATCTACTCCACGACCATTTGATAAGGAAATCGAGGTTGTTGTCTACGACCAGGGGAGCATTAGCCAAGAGTTAAATTCCGTGTACTTGGAGGATGGCTCAAGTTTGGTCTTCATGCCTGTCCATTCCTTAGAGGAAATGGAGAGGACCATGCCTTATCGAGAATTGGGTTTGATTTTACCTCCTGACTTTGAACAGAAACTTGAATCAGAAGCTGAACTGACCCTGGAGGGATTTATCTTGTGGGTATACCGCAATCGCGTCGAGGAGTTGGAGGAAAGGTTCAGCGAAAAGTTCACCGAGTGGTTAGACCAGCCTGTGAATATCCAAATAGGAAATAACTTTGTCATTACTCCTTATGACATTCCTCCCTCAACCACCCATCAAACGGTTCTATTTGTGGTGTTGCTTTTGGCGCTCACAATTGTGCCTCACCTAATGCTCGAAGAAAAACGCACAAAAACGATGGAAGCTTTGTTGGTTTCGCCAGCCAGTGTCAGCCAGGTTGTTTTAGGGAAAGCTATAGCTGGACTGTTTTACGTCTTGCTAGGTGGTGTGATAGCGTTTATCCTAAACCGCATGTACGTTGTTAATTGGGGGATGGTGGTCTTGGGATTTTTCAGTACAGCATTTTTCGCCATCACACTAGCATTAGTCGTGGCCACATTTGCCAAATCCACACGCAGTTTAGCTTTGTGGTTGTGGCCTATCATAATTGTTCTGTTGGTGCCTGCTTTTTTTGCTGAAGAGACCTTTTTGACGCCCGTTTTGAAATCCATTTTTACCTGGTTACCGACAACAGCGATGTCAAAACTGATCCGATTCTCTTTTACAAACAGTGTTCCAATTTCCTTGATCGCAACCAATCTGGCAGTGGTTTTGATTAGTTCATCTCTGCTTTTCGGGGTAGTAGTCTGGAAGGTAAGACTTTCTGATAGCTAAAATACATAATCAGAAGTTATGCAGTTGGGAGGTTTTTGGGGGATTGGGCGGGCAGCACCCGCCAAATCCCTCCCACATTCCCCTTGAACTGCGTAAGTCCTATCAATATAACTATTTATGGTTGTGGCGTTCAGTTCATCTGATAATCCACTCACCCAGAATTAAGAGTCATATCCATATAGGATGAGGAAGTTATTAAAATGAAGCAGGATAAAAAAAACCTTGAGATGTTGTATATGATTTGGACGATTGCTTCGAAAGACATTATCGATGCACTCAAAAATCGATTAGTAATTGGGTTGATAGTTTCCCAAGTCTTTATGCTGTCCTTACCTAAAGTGCTCCCTTTGATATTAGTTCCCCCTGAGACTGGTTTGCTAATTTATGATCGCGCCAATTCCAGTTTAAGCCAAGCTCTGGAGCAAGATGCTCAATACACGCTGCGGGAAGTTGGTTCTATGCAGGAGTTGGAAAATGTTTTATATAACTCCCTCACCTATGATCTTGGATTAGTAATACCCACCGATTTTGACCAAAAACTAGATAATGGAGCACAGCCCGAGATAGAAGCATATATCAGTTGGTCTAATCGTTCGCATGTAAGAGAATGGAAGCAGGAATATGAGGAGCGTTTTTCTATGCTATTAGGCGTACCTGTTACGATGAATATCCAAAATGATTTCATTTTTCCGCAGCCCGAATTGGGTCTTGGATTGGGTATTACAGCTCTGACAGCAATCACTGTTACCCTATTGGTTGGGATAAACTTGGTTCCGACTCTCATGGTTGAGGAGAAACAAACCCGAACACTGGAAGCGCTGCTAGTGTCCCCGGCCAGCATAAGCCAGGTTGTAACCGGCAAGGCAATCGCAGGTTTGTTTTATATGTTGGTCGCGACAGGCGTTGTCTTCTCAATTAATTTTAGCGGGGTCGTCCATTGGGATATTGCAGCACTCTTTGCTCTCTCTATTGGGGTATTTGCTGTTGCCGTGGGATTGGTGCTGGGCAGCATCTTTAAACGCCTCCAAGACATGACCGGATGGTCAATGGGAGTAACGTTATTCCTGCTGGGGGCGATGTTTGTAGATATGTTGAATGTTCAGGTGCCCACTTTTGTTGAAGCCATAATCCCCTGGACACCTTCTGTGGCGTTATTGGATTTGTTCCGTTCAGTTTTCTTGGAAGTACCCCCTTGGGAGAGAATCTGGGGGGATCTGGGAGCAGTCTTTGTGATCTCGATGATCCTATTTGGTGTGGTTGTTTGGTTGGTACGGCGGATGGATCGCTGAAAGGTATCTCTAATGTGTTTGCAACAGTTTACCTCTCAAAGTAACTTTCCCTCATGTGCATCATCTGATCTTTGTGTTGTAGGTGATGTTAACCACTGAATTCACGTATGTTCCCTAGGGATCCTTCTTGGGGTGGTTTTTAAAGAATTCCCATATTTCATCAGTCGCAGATGTACTGGAGGCGTACCCATCTAAATGAGTTCCCATCTCAATGATTGGCCATTCATGCTCTCCTCCCTCGACCGTAAATAGGACGACTTCCACATCGTTTTCACAGCCTCTCCAAGTATCTTTCCTGAAACCCTCGTAAGGGATTGAATTTTGAGGCGGGACCTCACATCCATTTCGCTCTGCCCAT
>JASFVL010000080.1:0-12874 GCA_050049875.1 Anaerolineales bacterium
TCCAGCCACCTATATACCGGATCGGCTCGTGATTGAAGCTATCTCGCTGGATGCGCCGGTCATCCCTGTAGAGTACAAGGAGATTGATTACCAAGATCAGGTCTACCAACAATGGGTTGCGCCAGACAAGTATGCTGCTGGATGGCACCGCACGTCCGCCTCCTTGGGCGTTAAAGGCAACACCGTTCTAAACGGTCATCACAATATTTTCGATGAAGTTTTCGTCGATCTGGATAAAATAAAGAGTGGTGATATCATCCAGGTGTATTCCGGAAACGTGAGATTCTCTTATGTCGTCGCTAACACGATGATCTTGGAAGAGCGCTTCCAACCGGTGGAGACGCGCATCGGCAATGCACGCTGGATACAACCTTCTGGAGATGAACGCCTAACACTGGTCACCTGTTGGCCTTACGAAAGTAACACCCATCGGGTGATCGTGGTTGCCATCCCGATCGGTGTTGAGGACGTCAGCATCAATTTGAATGGTATATTGGACTAGATACCTTTAGGGTGATAAAAGAGGACGATGACTGGATTTTAACCCCCAAAAGAGCAATACAGAAACACGAAAGCCTGCCAAATATCGATGGCAGGTTTTCGCTCTTCAGATGAGGAGTGAGGAGAAGGAGATTTATTTTTTACGTCTGCTCAAAACATGCTGCTCAGAATATGTAGACATCAGTTAACTAAGCTCAGCGATCCCGTGATCTTGCGTCCTTGGTAGTTAAACCACTCAGCAGGTTCTGCCAACACGAACAACCGTCCCCAAGTCAGCTTACCGTTATTCTCAATACATGTCTGGAAGATAACATGGTCAGCTTGACCGTATGTTTGAAAGAATAAATCCTCAGCAGAGAGAAGCGCTTTGCCATTTTCTAAATCTAGGAAATCTGAGTACGGGCTGTCCGGATTAAGCGCTTGAAAGTGTCTTATCTCATTTACCCTGTAGCGCCGGGTTGTACCATCCCCGTAAATGACGAATATAATATCGTTTTTACCCAACTCAAAAAACATAACTCCGGAGAGATCATTATGCGCCAGGAAGCCGAGCGATCCGTATTTTGATGCCACACTGAACTGCGTTACAGCATCGGGGAGGGAAGTGACGAATCCAGGGTTGTCTTTGGGCTGCCTGACTACTCTTTGGGCCAAAACCCCGGCAGCATAAACTCCAACAACCTGGTCAGGGTTACCGCTGGCTATCGCCCCGATGAAATCGTTGAGCGATCGATACGAATAATCCCGTTGGGCGATATCTTTCCCATTATCGCTGGTTACGGGAATTAATGCCGGCATGGTAAAACCCGTGGATAGGATTTGGGTGAAGATGATTAAAAACGCTAAAAAGATATATTTCCTTGTCTTCTTCATGCTTCGGTGGCTGAACACTAGTAATTTTATAGTAAGTTTTTAGTTATTAATTAATTAGTTTTTAGTTGATATTCGATAACATTGTATACCGTGTTGCTCCCTTTTTAATTGCACATTTGTTAGGAGGACCTGACATCCAAGAAAGGTAACTAGGTGGGCTTGCAAAAATCAGAGACTCGAACTTTTACAGGTGCATACAAAGTTCGTCAGATGGAATATTGTTGGATTGAGGCAACACCTACTCTCCTTCTGAAATGTTTTGCATGTAGCTGACATAAACTTCTGGTGTAAAATTTGGAGGGCAAATCGTTACCCAAAAGGCAGACACGATGAACCTGAAACAAGAACTCAAAAGATTGCAGCAGCGGTTGATCGAGCTTTCAACATGGCGCATTCAATCTGCTATCCCCCTCAAAAAAGCCCTGTTCAAAGCCAGTGACATGCCAGAGCCTGTGAATATCGAACCAGGTCAGATTTGGCCCTCGCAAGCTTTCCCTGTGCGCATGCGTTTTACTGCTCGCGTACCAGTTGAATGGTCGAAAAGATCGGTCTGGGTGAAATTGTCCATCGGAGGGGAAGGTATACTCACCAGGGGAGGGCGAGCAATCGGGGGATTGGACCCGCATCACCGCGAAATCCAGCTTCTGAAAGTGGCGCAGGGGGGAGAAGAACTAAATTTGGAAATCGAGGCAGTGCCGCGCGGTCCCTTTGGAGCACCGCAAAGAGAGCCGAAACTAAACACAGCTGCCCTCTTCATCGCCGATGCCGATGTCCTGCCACTCTGTGACGATATCGTCGCAGTCCTGGAGGCTGCAGAATACGTGGAACCTGAGATCGCCCTATTCCTCTTGGGAGCTCTCAGGGATGTTTTTGCCACCTTACCATTACCGCGTAGCCCTTCTGAAGCATACATGGCGCATTTTATAAAAGCCCCCCACAGCGCTGGCATGATAGCTAACCTGTGGGAGGATTGGGAGTTCAGCGAGCCGCCGCTTCCTTTGCCCGATTCGCTGCGACCTAAGATCCGGCAGGCGCGCGCCCATCTTCGTGGACGTCTGGACACCATTCGATGCCAACATCCCCCGAGCGGTCAACTTTACTTGAGCGCTCACGCTCACCTAGACCTGGCTTGGCTTTGGCCGTTAACTGAGACACGCCGAAAAGCCCGTCGTTCTTTTGCTAGTGTGCTTTCCTTGATGGAGCAGTACCCCAAAATGACCTACAACCAATCTATGAGCCAACTCTATGCCTTCATAGAAGAAGACGACCCCGAACTATTCTCGCGGTTGAAAGCTCGTGTTGATGAAGGACGATGGGAGCCAATTGGAGGTATGTGGGTCGAACCAGATGGCAACCTACTTTCGGGAGAATCTTGGGCGCGGCAATTGCTTTACGGTCAAGGCTACTTTGAGAGCCGCTTCGGACGACGCGCTAGAGTCGCCTGGCTGCCAGACACTTTTGGATTCGCGGCAAACTTGCCACAGATTTTCAGTCAAGCGGGATTGGACTACTTCTTCACCCACAAACTGACTTGGAACGAGACGAACGAATTTCCCTACCATCTTTATTGGTGGGAGGGTTTAGACGGTACCCGCATCCTGGCACACATCTTTCACAACCCGGGCGGTTATAACAGCACCCTCAACGCTGGCGATCTGCTGTCGACATGGAAGAATTACAAAGGAAAACGCCACTACCCCGAATCGCTTCTCACGTTCGGCTGGGGCGATGGCGGTGGCGGACCCACTCGAGAGATGCTGGAACGCTATCAACGTTTCCAAGATTTCCCAGGACTACCCAGATTGCGCATAGGTCGTGTTGAAACTTTCTATCAAGAAGCTAATGAAAAGATCCTCCAAGTTGAGAAAGAGAAACGTGCCGCATCCAGACTACCAGTTTGGGTAGGCGAGAAATACCTGGAGCTTCACCGCGCTACCTACACCACTCAAGCGCGCATCAAATCCTTAAACCGACGCCTCGAACACACCCTGCCGGAAGCGGAAATCGCCTCCAGCCTCGTAAGCATTTCCGGAACCGCTTATCCCAAGTTAGAGCTGGAGAGAGCCTGGAAGGTACTGCTGCGCAACCAATTCCACGACATTCTGCCGGGCTCCAGTATTCGCACGGTGGTTGAGGAAGCTGAGCAAGAAATGAGTTCCACACTGGAACAAGTTGCTTCTATTCGAAGCCAAGCCTTAGAGACGCTCAGTAGATCGACAGCCGGCCAACCAAACACCGCCATTAGAGTGGTCGTTTGGAATTTGAGTTTAGATTCGCGTCCACTGAGGGTCAGTTTCCCGCACATGATGGACGTTCCCTTCCACATCCTTTCACCAGACAATGCTGAGATTCCCCATCAAATCTCTGAAGGTCTGGTATTGGCAGCCCATGAGACTCAAGTACCGGGTTTGGGCTATATAACCCTGAGCTTGATCCGGGGGCAAGGGAAGAAAAGTGAGTCGCTTCGAGCCAGCGCCACAATGCTCGAGAACCAATACCTGCGCGCCGAGATTGCCTCTGATGGGACCTTGGAGTCGTTGTTCGACAAAAAATCCCGACGCGAAGTCCTCGATGGGCGCGGCAACCAAATCTGGGCTTATACCGATTTGCCCCGCGAATGGGATGCTTGGGACATCGACGCGAGCTATTCACTGGAGGGACACGAAATCTGCGCTGAAAGCCCGCCCAAACTCGTGGAGAGCGGCCCTGTCCGGGTTGGCATACGCGTATTCCGACGGATCGGGGTATCCACCATCGAACAGGTCTATAGATTATGGGCTGGAAGCCGACGCCTGGAAATCGAGAGCCGCGTTCATTGGAACGAGCGCCGGACTCTACTGCGGGCGCTTTTTCCATTAAAAATACACACCCATGAAGCCTGGTTTGAGACCGCTTTTGGAGCCGTACCTCGACCCACACACCGCAATACCTCTTGGGACCAGGCGCGTTTCGAAGTGCCGGCACTGCGTTTCGCCGATATGAGCGAGGCAGATTACGGAGTCAGCTTACTGAACGACAGCAAATATGGATTCAACGCACTAGGAAATGAGATTGGCATATCTCTACTGCGCGGCTCCGTCTACCCCGATCCATTTGCGGATCAGGGGGAGCACCGTTTCGTCTATGCCCTTTATCCTCACCCGGGAGATTGGAGACAGGGTGTCCTAAAACAAGCCCACGAGCTCAACGCCCCACTACAAGCGGTGGTGCTAGGCGATAAGGGGGGTCACGACCCATCAATTAAACAATATTTGAGCGTGGAAGCGCCAAACCTGCGATTGTCTTGTTTAAAACGCGCTGAAGCTGAGCAGGGAATGATCCTGCGAGTGTATGAAGCTCATGGTGCTCGTGGTCAGTCTGCTGTTGACTTGAGTGCACTCGGAGAAAGAGTGAATTCCGCTCAAATCGTAAACCTTCTGGAGGATCACTTGGGCACTCTCGATTTAATGAAAGGACAAATGCTATTAGATTTTCGTCCCCATCAGATTACTTCAGTGTTGTTAAACACAAAACCGGCAGCCTAATCCTTTGATAGCGCTGGCAGGTAAGGAATATCAGAAAACCCCAAAACAGAGACTGGGGAAAAAGGAGCAACCTATGCGTTTTGGTATCATGTCAACCCAGATGAACGCTCTGATCCCTCCGGGGCTATCCCCGCAGGAGATGCTGACACATGTGACAAAATTCGATCAAAGCGAAGTTGTGCGGGAAATGGTCGAATTGGGCTTCAATCCCTTGGAGCTCAATGGCGATCTGGAAATGTTTCTGCCTCACCTGTATTCAGCGGATGAAATTGAAAAACTTGTAGATCTCAGGGGGGAAATTGGGGCTGCGTATACAATCCACCTGCCTTTATGGTCAGTAGAACCATCTACCCCCATGACTCCCGTGCGCCTCGGATCGGTGGAAGCAGTGATTAACTCCATCGAAGCGACGCGCCCCCTGCAACCGGAAATGTACGTACTCCATGCTACTGGAGCCCTGGGAGCGGAGTTTTACCGTATGAACCTGCCAGAAACTGCTAAAACCTTCATTCTTGGGCAGTTCCAGAACAATGCCCGTGAAAGTCTGGACACCATCTTGGAAAAGACTGGGATCCCCAGCCGCAGGTTGGCGATCGAAACGGTGGAATTCCCTCTCGATCTGACACTAGAGTTGGCGGTGGATCTGGATCTTTCGATATGCTTCGACACTGGCCACGTGTTGGTGGGCTTCTCTGGTCCAGTTGACTTATTCGAGGCTTTGGAGCAGTGTTTGCCGCGCTTAGGAGAAATCCATCTTCATGACGGACCTTGGTATGGCAAGGACCATAAGATCGGTTACGGAAAGGATCACCAAGCACTGGGTAAAGGTGATTTGGATATAGCCCGGCTGCTGGATAGGCTGATGAAAGCCGGTTTCGATGGCCCGGTGATCTTCGAACTGTCCGCAAATGAGGCTCTCACATCCATGGATAGGATCCGCTCGTTGAGACCGGAAGTACTTAAGAAGAATTAGCCAATGAGCATGATTTCCAGCGCTGATGAGTGGACGTGATTAAGCTGTGCTCGGATGTTCCATCCATTTAGGTGTGGTATGGAATAGTCGGTGTCGACATTTGGTATGCGGTGAATCTTCGGGAGGTGCTTATTTGGAAACTAAAATGAGATGGTACGACCATGTCACAATCAACCTGGCTTGGTTGGGATTAAATGTAGCCTCCGGGGTAATCACCCCGGTAATGTTGCCCTATCTGGTGGCACTATTCGTACCCCCAGCCTTGAAGAACACATATCTGGCACAGATCAGGGTAGTGAGTCTGGCAATGGCCATGTTGGTGCAGCCCCTCTCAGGGACGCTCAGCGATCGTAACACCTCAAGTTGGGGACGCCGACGTCCCTATATCTTAGGGGGGACCCTGTTCGACCTGCTCTTTTTGGTTCTCGTCGGCTCCTCGGTGCTCTTTATCGACAATACGGCGTTGGATAATATCTTCGAACCGATATTCGGGGTCGGTTCGGCTTACGTTATTCTGATGGTCGGAATTGTACTACTGCAGATTTCCTCCAATGTCGCTCACGGTGCGCTACAGGGGCTGATCCCCGACCTGGTGCCAAAGGATCAGCGCGGACGCGCCTCCGGGGTCAAAGCAGTAATGGAACTGCTGCCTGCCTTTATGGTGATCTTCGTCGGACCTTTGGTGGATGCGGGGAAAATCTGGCTGACGGTGAGCATTATCGCAGGGTCCCTTTTGATCACTACATTAGGCACTGTGCTGTCCGTGCGCGAAGTACCGCTTAAGGAAAAACCTAGTGAACCCATACGTGAACGAGTTCTCCGCCTGGTGGCATTAACGGTGATTTTCGTAGGTGTGACGCGCGGGGCTGTCTGGTTGGTGGGTTCAAGTGGGGATTGGTTAACGCAGCGCCAGGCCCCTGTGGAGATACAAGTAGCTTTGGTAGGATTAGCCGGACTCTTGGGAATGGCTGGGTCGATCATCCTAGGGGTTTATTTTGGGGCTTGGATGGGAATCGGGCAGGAAGCGCGCCAGCAGCGCTCTTTTATTTGGTGGGTGGTCAACCGGCTCCTGTTCCTAGCAGCGGTGGGCTCTATCCAAGGTTTCGCCCAGTTCTTTCTAAGCGACGTATTGGAGATCCCCAACCCAGCCACAGTGACCACACTGCTAACCGCCGTTGTAGGTGTCTTTCTAATGCCATCAGCATTGGGTGGTGGTTACTTGGCTGATCGCATCGGGCGCCAACGCTTAGTGGCTCTTTCAGGATTGATCGCTGCAGGTGGCACAATATTGCTTCTGTTTTCCAAGAACGTCCCCATGGTGATCATCAGCGGATGCATCATCGGACTAGCAACCGGAACCTTCTTCGCCACAAACTGGGCGCTGGGAACAGACTTAGCTCCGCGCAAAGAAGCGGGACGCTACCTGGGTATTTCAAACCTGGCTGGAGCTGGTGCGGGTATCGTAGGGGCAGGCATCGGCGGACCGATGGCGGATTTCTTCAACGCTCTGGATCCGGGGTTGGGATATCTGGTCATCTTCGCCCTATATGCAGCGCTATTCGTGCTCTCGACGCTCACGTTAACGCAGGTGCAAGCCAAATAACGGTCTCACGATTACAGAGACCGCTAATACAGGAGCACTACTGATACCATCCGTTTCATCCTGGCAGTTCCATGATTGTGGTATTCTATGAATCAAGGTATTGATCATTACAAAGAGAGGAATCTTATGCCACCAGAAGATCATGATTATTTTTGCTCCGACTTAGGGCGCGAGAACGGCGCAGCTCTGATCGGCACCGCAACTTGGGGTGATGTGTGGTTCTTGCTGGAGCACGTAGGACGATGGGGTTATAAAGCTTTTGGAGAGAGCAATTTACACAAAGAGGTTAAGGAATATTTGAGTGCCATCCGACAGTCCGAACATCGGGTACGAGTACAGTTAGTCAAACAACCCGCATCCTCAGAACGCCAAGGGGTGTATTTCTTCATTGCTCAAATATCTGAGCTGGACCCGCGCTTATACGAATTCCAACTGAATAGCTACGAAGATCTTTTAGACCTAGACCTACTTACCTATGCAGCCGGGGAGGCCGGAGACTCGGCACACCTGCGCCCCGAACCGCTCTTCTTGGGATGCGTCAACGGTAAACGGGACAAGTGTTGCGCGCGCTACGGTCTCGCTGCTCAAAAATCCATGGTAAAGGTAGCCGGGGATGATGTCTGGCAATCTACTCATATTGGCGGGCACCGCTACGCTCCTAACCTGTTGTTTTTCCCCCACGGCGTAAACTACGGTCGGGCGACACCAGAAGAAACAAAAGTGCTGGTGCAAGCTTACCAAATGGGCGAAATTGTATTGCATAATTATCGCGGTCGGGTGTGCTACCCTGCCCCAGTAAACGCAGCGGAATACTTCTGGCGCGCGGAAACGGGTCAGCGTAAGCTTCCAGGTTTACGACTCGAAGAGCTCGCAGAAAGTGGGCTTGACCGCTGGCGGGTGCGATTCACTTCCATGCCAGATGGCGATACACACAGCTTGGAGGTCGAGCGGCGCCATTCTGAGCACACTACCTTTGTAAGCTGCCGGGGAGATAAGCAGAAACCCGAAACCTGGTTCCACCGTTTAGCTTAAGAAGCAATCACAATAACACCAGATGGATAACATACTAGCGCGCGCCCAAGAAGTAGGCACTCCGTTGATCGACGGCGAGAAGGTTACCTTTGTTTGGCACGGCGAGAAGCCTCCCAAGCTGATTGCTGATTTTTCGGAATGGGAACGCGATCCAATCCTTTTAGAACAAGTAACACAGACGGTATCGGTTTGCCATCTTAAATTCCCCCGAGACGCCTACCTAGAGTACGCATTTATAGATCCCGAGAGTGAAATGCGGATCCCCGATCCCTTCAACTCTCGCACAACCCCCAACGGTTTTGGTGAGATCAACCACTTCTTCTATATGCCTGAAGCCGCCCCTTCAATTTTCACCCGCCGGAAACGGGGAATCCCAAAAGGGATCCTTAGCCGCCACGACTTGGAGGTGGGTGAATTAGCAAAGGGTAGCAAACGAGCCCTGTGGCTTTACCAGCCCCCCACAGACGAGCCCGTACCCCTTCTGCTGGTCTATGATGGCAATGACTACCTTAAGCGCGGTAAACTCACCGCCATCGTGGATAATATGATCGCCCTAAAGCGTATATGCCCCATCGCCATGGCGATGATTGCCCACCATCGCGATGTGCGTTTGTTGGAATACGTCTGTAATGAAGCCACACTTTGGCTGGTACTAAAGCAGCTGCTCCCGATAACCCAAGAAAAGCTTAATCTAGTCAACACGGTGGAAATTCCGGGGGCTTTCGGTGTACTAGGCGCCTCCGCAGGGGGGTTGATGGCATTCCACACCGCGCTGCGTGCCCCTCATATTTTTGGTCATTTGATCAGCCAATCGGGGGCTTTTGATGTGGAGGGTGTTGAATTTGTTGTCAATGACCTTGTACGTTACTTGCCCGTACCTGCTTTGAAGATTTGGATGGATGTTGGGGAGTACGAGTTCTTTTTACACAGCAACCGCCGTATGCATACCCTCCTGATCGAACGTGGCTACGCGGTTACTTACCGCGAGTATCCAGGCGGGCACAACTACACATGCTGGAGAAATGACGTCTGGCGGGGATTAGAAACCTTATTTAAACCGGGGAATTGACCTTGAAACCAGCCATTTTGTTCTAGGTTGGAAATAGCATCACGATGCTGGCGATTCTTAGAATTAAATTAAAACCCCTGCAGAACGAGCAGGGTAGAAAAACACTCTCTAGCGATACCGATGAAAGGCGTTCAACTCGAGGGCTAAGGCAAAAATTATGGTTGGTGGTTCAACAAAATCCCCCTCAGATCCTCCAACGCTCGAATGACCTCACAATCAGCGTCGGGGAAAACTTCATCAGGATCTAACAGAATGGGGGTCAGCCCCGCGCTGCGGGATCCGATCACATCAGCGTAGTAGTTGTCTCCAACATAAACTGTGTGTTCAGCTTGGCTACCCGCCACTTCCAGTGCGTGTTGAAAGATGCCTGGGTCAGGCTTCCAAACGTTCACCTCGCCGGCTACAAAGGCAAAATCTAGATACGGCAGCAAGCCGAGAGCTTCCAACTGCTCATGGGCAGACTCCCTGCGATTGGAGACCAAACCTAATTTATATCTGGATTCTTTCAGTTCGCTCAGGATTTCAAAAGCTTCGGGAGGCACCCAGTCTTCCGGCTGATATTCCTCAGACATCAACTGGTGCATCTGGACGGATAGGGTGGAAGCTTGTTCTTGAGGGCACCCAAAAGCTCTCAGGTACCGGCCGGCAAAATTCGTCCAGAAGGCGCGGTCGTCCTCCGGGTAGGATTCAAGGTCTTCAAAAAGCTCTTTGGATTGCGCCCAATAGTAATGCGCCCAACGTATTGCGCGACGGCGTTTTGATTGCGAGTCTGTTACGCCTAAACCAACTGCAAAGTCAAAAAAGGTATGGTTGGGTGAAGGTCGGTTGTGACGCAAAGTGCCGTCCAAATCGAAGATCACCGTTTCGAATCTGTTATTTCGCCCCAAAGCTCAGCCTCCGATGTAAGACATTTCCACTTTCGGTCGCGTGAAAGTGTGAGACGAGCGAATTTCAGAGTAACGATCCCCCCTGAAGCGCCAAACAGTGGCAATCAACTCGGATAACTGGCTGTCCGTAGCCCCCACCCGCAGGGGAGCACGTAAATCATGCCCAGCGATGCCAAATAAACAAGTAAAAAGCTGGCCTTTTGCTGTCAAGCGAGCGCGAGTGCAATCCCCACAAAAAGGTTGGGTCACTGAGGCGATGATGCCGACCTCCCCGCCCCCGTCCAGGTAGCGGTAACGATTCGCCACCTCGCCGCGGTAATTTGGCTCCAGCGGTTCCAAGGGCATCTCGGCGTGGACTGTGTCGATAATCTCTTTGGCGGAGACAACATCATCCATGCGCCAGCTGTTGGTGGAACCGACGTCCATAAACTCTATGAACCGCAAGATATGACCACTGCCATGAAAATGGCGTGCCATGGATAGCAGACTGTGATCATTGACACCGCGTTTGACCACCATGTTAATCTTTATGGGAGATAAGCCAGCTTCTTCGGCAGCCTTGATCCCTTCCAAAACACGCTGGACGGGAAATTCCATATCGTTCATCGCCTTGAAAACATCATCATCCAGTGAATCCAGGCTGACGGTGATACGCTTGAGTCCAGCATCTTTAAGGGGTTGGGCTTTATGAGCCAGCAAAGCGCCATTGGTCGTCATCGTCAGGTCCAATTCAGGGATGCGCGCCAACATTTTCACGAGCACTTCGATGTCTCGTCGCAAGAGGGGCTCTCCGCCTGTCAGACGGATCTTGCGCACTCCATGCTCTACAAAGATAGAAGCCAACCTGGAGATCTCTTCGAAAGTGAGCAGTTCGCTCTTGGGTAGGAACTTGTAAGCGTGCCCAAAGACCTCCTTGGGCATACAATATGTACAGCGGAAGTTGCAGCGGTCGGTCACAGAAACGCGTAAATCAAGTAAGGGTCTTCCTAGGGTGTCGTTGATCGTCACGGTTTTCTTTGTAATTTCCTTGGGGCAAGCCAGCGTTGCCGTAACCTGCCCTGCGATTGTTTGGTGCTGTTATTCTTGATCGAGGATAATAGCGGTTAATTATTATGACAATTCTCGTAGAAATTATACCTTATATTCCCTTTTTGTTAAGCCAGTGGTGGACTCGAATGACCGCAAAACACGTCAGAGAGGAACAAGCGTATCCATAGATTAAAACTACGCTTTTAAAAACAGGCTGTCAAGGAGAGTCTATCATTCAAGCGTTTCCCTTAACAGATCTTCCAGAAATACTCCCTCCTGCATAGCGCGATTCTTCCAATCGGGCATCAGGCGATCGAGTATATGAGCCTGAGCCATGCCAGTATAGTAGAAACGGGTATCACCAGCCTGTTCTGATTGTCGCTTCATTTGGCTGATTTCTTGTGACCAACGGCGGTCAAAGGTAGCATACTCCTTAAATTCAGGGTCATCCATTATATCCATCAGGGGTTGGTAATCAGGAGATTGATAAGCTTCTCGCCAAATAGCCAATTCCACGTATTTTGCCAGACCCTCCAGCCATTCCAGGCAACGCTCAAAATCCAATAATTCTGAATTCAAGTCAGCATCCATCCGGCGGCGGTCGCGCTGCGCTAGATATTGGCGGGCTATCTCTGCTGTCTCCGCTTGTGTCCTAGCTTCCAAAGCCGCCTCAAGCAGAGCAACCTCAGCCTCCCAAGCGTCCCTCATGGAGGCATCAACGTCCCAATATCGCTCTCCGAAAGGATAAACCGCCTTGGCGGCGCTGAACTTTTGGACAGCAACTTGGACTTGTTGGACATGGAATGATTCATGCAGCAATGCAGTGATCTGCACCTCGCTGGGCAAGATCAGCAGTCTATATGGGAAAATTCCCTCAAGCACGGAAGGTAAGGCATCCCGGAAAATTCCTTGAAGAAAAGCGTCGGTCTCGTATTTGGTGGCGATACTAGCAACCCATCGATCACCGAGACGTACAGCGAAATTCTGCGGGTCTTCAGCCGTTCGGCGATAGTACTGCTCTCCGTGGAACGTGTCGTTGGGGACTGTTTCCCACCCCTTGGGAGGGTCGGATAATCCGATTAAGAACTCATAATCCTGATTCCAGAGCAGTACTGGGATTTCATTGTCCCCCCAACCAGGCCACACAGTCCCGCCCAATTGACCTTTGAGCTGCAGAGCTTCCGCCAATCGAGCTTTATCCAGCTTATCCAGCCGGTCGGTGACCTCGGGAGCGCTGGGCAAAGATTGATTGCTGATATAGGCGATCAAGGTGAGCAAGACGCAAGAAACCAACAACCCAGCTAGTAAATAAAGCAGCCCTTGAACAATTCGTTTGCGATTGATCTTCATATCGATTCGCTTGTCATTCTAGATAAAAGGAAT
>JASFVL010000414.1:0-4098 GCA_050049875.1 Anaerolineales bacterium
AGCGATCTGGAGAGCGTCGCCAAAGGGATCCAGATGGGGGCGGAGGATTACCTGCCTAAACCTTTCGACCCAGTGATTCTGAAAGCGCGCATCCATGCCGGCTTAGAAAAGAAACGATTGCGCGACGTCGAGAAAGCTTATTTGAGAGCCTTGGAACGCGAGTTGGAGATCGCCCGGGAAATCCAGGCCGAGTTCTTGCCGGAAGAGTTCTTCCCCGTTGAGGGGTGGGACATCGCTGCTTTCTTCCAGCCCGCCAGGCAGGTTGCTGGAGACTTTTATGACCTTTTTGAGCTCCCCGGCGGTAGGATCGCGGTGATGTTAGGGGACGTTTGCGACAAAGGGGTCGGCGCGGCCTTGTATATGTCGCTCTTCCGCAGCTTGCTGCGGGCGATGACGGCTTTCGACGCCTGTGAAGACGGGGAACTTCTCACAACGGACGAAGACGCCCGCCTGATTCGGGCGGTGGCATTCGTCAACAACTATATCTGTCAGGTTCATCATTCAGCTTCGTACGCGACCCTTTTCATCGCCATCTTAGAGCCCCAAACGGGGGGACTGCTTTACCTGAACGCCGGCCAGGACCCGCCGCTCCTTTTAGATAGGGGAGAAATCCTCTCGCAGCTGAATCCTACGGGACCGATGATCGGGGTGCTTGAAGACATGGTGTTCGAGGTTAGCAAGACCACCTTGGAACCTGGACAAACTTTGTTGATCTACACCGACGGGCTGACGGACGTGCAGAACCAGGAGGGGGAGCGCTTTGGGAAGCGGAGATTCTTGGAGCGCGTCCAGGAGCCACACGGGTCCTCTCGAGTCTTGCTTGACCACCTGCGGTCTGGTGTTTCCGCGTTTATGGGGGAGGAGGCGCAGTACGACGACATCACCTTAATGGCGCTCAGAAGGAAGATGTAAATTCTCCTTTGGCGCACGCTAGACGATCAAGCTTGGAAAGTGTACAGGGGGCTCATATTCAAACTACAGATTTATATGCATAAGGGTAAAGTGGTCCAAGGGTTACGCCTTACTGTCTAAACACTCGTTCGCTTTCTGGCGGTTGGTGCTTGGGATCACACACTTCCAAGTACCTGATTGGGCATACCAAGCAAAGGAGGGGGAAATATGGTAGCTTTTTATGCTGATGCCACGACCCTTGGTTGTCGGTAGGGATTGAATCTCCTCCACCAACCGTAGATGTCACGAACTCAACACCATATGCTTGTTGAATTGGATTTCAATATGCTATACTAATCTAACAGGCTAATGTTTGTATATTAAAAACATCTTTTCATTACAAGCGCTCATCAAAATCAGAGAACCTTCTTCAGAGTTGGAGCGAACGGGGTAAACAATGTCATCGTGGAGATCTAGGAGATCTCAAAAAGACCACACAAGCGAACGATCTCATCTTAATATCCGGCGTCTCCGTAATTTGCTGCAAGATTATCAGTGGCAAATTGTTCTTGTTATCCTTATAAGTTCCCTTGCCCTTGGATATATTGGCTTTTATAAATACAGTCGCTCCATAGGTGAGGTGCGTTCTCCTACTGATCTGTTGTACTTAACCATACAATTGACTACACTTGAATCCGGGGCGGTTTCAGGACCCGTTAGCTGGGAATTGGAAGTAGCGCGCTTGCTTGTTCCATTGGTTACGGCGTATACAGCACTGTTAGCAGCTGCGGTGCTGTTTCGCAGGCAACTCCAAATGATCCGCTTGTGGTATATCCGTAGGCATGTTGTCATCTGCGGCTTGGGGGAAAAGGGATGGCTTCTTGCGTCACAATTAAAGCATATTGGACGTGACGTTGTCGTGATCGAAGTGGAGTCAAGCAATCCCAAGAATGGCCTGTGCCGCGAAAATGGTATTGTCGTCGTCGAAGGAGATGCCGCGGATTTACCCATTCTGCGTAAAGCTGCAATTCATAGGGCTAGTCACCTGGTGTCGGTTTGTGGTGATGACGGTGTTAACGCAGAGGTAGCGATGGCAGCCAGAGAGTTATCTTCAGGGCGAAAAAGCGGCACCCTGAATTGCAAGATTCATATTACCAATCCCCAGTTGTGTGAGCTTTTGCGAAAACAAGAGTTTGGGTTTGAAACATTTCCCACCTTTCGATTGGAAATGTTCAACATCTATAAACGGGGCGCCACAACACTGTTGTCAAAATATCCACCGTTTGATGATGAAAAGGGAAAAAAATCAACTCCCCCCCACATCCTTGTCATTGGTGTTGGCCGCCTGGGTGAAAATCTGATTATTCAAGCCGCTCGATCCTGGTATGAAACTCGTACGGCAGATCAGGGTTTGTTACGTATAACCGTGGTTGATAAAGATGCGGAGAAAAAGGTGACCAAACTGCAGACCCGATTCCCTAAACTTCCATGCAGTTGCTCATTGTTCCCTGTTCAAATGAATCTAGAAGGTTCGCAAATGCTGGAAGCAGATTTTTTATCCAATAACTCGGGCAAGCACGATGTAGGTTCGATATATATTTGCATCAAAAACCAAATCTTAGGCTTACAACTTGCACTTGAGCTTCAGCAAAGAATGTATCAAGATAAACCGTCTATTGTGGTGCGCCTGAAGGAGAACAGCGGTATAGCAAGATTGTTGTCCAATAGTCAACAATCCGAAATGAGCTTTCAGAACATTTATCCCTTTGATTTTCTTCACCGCACCTGCACGCCTGATCTGGTACTCGGTGGAATGCATGAAATCTTAGCACGGACCATACATGAGGATTATTTGAGGCGACGTCTGGATGAAGGTGTCCAAATGGATCAAAAGCGATCGATGGCCCATTGGTATGAACTTCCAGAGGATTTACGCGAATCCAATCGCCGTCAAGTAGACCACATCAGACTGAAATTGCATGCCGCTGGTTATGGTATCAAACCTCTTAGTGACTGGGACGCTGCCAACTATCAGTTTTCAAAATCTGAGGTGGAGAAAATGGCAAAAATGGAACACAAGCATTGGATGCAAGAACGCATGCGCAACGGTTGGATTTTTGCCACCGGACCAGAAGATGCCAAGAATAAGACTCATCCAGACCTAGTTCCTTGGGAGCGTTTACCAGAATCGGTGAAGGAAAAAGATCGACAGCCGACGATTAAGTTGCCCAAGTTACTTGCTCAAGCTGATTTTCAAGTCTATCGTCTGAACGAGGAGTGATCTATTTTGATAGATACTTGAAATATTAAAAAAATTAACCAAATAGCCAAAAGTAAAGTGATTTGCTTTGACCCGGATGGGGGAATCGTGAGGGATCAACCTCCGATTTGACATAAAAACAGGAGGCTCAGAACGAACCAAATAATTCGGGTATTCGTTGCTCAATCTTAATTAACCAAAAGGTCGAGCATAACCAACTTCAGGCGCGGGTTATTCCTCGCTTGCAAAAATAATGCCTGCGGCAATGCATTTTTTCAAAACGATCGATTTGAAACTGCAGCGTAGGTAGAAATGATAAAAACCTTGGAACTTGTGAAAGGAGCGCGAGATGTCTTTCCTAAAAAAACTCTTTAAATCCCCACCTCCTGATGTGAATGAACTTAAGCTGAAAGGCGATATTGGAGGGCTGGTAGAGGCATTGGCATACGAGGGAAAAAATGAGGAGTCAATTCGCAAGGAAGCAGAGCACGCACTCAGAGGTATCCGAGATCCATCACTCGTACCAGACCTTATCGACTGTCTTCAGGATCAGAACCTTCAAGCAAGACGAGCAGCGGTCCAGGCACTCAGCAATATTGCCAACTCCCAGGCTGTGCAAGGATTGATTGAGGCTCTCGCTGATCAGGATAAATCTGTACGATTAAAAGCCGTGATAGCATTAGGAGAAATCGGTGATCCATTAGCTGTCGAGCCGCTTATAAAGAAGCTTAGGGATAGTTCGAAGGATGTGCGTGCGAAAGCCGCAACAATGCTGGGAGAGCTTGGAGATGAACGGGCAGTTGAACCCCTCTGGGAAGCGAAGAACTCTAGTTTCGGTACATTGAGTATCGTCCCGGCATTGGAAAAATTCGGTGTTGACACGTTGGCAAGCAAACCAGTAGTGGGCTCGTTGCACTCAAAAAAGCGGCCCAGAAAACCGAAAAAGA
>JASFVL010000415.1:0-4092 GCA_050049875.1 Anaerolineales bacterium
CTGTAGTATTCATCCGTTCACATCTCTACTCTCTAATTCCACCCAGGAATGGGGGACAGTCTTTGAAGGGATAACAGGAGCCCCTCTCCCAAATTTGGGGGAGGGGTTGGGGTTCGAAAGATGCCCCTAAAATATTAAAGAAAGAAAATCCAATACAAACTGTCCGGTAGCTAGTTTAATTACACAGAAAAACTGAAACACAATCGGGTTTTTTGGGCGCATTCGCGTCCAAAATTTTTTAATCTTTAAGTGACCGTTTAAGCGACGCCTTCGGTGACCTGCTTTTGAAAGAATATACAAGCGTAGAGCTTACATTGTCATGGGGGAAGGTGGGGGGATTGAGCAAGTAGTACCCGCTTAATCCCCCAATAGCTCCCCATCTGCGCAACATCTCACTTTGTTTTGTGTATTCATCTAGAAGGTGGAGGAGTTCCATGAAGCATAAAGTCCGTAATCTCTCCTTGTTAGTGGGACGCCTGGATCGTCGCAAAGTCCAACTCATTCTCTTAGTAATTACGCTCATCTTGCTTGTCTTAGGAGCGGGGGCTCCCGGAACGGGCAGCGGTCCTGGACCGGGATAAGCGCATGATCCTCCTGCTGGCGGTTCTAGCGGGGCTGTTGGCAGGCATGATGCGCGCCTGGTGGGCAGCACGTGAATACCAAGTCCCCGATTTGCGCCTTATTTGGTTGGTTTTTCTTGCGGTTGTGCCCCAATTATTCGCTTTTTATCTACCAATTACGCCCAAGTGGGTACCGGAGAAACTGACATCTGGAATTTTAATCGTTTCCCAGATTGTGCTTCTTATCTTTGTTTGGGTCAATCGTCGCCAACCAGGCTTATGGATGTTGGGGCTTGGTTTGACTCTGAACCTTTTGGTGATTTCCTTAAACGGTGGCTGGATGCCGATCAGCCCGCAGGTTGTTGCAAAGGTCGCCCCGCATACACCTTTTGAGGCTTGGCAAACCGGAGACCGCCTGTGGAACAGCAAGGATAAAGTCTTGCCCATCGAAGATACCCGTTTGTGGTGGTTGTCTGATCTATTTGTATTTCTGTCCTGGCCCTCATACCGTGTGGCATTTAGCTTGGGGGACATTCTGATCGCTGGAGGTGTACTTTGGCTGCTGTGGGCGCAGGGTGGCGCCCACAGCCAAACTTTTTTGATCCAACAGGGGATCCTTGAAGGATAAAATCACCTGTTTGCACAACTTCAGGATATTTGAAGATCGTGGTTCTATATCGCTAGAGGAGGTATTTTAAGATGGTTGTTGTTTCTTCCGATTCTTATCCGCTTTCAAAGACATATTCAGGACCTGAGATATCATCGACCTCGATGAACGCCTCAGAACTGAGCCGCTTGATCAACGCCGCAGTGGTCAACCAGAGATTTCGGCGTTTGCTCTTGAGCGATCCGGCGCGTGCCTTGGTGGATGGCTATAATGGTGAGGGTTTCCGCTTGGACGCGGAAATACTAGATCTGGTGCTGTCGATTCGCGCTTCAGACCTAACTGAGTTTGCTAGATTATTGGTTACAGGTAAGAATGGGGATGGGGTAAGGGATAACGGACAAAGACGCAGCAACGGGGGTTATTGATTGTCACCGGGATGTCTTCAAGCCGCTAGGGAAACACTCCTGAGCTGCCAATCGGTTGCCCTCTCATAAGCGCGAGCAGATCGCAACACGCGAGCCTCAGCCCATAAGGGGCCGACGATCTGCATCCCGATTGGCAGCCCCTCTTCAGTGAATCCACACGGTATAGACAGAGCCGGCAACCCGGTCAGGTTGAAAGGAGAAGTGTAAGGTAAAAGTTGCTTGGCGCGCTCTACGGCGCCAGCGCTTCCCCTTAGAGGGGCGGGAATTGCTGTTGTGGCGGTCAGCAGCAGATCATAAGTTTTGAAAAACGCATCAAATTGACGCTGCGCCTTGGCTTGGACTCGGCGGGCTTGGATATACTCTTGGGTAGTCACGCTTTTGCCGGACTTTAAACGCTCCAAGACATCAGCACCGAAGCGATCTGGTTGCGCATCCAATCGATGGCGGTGAATGAAAGCCGCTTCACTGGTGGTGATCCTGCCGTTGGCTTGGGCGATCTCTCTACCTTGGGGAATTTCGACCTCGCTGACTTCAGCGCCCAAATCCTCGAAGACCCCCGCCGCCTCTTGAAGAGCTGCCTTGACCTGCTTTTCCTCTTTGCTGAAGTAAGCGTCACTCGCGACGGCAATCCGCCAACCACGCACGCCGTCCTCAATTGAGACGAGATAGTCCTCAAGGGGGACATCAACAGAGTCGGGATCGTGGGGGTCATAGCCTGCCATAACTCCCAGGAGTATCGCCACATCCTGCACGCAGCGCGCCATTGGTCCGACGTGGTCCAGATGCCAGCTGAGGGGCAGTACTCCGCGCTTGCTGACCCGTCCGAAGGTTGGTTTTAACCCCACGATTCCGCACAGGGATGCTGGGATGCGTATAGACCCTCCAGTATCGCTTCCCACCGAGCCCAGACACAACTCGGCTGCAAGCGCTGCCCCAGAACCGCCAGAGGATCCCCCAGGGCTGCGAGCTACATCCCAAGGGTTCTTGCAGTCCCCGAAATGTGGGTTTTCATTGGTCACACCAAGAGCAATTTCGTGCATGTTCAGCTTGCCTAATAGCACTGCCCCTGCTGATTTTAATTTCTCGACGACCATTGCGTCCCTTTCGGGGATGTTATCAGAGAAGAATAGCGACCCTGCGGTGGTGCGCACACCTTGTGTTTCAACTAAATCCTTTAGAGCTAGTGGGATACCATGTAAAGAAGGTAGTTCGCTATCTGGCTTTTGAACAGCCAGGGCAGCCTCGGCTTGACGGGCTTGATCCATCGCCAATTCAGCGGTCAATGTTATGTAGCTGTTGATTTGTGAGTCGATCCGTTCGATGCGCTCTAGGTGAGCTTGGACGAGTTCAACCGGAGAGATTTCACGTCTTGCGATCAATTCGGCAGCTTGGAGGATGGTGAGATTTGTGAACGACATGGTGGGAAGTATTCTAGGTAGATTGTGGTTATAAATCAGGGAGTCAAAATTTACTCACTTAGTCTCCGCTAGGATGGTCTAATAATTTCTCGAGCTCCTCTAGAGCTTGCTGGGAGTTCCGGAAGTGGATAGCATGCAACCCTACGTCGCGAGCAGCCTCGACGTTTTCGATGAAATCGTCGACGAACACCGCTTCCTTCGGCTCCGCTTCTACCCGTTCTAAGGCCAGTCGAAAGATGCGCGGGTCTGGCTTCGCTAGACCGACCTCCGATGATATGATCACATGATCGAAGGCATCGATAATCCCCCACTCCTCGATCAATGCCTGGCGCAGGTCGTCCCAAGCGTTGCTGAGCAGGGCTGTTGTGTGATGGGAGCGCGAGCTGCGGATGTATTCCATCAAGTCTTCATCCAGGCTGTCTCCCCCCCAAAATTCTTTGGGTAATTTTTGTGTTTCCTCTGCGGGGAGATTCAGCGTCTTCAGGATGGTATTCCAGTGCTCTTGAGTGCTGATCTCGCCGAGGGTGGCTTGGCGAGAGCTTTGGTTGTTAAAAATCAGTCGATAAATTTCATCGTACGTCATGCCAACGCGAGCTGCCAACCGCTCGCGCGGCGTGCGGTCCTCGGTGCGTACCAGCACGCCCCCAAAATCCCAAATGATAGCTTCGATGTTCATAGATTATCCATAGGTGTTGTTTATTCTAGTGTCTGTACGCTTAATTCTACCCCAGGTCTCAGTTCCTTCTCGTACAAATCGAATTGCCTGTGGATGTGCATGCCGGCTTTCTTGTACAAACGCAGGGCACCGGTCAAGTTTTCAGCGTCCACCCCCAAGGCGACCTTGCGTTTGCCGCGTTGGTAGAACTCCCGGAATGAATGTCGCAATAAAGCCAGCCCGATGCCTCGCTGACGCCAGGCTCGGCGAACTCCCAAGCCGGAGACATAACCCGTCTCCTTATCTTCATGTGCCCACTTATGGCATAAGCAGAAACCCGCGATCTCATCACCGTCCATCGCTAGGAACCACAAGGAGGGATCGTAAGATTCTTTCTGGGTCATATGGTGCATGAAGCGCTCAAAGT
>JASFVL010000416.1:0-4071 GCA_050049875.1 Anaerolineales bacterium
ATCTGATTACTCCTAACATCGCTAAGTCTAATGAAGTTTTCTGAGGATAACGAATTTCTACATTTTTAGAAGGTTTTCATGAATAGAAATGCCTTCTGGTTGCACTAACAAATAGAAACCTGATATGTAGATTCAACTAGCAAGTGCAACTTTGAAAGCGGAAAGAGAGGTAAGCTGAGGTAGGATAAGTGCTTCTCTAACCGCCAAGTCAAAGGAGCACTTACACCGGCAGAGCACCGGTACGGTGTGAGAACCTACAAACAGCTTACCCAAGGACAAAGATACCAGATATATGCACTGAAGAAAATGGGTCATTGTCAAACAGAGATTGCCAAATGTATAGGAGTAGACAAATCGACTATTAGTCGGGAGCTGCGCCGCAACCGTGGGCAACGCGGATATCTTCCCAAGCAAGCCCATCGTATGGCGATGAGCCGTAGGAGCAAAGCGAAGCCCAGGATCACACCAAGCACTTGGGCAGTGATCGAGAGCTTGATCCGCAAGGATTGGAGCCCGGAACAAATCTCTGGATGGCTGAAAGCCAACCAAAACATCAAAATTAGTCATGAACATATTTCGCCGTAGGCATGCTGCGCGACCAATACATTCTGGCGGACAAACGTGCAGGAGGAAGTTTATATCGTCATTTGCGTTGCCAGAAGAAGCGCCGCAAGCGTTATGGCAGCTAAGATCGCCGGGGTAAACTCCCCAATCGAGTTAGCATTGATGAGCGTCCAAAGATCGTGGACAGCCGCCAGTGCCTTGGAGACTGGGAGGTGGACACCCTTCTTGGAAAAGGAAGACGTCATGCATTGGTGACTTTGACAGAGCGAAAATCTCGACTGGCCTTGCTTGGAATGGTAAAGCGCAAGACAGCAACATCTGTCGCGGACACTGTGATTGACCTCTTGGAACCATTGACTACCTATACCCTGACTGCTGATAATGGTAAGGAATTCGCTAAACACCAAAGTATCGCCGAGGACCTTCAATTGGATGTTTACTTTGCCCATCCCTATGCTGCCTGGGAACGGGGCGCCAACGAAAACATGAATGGACTGATCCGACAATATATTCCCAAGGATCGCGACCTAGCAACGGTCTCTGAAGTAGAATTGGTGGCGATCATGAATAAACTGAATCATCGTCCTAGAAAGTGCCTTGATTTCCAGACACCATTTGAGGTATTCTTTCAGAAGTCTGTTGCACTTATGAGTTGAATCCAGGCCCCAATAAATGGGGGAGTTTTACGCGCATTTTCTATAAAACATCAAAACCCTGTTCCTCAAAATGCACATCGAAAGCAAAGATCTGGCGCAGGCCGGCTTGGCGCATGCTCTCGAAACTAGCGCAGTCGACCAAACTCAAGCGTCGTCGCTGGGTTGCTAACAAGGCGCTCACAGCCCGCTGATGTAGATTTTCATCCACCCATAGGATGGTCAGGATCGGCCTGACGTCATTTTGGAAGACGATCACAGCATCCATTCCCAAACGGTTCTGGAGCACAGCAATAGTTTCGACCAGCACGTAGTTGTTGCATAGCAGGGAATGGCCAGCCTCGATCAACTGCTGCCATCTGCGTCGGGCGCGATCGTGAAAACGGTCATCAGCGTTGAGAACTGCTAGAAAAGCTGAAGTGTCGACGTAGACGCTCATGACTCAAAGGCCTCGACTGCATAACGATCATGTTCTGCAGAGAGATCTTCATCCCCAGAATGGAATTTACCCACCACGGCGAGCGCCCGGCGGCGCTGCTCTTCTGGATCAATCCCCCCTTGAGAGCGAAGCAGCTGGTCAACGCCCAAGCGGACCAGCTCGGCGACCGTCTTTCCTTCTCGAGCGGCCAGCCGCTTTAACGCCTGGGATTGTTCTTCGGTCAATTGAATTTGCGTCCTGATCATCCTTCATCCTCCATATCGATATCGTGATTAATGAATTGATGTAATGATAACACAAATTGGGGATCGCAAGAGGTTTTCTGCTGTCCTCCAACCGATTTGGAGGGCACTAAATCAATTATGTCAGAGAAGACATGAGCGGCCACAGCATTCCGACCCGTCAACGACAATTAGAAATGGGCATGGATAAAGGGATCGAAAACGTGACAAAATGACACACTCCCACTGAAGTCTGTTAGGGAGCAAGGGCATCCGTAAACATGCCTATGGTCTCGCCCGATGGTGACAAAGGGTATTTGCCAACTGTACCACACGCTGTGCCCGCTCAACGTCCCGGTGTCCTCTGGGATGACGCACTTCCGTGCAGTACTTGATAGTGAAGTGCCACCAGCAGGAAGACACCAGGATGGTGTGGCTAGGCATCTGGAACTAGGGATTCTCAGCGTTTTTCTAATAAAAGATAAGCCAAGGCCGTTTTGGTCCTTGAGGCTCCATGGGTCCGAATCCCGGCATCTCTGCAGAGAATTCGTCATTCATGACAAAATGTAGTTACATTATTGCGTATGAAACTACTGAATAATCGAAGGATGTGGCGATGTTTGAAACAGAAGTAGGTATACGGGAGTTAAAAGCTCAATTAAGTAAGTACTTGCGCAGGGTGAAAGAGGGATCTTCTGTCTTGATCACCGACAGGGGCAAGCCGGTAGGGCGCATTATCCCCGTTGAACAACCACTTGAAGCCAAGTTCCAGGCCATGGTGAATGCCGGGTTGCTTCTCTGGAGCGGCAGACGATTGCAAGATGTGGAACCTGTGGCCAGGATACAGGGAACGCGTAAGGTTTCTGATCTGCTCGTCGAGGATCGGGAATGATCCTTTATTTAGATGCAAGCGCAATCGTCAAGCTCTATGTGGTTGAATCCGGAAGCGATCAGGTGAGGCAGCTGACCTCGAAAGCCGAAATTGTCGGCACAGCGTTGATCAGCCGCGCAGAAGTGGTTGTCGCGCTCGCTAAAGCGGTGCGAACCCGCGTGTTAGACGAATCGCAGGCCAATGCAGCAGCGCAGCTATTTCGATCGCAGTGGCTCGACCACGCAAGAGTACAGATTACCGAAACGACGATCAGTCGGGCGGACGCACTCGCCTGGGCACAAAGGTTGGGGGGATACGATGCGGTACATATAGCGAGCGCATTGGTCTGGCAAGAAACCATCGGCGAGCCAGTCATGCTGGCAACTTTCGATCAGCAACTGCACAAAGCCGGTGAACGGAGCGGTCTGAATATCTGGCCCTAAAAACCTGGCACAGTCGCAAGAGGGATTCGGACACCTGCCTCAATACATGGGGGGAGAATAGGATTTATCGGAGAAATTGCTTGGAATCATTCGGTCTGCCCATAGATGGCGGTTTTTATTTTGGCTTGCTGCCTGGATATCTTGGGGTCCACAAACAATCCTCCAGTGCTCACCCCCGATCACTTCGGGAGTATGTTTTTCAACGTAGCTAGAAAGTCTTCATCGCATCTTGACAGCCTGGGTCCAGATGAATGCTCAGAGGTGGTCTGCGTTGGCGGGTCTTCGATCTGCCTTTGGGTGGTGCGTAAAGCGCTGGTCTTACGTGGGGTTGAGGAAGGTATTGGAGCCAAGGGGTATTTTGCGGGATTGGTATATGTCACAACCCCGCCCTGTCGAGTTCATCCTGGAGGGCTGGTAAGCGGGCGTGCTGTTGGCGCAGCTCGGTCAGAAATTGATCCCATTCAGCGGACGCCCTGAATTGATGGTACAGCCCCTTGACGCGCTGTAAAATTGAGGCTGCCTCCTGATAATTACCGCGCCCACGGGCTTCGATGAGCCGATCCACGCATCGACAGTAGATCTCGATAGCGGCTTGAGGGTGATCCGTTTCAGCAGCCTGGGCAACCTGGAGATCGCGGTCACCCCAGCGTTGGCGGGGAAGCAAGTCGATGGCCCGATTCACATCCCCCTCATCCAGGGCGATTTCGATCAGCAGATCCCAATGTTGGTCAGCTTCCAATTTCCGAATCAAATCCGGGCGCAATGGATCCCATTGATCAAGCCGCTGCGCTACCTCTTGCAAGCCCCGATAGTTTTCAAGGCTGGGCGATTCGCGAAACAGAGATGTCCACCATTGCAAGGCGGTTTCTGGCTCCCGCTG
>JASFVL010000417.1:0-4069 GCA_050049875.1 Anaerolineales bacterium
CAACAGTTGTATAAGTGAACTCTCCGGTGATGACCTCTTCCTCCTCTTCACTCGGAGGGATTTCCTCCGCGAAGGAGTAGGATAGCTCTAATTCGCGTCCATTAATTTGACCTTCCAATACTTCCTCAGAAGCAAAGCGGAGCACCTCCATTGATAAAGTATCCTCAGGTCCGTGACTCCTAATGATGTCACAGTAATCAGACATCGTACCATCCGACCCTAGGGTTAACCCTTCCATGGTTAGGATGATATCACCACCCTGCAAACCAGACTGATCAGCAGGAGACCCGGATTTAACCGATGATACCCATATCCCCGATAATGAGCCATCCTCGGATACAACGGCATTACCGTTGACTCCGATCGAGTTCACATCCTCCCCGGATCGCAATCTCTCAACCAAAGGAATAGCTTTCTCCGCGCTGATCGCAAAATATTGATTGAATTCTGGTCTACCCCGGTAGTTGACACCCACTACTTTTCCATCGTTATCAATGAGAGGACCCCCTGAGTTTCCAGGGTTAATCGTAGCATCATGACCAATCACGGTATCAACAGAAGCCCAATCGGTTTCCCCAGGAGCTGAAGCCTTCGAAACCACGCCGCGCGTGAGAGTGAACTCTGTCTCACCAAGTGGAAAACCCAACGCATAAACTTCAAGCCCCACACTAATCGTACCTTCATACCACTCAAAATAAGGGAATCCTTCACCATCGATGTCAATTACCGCCAAATCGGAACACTCAGAGACACCCAGCACTTTCGCATTGAATGTTTTACTTGTATCCCCTCCAACCCACACTTTTAACAGACCTGCACCTGTGACGACATGGTTATTGGTAACTGCTATACCTGAAGGGTCAATAATAAACCCCGAACCGTGCCCAGCTCCACTAACCAATCCGAATTCTGGATCAACGAACGTACCTTGAGCTTCAATTTGTATTACCGCTCCTTGAGCATCTTCACGTCTTGTGATTGCTTCCCCCAAAGATCCAGCATCTGGCTCTTCAGTTTCACTAGACTCGACAGTGGGTTCTGTTTCTTGCTCTTCAGGCGTTGATGAGGGGATCCTCCAAAATGTAGGAGGGGGTTCCTCAGTTTGGGTAGTTCCCCCGCAAGCCAAACTAATTGCGAAGATAAAAAATAGTAAGATCCACAAGATGGGCTTGAGAACGCGAGATTTCACAATAATACTCCTTGTCAGGTTTGTTTCTGAAATTGGCTAAAGAATTAGAGCTTGGTGGGAAAGTGTTGGCAAGTTTACCATAGAAAGGGCTTTTATTTTAGATTAGCACAAAATCAAACACCTTTCAATTCTGATCGTTATATCTTTCAGCTATTTATAGGGGATATTGAGAAACCATTATATTTTTGGATGGTGTCCGGAATTTAGTTATCTCCGTAAATTGAGTGATCGTATCTGTAATTAGAATTAGTTGGTTTGTATTCCTAAAAAATATTTGGCCGAAACTTTTTTGGTCGTTTGAAAGGCCAGTGAAGGTAGTTCACGAGATGGAAAGAATCCAACCCGGTCGGCATCATCACCCGCTTGCAGTTCACCAGATTTTATTTTTCCTTTGTAAACAATCACAATGTGAGCACCATTAGGATGCTCTTGTCCGTAGAGCACATCTAACAACTCAACCACCTTCACATCCAAGCCAGTCTCTTCCAAACATTCACGCTCAGCTGCGAGGGCAGGATCTTCCCCTGCATCAACAAATCCCGCAGGAAGAGTCCACAAACCACGTTTCGGTGTATTCTTTCGACGTACTAATAAGATCTTTTCATTTTTCACTACAAGAACGGCTGCAGCTACCTTGGGATCTGCGAAATAGATCCAATCACATTGAGGGCATACAGGTCGTTCCCGGCTCATACGGAACTCAACAACCAAAAGTGTTCCGCATCGAGGGCAGTAATTAACTTCCTTGGCTAACATATAGGCGATTGAAAATATAATTAATCATCATTACCGAGTACTTATTCACTCAAATCTAGATATCTTCTTCATCCCCTTCGGCGTAAAAAGTAAGCCATAAATCCTGTGAATACCGCAATCACAGCTAACGATATTTCAGCAATTCTGATATATGGCAAATATGTAATAGGTTCGGGAGGAACCTCTATTTGCGGGGTTAATGATGGTAGTGGATAACTGGGTTCCTTCAGCACCATGGAGGGTGCCTCTTCAGATCCCAAGACCGCACCAGCTTCTCCTTCAGATGGTTCTGTTCGAGTTATACCTTCCCCAGGTTCAGGTATGGGCTTTACAACTGGCTCCTCTTCCATTAATGTGGGAGTAATCTCGCGGGAGAGCTCAAACATTGGAGCAGCAAGCTCCTCTTCTGGCTGCTCCATTGCCTCAACAGGTTGCTCCTGGGCACTATCTAGCAGTGGTTCTTGCGCAGCTTCTTCCTCAACCTCTACTTCCTTAGTTACCTGTATTTCAGCGATCTCCTCCTCAACAGCTGGCGCTTCTTGCTGCATAACAACCTCATCTGGACTAGTGGTAAAACGTTGAGATCCAGGGGTAATATTTCCTAGCCCGAGGAAATCACCAGCTAAGACTAACAGAAGCAATAAACTTGCCAAAGCTGAAGCGAATTGGAATGATGGAATTAAACGGAGTCGTTTTTTTCGCTGTCGAATACCAGCCATCTCTGGAGTCAGGGTGAAATTTCTTGGTGCTCGCAAGCGCGGCAAACTGCGCAGCACTGCTCGTGTACTCCGCAAACTGTCATATGCATCTCTCAAAGCTGGCTCACTTTCCAGCCGTTCCGCGAAATGAGCCTGCTTACTAGGAGGAAGTTGTCCATCTAGATGAGCAGATATATTTTCCCAATCGCGGTTTGAAATCTTCTTAATCATAAACTAGCCTCATCTTCAAGACGATAAGTGAGGGGTAAAAGTTCCCGAAATGTCTGAAGACACTCCTGAAGTTGATTTCGCGCCCGGGCTAAGCGACTTTTCACAGTACCGATTGGCGAATTCATCGCACTAGCTGCATCGGCGTAATCCAAACCTTGTACATCCACCAAAACAACCACAGCTCTGAAATTCGGTGAGAGTTTGTCTAAGCAAGATTGAATCGCTTCCGACAGGTCAGCTCTTTCAAGTGTGTCTTCGGGGGATTCATGGTCATCTGTCAACCAGGAGGGGGTTTCGATTTCTTCCCCATAGTCATCCTGAGGTTTGAGTGGAACCGTCGGACGTCTTTTACGACGGCGAAATTCATCGTAACAGGCATTGGTAACAATGCGCAGCAACCAAGCTCGAAATGATCCGCCCCGGTAGGTATGCAACTTTTTAAAAGCGGAGATAAATGCCTCCTGAGTCGCATCCGCAGCTGAATCTGACTCACCCATCATACGATATGCTTGGTTATACACCATATCCTGGTAAGCCAACACAAGACGATTGAAAGCTTCCAGATCGCCTTTTAAAGCATCTTCTATAAGTGCTGTCTCATCCATATCTTCGATTTACCAAAAACCAGAAGAATGCGCGCCATGCAAGAATCGCTAATGAGCTGATACCACCAATAACGAGAACGAAGGTGGGAATTATGGGGCGATTCTGCCATAATCCTCTCAGCAAAGCTCCCATCGGGGCAGCTAAAACCATGGACCAAAATGGACGCCACAATTGGGCTGGTTGAGATAATTGTGATACGTCATAAATGCCCAAAAACGGGGCAACTAAAAACCAAGCAAGTACGAAAGGGATAAAAGTCGTCAGCATACGACCTCCCGCGGTATCCAAAGTCCCATGACTGGCAAATCCCATAATGGTTATGAGCAAAATAATTAAAACATCACCTATGATAAGTATCAAACGTTTATAGATCATTGATGAAAAATCCGTTTATAACGTAAAGGCAACTGCCAATAAAATTCGATAAATATCTCCCATAGTCTAGCATAAGATTATAAAAGATGAAAGCAAATGTGCTTTACCAACCAGGGCAATCGCATATGGAAAAACAGGGGTAGAATTCTCCATTTAGAAAACAACTCAAAGGAGGAGAAAAAATGGAAAAGCACCCTGTTGAGAAACTCAAGGA
>JASFVL010000418.1:0-4066 GCA_050049875.1 Anaerolineales bacterium
AGGAGGCCCGCGAATAGCCCTGGTCGCCGTTCTCCTGCCAGACGCGGCCCGGCTCGAGGATGTAATTCCAGTAGGGGTGCTCTGCGATGATTAACCCGCGCTGTACGGGGATGATATAACCCTCGTGTTGTACAAACTTGAAGTCGAACTCGGGCAGGTGAGATTCCTCTGGCTCCACGTTTGGGCTGCCCCGCAGGACAGTCATCTCGCCGGTAGAGTCTTCCCCATGCAGTTCCAGCCGGCCCTCGAAAATGTGTTCCGGGGGCGCAGCATCCTCAGGTAGGGTCAGGGCGGCTTCGTCCATGGGGGAGCCGTAGTCAAAGCCGTTCATCAAGTCGTTATAGGTGAGCAGGCTGCGGGCGGCGCTTCCCGTTCCCCCCGCAGTGGGAGCTGGTGGTGCTGGCTTCTTTGCGGTTGTTGTTGGTTCCCCGGCAGTTTGATCCTCGACCTGGGGTACTTCCGTCGCAGGGGGGTGCGAATCAGTGTTGCTGCAGCCTTCAAGCAAAAGACCGAACAGGGTGATTGTCAGAACGACAATAATTCTACTGAGTGGTTTCTTCATCGTCTTTCTCCGGCGAGTTGCCCCCGAATCGTTGAAACATCTTCAACAAAAAAGGCCCGCTCCACCGACATGTTTAGCGTCGTGGCGATAGCGGTCTACATTTGTATTAATACCTTTCCAATATGATCCGGGTTCAGCCGTAAAGTCACGTTAGTGAGTGAAGGTTGATCCCATTGCATTTCAAAAGGGGGTGAGGGCAAGTCACCCGTAACATCACGACAGTGAGTGCAGGGTGCTACAGCCTCCTTTCATAAAGGGCCGCACAGCGCCCCTTAGGAGCATTCGCCAGGCCTGAAGTAGGACAGGTTGCCAACCTGTCCCGACGGGACAGCGTCCCGTCGTACGGTAAAACGACCGCATTTCGTCCACGTCGCCTAACGTTTCTTTCACGCACCATTCCCTTAGGATATTCGTGTAATTCGCCGCGAAGCGCTTCCGCTTTCTTTGAGAACGTAGTATCTCAAATAGAGAAAGGGAGGTTCCTTATCAACAGTGCTGGGGAAAGCCAAGCAACCAGAACCCCCCTCTCCCAGGGTGGGAGAGGGGCCGCGCAGCGTTAAGCCGAGGGAGCAGTCCTATGCGACCATCGGCAACCCGAGCACAGGGGTGCTGGGGTAAGCAAGAGGGAGCAGTCCTATGCGACCATCGTTAAGAGAGAGTGTGTCCTCCGATCACACATCTCTCAATCCCAATTCAGGAGAATTGGGGCAATCCCGTAATAGGAATTACGGGACCAATCACACATCTCTCAATCCCAGTTTATGTAAACTGGGGAATCCTGGCACAGGAGTGCCAGGGTCCATGGTCCATCGTCCATCGTCGCCCATCGCCCCCCTGTGTTATCATCTCTACACCCCACCATAAGGAGAACACCCCATGCCCTACCAACCCATCGAAGACTACGGCGTCATTGGCGACCTGCACACCGTTGCCCTCGTCGGCATGGATGGCTCCATCGATTTCATGTGCTTCCCCGATTTCGATTCGCCCTCCATTTTCGCCCGTATACTGGACCACGGCAAAGGCGGCTACTTTCGCCTTGCCCCCATCTTGGAGGACGCCCGCCACAAGCAGCTCTACCTCCCCGATACCAACGTGCTGCTCACCCGTTTCCTTTCCGCCGATGGCGTCGCCGAGGTCTCCGATTTCATGCCCGTTGAGCCCATGGGTCCCGCCCACAACCTGGTTCGCCGTGCCAAGACCGTGCGCGGCGAGATCGCTTACCGCATGACCTGCAAACCGGCCTTTGATTACGCCCGCGCCCACTACCGCGTCGAAAAACGCCAGGGCGAAGTTATCTTCGAGTCCCAAGGGGGAGATCGCGTCCGCCTGCGCCTGCGCACGCAGGTGCCCGTACACATTGATGAGGGCGCTGCCGTGGCGGAGTTCACCCTCGGGACGGGGGAAACCGCCGCCTTCGTGCTGGAGGAAGCCGAGTCGGGCGAGCCATCCCCCTCTGCAGCTCCCGGTTACGTCTCAGAGACCTTCAAGCGCACGGTGGATTTTTGGCATGATTGGATCGCTCAATCCAATTACCAAGGCCGCTGGCGTGAGATGGTCAACCGCTCTGCCCTGACCTTGAAGATGCTCACCTCCTGGGATCATGGTTCCATCGTCGCTGCCCCCACCTTCGGCCTCCCTGAGGAGATCGGTGGCGAGCGCAACTGGGACTACCGCTTCACCTGGATTCGGGACGCCTCTTTCACCCTCTACGCCCTCATCCGCCTCGGATACACCCAAGAGACCGCCGAATTTATGCGCTGGATCATCGCCCGCTGCGAAGACCTCAAGCCCGACGGCTTGCTCCAAACCATGTATGGGCTCGACGGTCGTAAAGACTTGCATGAGCGCACCTTGCCCCATCTGGAAGGATACATGGGGTCATCACCTGTGCGCATCGGCAATGGCGCCTACGAACAGCTTCAATTGGACATCTACGGGGAACTGATGGATGCTGCCTATCTGTACGACAAATATGGCAGCCCTATTGCCTACGATTCTTGGGTGGAATTGTCCCTCATGCTGGAGTGGTTGTGCAACAATTGGGAGCAGCCGGATGAGGGCATTTGGGAGGTGCGCGGCGGTCGCCAGCATTTCCTCTATTCGCGTTTGATGTCTTGGGTAGCCATCGATCGCGGTATCAGGCTTACCCGCAAGCGCGGTTTTCCAGCCCCTCTCCACCATTGGCAGAAGGTTCGCGATGAGATCTATCGAGACATCTTCGACAATTTCTGGGACCAGGAGCTTAATGCTTTCGTCCAGTACAAGGGTGCTGCCACACTAGACGCCTCCAGCCTGCTTATGCCGCTCGTGCGCTTCATCAGCCCCACCGACCCGCGCTGGCTCTCCCACCTGGAAGCCATTGAGAACACCTTGGTTTACGACTCGCTGGTTTATCGTTACAACACCCAGGCCGGCGCCCCCGATGGCCTGATAGGTGACGAGGGCACCTTCAGTTTGTGCACCTTTTGGTTTGTGGAATGCCTTTCCAGAGCCGGGCAGCTCAAGAAAGCCCGTTTCTACTTCGAGAAGATGCTCGGCTACGCCAACCATCTTGGCCTCTACGCCGAGGAGCTGGGTCCTCGCGGCGAACATTTAGGCAATTTCCCCCAGGCTTTCACCCATCTAGCCTTGATCAGCGCGGCGTACGACCTCGACCGCCGCCTCTCCCAGTCTGGAGTGGAAGGCTAATTGATCAACCGCCCAGAACCCCCCTCTCCCAGGGGTAGGAGCGGGGCCGCGAAGCGTCAGCGAAGCGATCCACAGGGCACCTGGAGCGTCCCCCGCGAAGCGCCCTTAACGACTGCCAGTCCTCCAAGGACTGGCAGTCGTCTTCGTTGATGAACTGGCAGTCGTCCTCGTCTTCAGCCGCTTACCTTTAACGTTGTTATCTCTCTTATCCTGGACGCCAAGCGGCATCGCGTAACGTTAAGCCGAGGGAGCAGTCATCTGCGACCATCGGCAACCCGAGCACAGGGGTGCTGGGGTAAGCAAGAGGGAGCAGTCATCTGCGACCATCGGCAACCCGAGCACAGGGGTGCTGGGGTAAGCAAGAGGGAGCAGTTAAGGGCGAGGGCGCTTTCCTTCCGCCCATCGCCCAATCCTGGCACACGAGTGTCAGGGCCTATGCGACCATCGGCAACCCGAGCACAGGGGTGCTGGGATAAGCCGAGGGAGCTATTAAGGGCGAGGGCGTATTCCTTCCGCACAGCGCCCCTTAGGAGCATTCGCTAGGCCTGAAGTAGGACAGGTCGCTGACCTGTCCCGACGGGACAGCGTCCCGTCGTACGGTAAAACAACTGTACTTCGTCCAATCCGCGAAGCGCCCATGAGGGAAAAGGGAGCGAAAGGTGGATCAATTGCTTTTCAATAAGAATTGGGGCAATCCCGGCATACCGCGAAGCAGTCAGCGAACCCCCAGGCCCATTCGCCATTCGCCCAGTCGCCACAAATCATCATTCAACAACTGAGCAAAAGAGAAGCTGAATGCTCTTTTCAGAATGG
>JASFVL010000081.1:0-12726 GCA_050049875.1 Anaerolineales bacterium
GGGTGATGGTCCACGGAGGCACTTTGGTCATCTCGGGTACCACAGGCTCTGGCAAGACTTACGTAGCCCAGCGGGTGCTTCAAGAGATGCTGGATCACTTCTCGCCCGGGGCGATCCGCCTGTTTATCGTCGAGGACAGCAACGAGATTGTGCTCAACGGCTGGGATGGTGATCCGAAAAGCGACACCCGTAATGTGATTTACACAGTGACGCGGGCTGAGGTAAAAGGCGGACCGCCACCGGTGACGATGTATGATCTGATCCGGGCTGCCCTGCGATCACGTCCGCACGGCGTGGTTATCGGCGAAGCGCGCGGGGCGGAGGCCTGGGAGCTGATCCGGGCCGCGGCCACCGGTCACGGCCATTCGGCCTTCACCATCCACGCCACTGGTGCGGAGCACGTCTGGTCGCGCTTTCTGCAGATCGTGCAGGCTCACCCGGACGCCCAAAGGCTGGACGAATTCCAGATTGCCCAGAGTTTCGCTGAAGCGGTGACGGCGGTGATGCACATCGAGCGCAGCCCGAGAGAAGGGCAGATCGTGAAGGAGATCGTAGAGGTCTCGCCGGTGGTGGAGCGGTCCGCGGCGCGCCCCTCGTTCTCCCCCCTGTTCCGCTACGAATCAGGTCGTGGCCCGGTCCCCACGGGCAACCGCCCGATGCGCCCAGGGTTTCGTGCCGTGGAGATGAGCCTGCCAGAGTCGTTTTTTAAGTCATAATGGAAGTTGGTTCTTCGCATGATTTGATCATCGCCCAAGGATTTCGCCGGATAGGGGAGGGCTGGGGACTGATAGGGCACGATGGGAGCTTGCGCTTGTTCGCCGAGCTCACCGCCGATCCTGATCGCCCAGAGGTGCGCCCGAGGGAAGCCTACCGGGCACTGCTGGCTTCGTTGGGGTCGGGTTGGACAGTTCGCCTGCTGCAGATTTTCTGGCCGGACCCCGTACCGAGGGGTGCGTTCACAGAGCACGTTCAAGGTTGGGATGGAGGGGGTGGGGAGGGGGAGGGCTTCAAACTTTTGCACCAAAGTCTTTTGGTATTCACTCAGGAAGCCCCTTTACCCTTCACCCGCCGCACGTTTCTTGAGTTCCTTTCGCCCGGTGAGGAGGGTGCTGCCTGGTGGGAGGCCTTACCCGGCTTGTTAGGAGCTTATGGTGTCCAAGTCGAACCGCTGGCTCCCGAGGAAATCCAAGAATTGGCGCGCTGGATATTCAATCCTGAGTTGGAGTGATTATCAAGTGTTTCAGTGTCATGAGCCTCCGTATTGGGCGTGCTGAGGCACCGGAACATCTAACCAGTGACAGCGGATAACGGATATGATCGGGCTAGAAAACCAAGTCTCAAATCACAGCGGACAAGGAACGCAGTATCGCGCCGCGGTCGCGCCGCGGGCGGTAGAGATTGAAGAGGACCAGTTGGTTTTCCCGGGCGGGGTCATGCTGCCCTTATCGCCACGTGGGGGAGGCGTTCCAGGGATGCCAGAACGGCCCTGGTCGCGCCTGAGTGCCCGTGATTTCTACACCAACACGCCATTGGTGTATTCACTCTCTCTGCGACGCGAACCGCCTGACGTACTGCGAGGCTCCTTGCGCGCCCGGCGCACACTTTTCGAGGGGCTCATGTTGGCGATGGCTGAAAAAACGGGCCGCAGGCCTTCGATGGCGGAGCGGGCAGCCGATCAGGCCATGGACGCGGCTGAGTCCGCGGTAACCTTGGGGGAACCGGCTTTTCGGGCCGCGCTGCTGGCGGCTCTGTACGCCGGAAGGGGACCGGAGGCGGAAGCGCAGACCGCACAGCGGACGCTGGAAGCGACCCTGCGGGCGCGTGGGTTCGTCCCCCAGCGCCTGCACTACATCCCCGAACGCGCCTTGCTGCATTTCCAACCCGGCGGGGAGCTATTTCCCGGCCTGGATGAACCCGTGCTCTTGTTGGACGAAGTCCTGTCGCTGCTGCCTCTCCCAGCGCGCCGGGTTTTGCCGCCATCGGATGCTGTTCTCATCGGTACGCACACACGTCAGGGGAGGGATGTGTATTTTTCGTTTACGCGCGGCTTGGATCCCATCGGTCCGCGACCGCCGCATGCCTTGACCCTCATCCTGGGTGAACCAGGTGCAGGCAAGACCAGCTTGATGCGATTGATCCTGCTTCAACGATTACTACAAGGTCGCACGGTGGTCAGCCTCGATCCAGAGGGCGAGAACAACCGCCTGTGCCAAGCGGTTGGCGGACAGATGATCCCCGCGGGCGTCCCCGATGACCCGGAGACTTGCCTGATCCACCCCTTGCGTGCGGAGGATCCGGTCGAGATGCTCTTGGCGGCGCGCTTTTTGATCACCGCTTTGAGCGGTGAGGCAGCCTTGTCCGCCGGGGCCCAGGCTGCGCTGCACGCGGCGGTCAAACGTCGCTGGGAGCGCCGCCCAGGCCCGATGTCGCTGGCCGATCTGGTGGATGCTCTGGGGATGGTCAGGGAAGCAAGGGCTGCCGCGCCCATGGCGTTGCTCCAACCCTACGCAGCCGGTGGGTTGTGGGCCGGTTTTTTCGACCGCCCCAAGGCCCTGATTGAGCCCGATTTATCCCCTGGCGTTTGGTGGAACTTCGACCTGTCGGGTCTGAGGGAGGAGAACAAAGCCATCGTCCACACCATGCTGGCTTGGTTTCTGTATCACATAGTTACAGTGGGGAAAAATCCAATGGACGTTTTTATTGACGAGGGCTGGCGGCTGTTGCGCCGCGGGGCATTCACCGACTTGTTGGACGAACTGGGCCGGCGGGCGCGCAAGCGCGGAGTGGGGGTGACCCTCACCACGCATCTTCCCGGTGATTTGCTTCATGCTTCTACATCGCTTAGTATGGCCTCAACAGCTTTCATTGGCCGGATGGGGCCGGATGAGGCCCACGCTTTCTTCCGTTCAATGGGTATTTCAGAGGGCGAAGCCAGGCGCAAAGGCGAACAGGTTTCCCGGCTGCCGCCAAGGGTGTTTCTAGCTGCCTCGTCGGGAGGGCGGGGGTCGTTATTCCCCTTTCTGGTGACCATTCCACCCGTTTGGCTGGAGCTCTGGGAGCGATTGGGGGCTGCGCGCTGAGGGATATGGGGGGGGCTTGATAATTTAACTGCGTATAGTCATTACCACCCAACCAACACACCAAACAAAACAACCCATGAACAACACCACCCACACCAACTGTGGATACATATACCAAGCGAGCGGGGAGCGATCCACGTCTTGCCCCCTGTGCGCGGGGGAGTGGGAAGTGTGGGAGCTGCAGTTCTCCCCCTTGCCCCAATCAAACGTCAAAGGGCAAATCGCGGCCTGGCTGGGAGGGTTGCCTTATCCTGCGGCCATCGAGCTTACTGCTGATCGTCGCGGTCTGAAGGTCCGGCTCTACACACCGCCGGGAAGAGGGCGGGGCTCAGTCAATGCCTGGGCTGCCCTGACCCAGCAGCAGTCCCGCTGGAAACAGATGCCTATATTAAAGGAAGGGAGTGACTTCCTGAGAAGGGAAATGCTGCATGTTCTGCATACTTCAGCGCTCTTGCCAGTTCTGGCTTCTGTCGACGGAGATCCATTTTTGGCCGTTGGTGGACAGCTGCTCTCGCTGGTAGATACCCATGGAATGGGGGAGAGGGCTGGGGAAGTCTCTTTACGTTTATGGATCCTGGGCAAAGAGACCAAGCTCCAGGAGCGTCTGCGCGCCCTGGCTGCCTACCACTACGGGACGGAGGCCGGGGTGGATGATGACACCCCGAACCCATGGGGGCTGCGTCTGGCGCTGTGGCGAAGCGGGATGATCCTGGGAGGGACGATTGGGGCGGTCAGCGCAGGTAGTTTAGCGGCAGACTGGACCTCTCTCCTAGCTGGGCTGTTGGGAGTCCTCGCCGGGGGCCTGCTGTTCCTGGCAGCCTTCCTCGGTTCGCTGAACTGGATGCGTTGGCGCTCGATCCCCAAGGAAACGGTAGAGCGATGCATAAACGGGCCACTGCTTAAGGTGGCAATTACCCTTCAGTCGGATGAACCCTGGTCGGTTGAACTGCTGGCTGGTGACGCAGAGTGGAAACGGATTAACGTGGGATGGCCTAAACATGATACACATCGCACGGGGCACCTCGGTCTGGCTGAATGGCCTGCAATCCGGGCTTTTACCATGCCTCTGCCAGCCAGGGACCTGGCCGGGCTGGTCGCACCGCCGGAAGCAGGGGAGGGCAGCGGTGTGGTGGATCGGGAGGTGCGTCAGGACATACCAGCTCCGCCGCCGTCGCGCGCCCTCTTGGAAGCTACCTTCAAGATCGGCAAGGCGGTGGCTACCGGCGAGCACGTAGGCGTTGATCCAGATGGGCACGGGTTGGCCACCGGGGGCAGCCGCACCGGGAAGTCATCGTTTGTCTTTAAACTACTCAAGCAGCTCGTCGAGAAAGGAGAGGAGGCGCCGGGCATTTTCCTGATCGACCCCCACACCTCCCTGGCGGATGGGTTCTTGGACGCGGTGGACCAACTCCCGGGTGAGCTTAGAGAAAAGGCCATTCGGCGGCTGCGGGTCATCACCCCTGACCAGTCTGAAGTCGTACCACTCAACCTGCTGGCGATCCCCGATTTTAGCTGGGCGGGGAACGCCATCATCCAGGCCGGGCGGCGCATATGGGATGACTACTGGGGACCTCGCATGCAGGCGGCCTTGTTAGGGCTTTTCCGCTTGGCTCATGCCTGGAATATGAAGCACCCCAAGAGACGAATGGGGCTCTTACATGTGGTCTTCGCAGCCTTCAACACCGACTGGCGCCACAGCGCCATAGCTTATCTGGATCCCGTCGATCGGATGGGCTCGCTGGCTTTAGACGCCCTGCTCGGACAGCTCTCTAAAGAGCCCGGTATTTGGAGCCAGAAGTGGGCCACCGAGGTGGTCAGCCCGGTACTGTCCAAGGCCATGGCCTTGGAGCTTTCCCCTTGGTTGTTCGCGGCCATGCATCAGGACCGTTTCGTGGACCTCGAAAAATGGGTTCGGGAGCGCTGTTGGGTAGTGCTGCGGCTGCCTTCCGGCACGATGGGGCGCGAAGGGGCTCGTCTGACGGCAGGGATCTTCTACAACGTCTTCGATGCAGCTTTCCGCAAGGCGACCACGCTGGAACCTGTGCCATTCTACTTTGTGATCGATGAGGCGCAGGAGATTGCTGGCGGGATGCGGTTGGAGGCCATGCTCTCCGAAGGCGCCAAGTTTGGAGCGCGCGTGTTTGTGCTGGCGCAGTCGCTTTCCATGCTGCGCAAGGTAGAGGGCTTCGAGCCGGTCGTGCAGGCGCTGCTGGCCAACACCTCCACGCAGGCATTTTTCTCCCCCGATCCGGAGGATGCCGACCTGATGCGGGCCACATTGAGCACCAGCGTGCGCTATGGGGCAACCACATTGGACTTGCCCTCCTTACAGGCCTGGTTGCGGGCCAGGCTGCGGGACCGTTGGCAGCCGCCGACGTTGGTCTCGATCGAACCGCTGCCGCGCGCTGACCCCGGGCGGGTGAATGCCCTCATCCGGGAGGTGATCGCAGCCCATCCCGAGATCTACGCGCCGGGGGACGGCTGGCAAGAAGATGTCGTCCGAACGATGGAGGGTATTGTGCCTTACAACGCTCGAGGGTTGTTAGATAAGTTGCTGACCCCCAAGTCAGAGTTTGGAAGCTCCTTTGACGAGAGGGATAGGACGTCGGATCAGGAACGGGATGACATGCGGCGGTTGGGGTGGTGATAGAGTGGGGGTATCTTCATAGACCCTTAAAATCTCTACCTTGTCCACGAGTCAAGATGAGGGAATTCTTCTTGAAAGACTGGGAAAGTGAGATGTAATGGTCTTACCTACGCGCTGATGACGAAGATTCCCCCTTTGAGGAATGGACTAGGCCAGAAATGTCACAAAAAAGGGAATATAGACGAAATTCGCGAGAGGAATCGTGGGATTTTAGCTGAACCTTTATGCATTGTTGAAACAAAATAAGTTACGATATAAACAGAATGTGGTGGTCCCATAAAACTGGACACTTTTTAAGGGGATTTTAGGGGGGAGCATCTGGCATGGAAAGCTCGGGCCGCTCAGCTCAAAACGTTATCCATCTAAGGTAATTAAATCAAAAACGGTGGCTAGAACCAACCACCGCCTTTTGATTTCCCTGACTAATTCTCAGTTCCTTTATAAGCCCTTACCACAGCCTCCACCATATCCTGCCATTTGCTTAGCATGAATGTGCCGGCTTTGCTCGATTTTGTGATAACAGTCAAGGCATTGCGAGGGTCGCGGAGACGGGCATGCTTTCCGCTTACATCCCTAAAGACCTCCTTCGGCACCCTGTTCAGATACGCTTTTTAGGTCACGAATTGCCTGGTAAATCGATTCGATGGAAACCGGTTGGTAATCCCAACGATCCACGCCAACATCTAGACTATTCTTTAGCGACGGCAGGTTCCCATGAGAATGGCCATACAAATGCCAGCTTCCATAGTGCGACCGATCCCAGACCCGCATTGAATAGTGGCAGAGAACAATCAATTTAAGTTGGTCACGACCGAGTATTGGTAACTTAATTGTATACAGCGGGGGCAAGATTTTGATAGCATAACCGGATTTAGAACGATACTCACCCTTTCGAACCCACCTTTTATCGTGCCCACCTGGAATTAAAGAAATCATCCCATTGAGACGTGAAAAGTAAAGGTTTGCACCTTCCTGCCCAGTCAATGTGAAATCTCCTAAGTGATAGATGGTGTCTTTGGGCTTAATCACATCATTCCAGTTTTCGATAAGCGCTTCATCCATCTCCTGTACAGAAGCAAAGGGACGCTCACAATATCGAATGATATTGGCATGTCCAAAATGCGTATCAGCGGTGAACCAAATGGTCATGTGCTTCTTGGTTTATCTGCAAGTGCTACGGGCTTTTACGATTGAACTGGTGAGGATTACTTGTGTCGCAACCCAATACAGTGGCTTCGTGTGTCCAGAGTGTACATCATTCTCTAACTATACTCAAGAGGGAGACTATCCAAAGTATGCAAACTAAAAATCTCGAAAACTTTGAAATTCTACAACAACATGAAATTTTACGATGTGCCAAGCGAATGAACATTGGTTCCCGTTTTATATTTTGGATAGATTCTCCTCTCCCAAACGTAATCACTGACATAGTTACAAATAGCATTAGTCGTTTCATCAAGGGAGTCAATGAATGCAGGTAGAGGCAAGTTCAGGGGGTGTGTTCTCCAGAACTACATAAAGTGCATCCATTTGGCGGGCGAGATGCAAGGCTTTGGGTATCCGCCGAAGGAAGATATTTGAGGAGAAAGACATCGCAATGAGAATCGAGGTTGCCCAGAATATTGACAACCCGATATTTTCTCCTATAATATAACTACGGTCATGACCATAGTTATATCGGAGGAACGGTATGCCTGAGACAATATCTAAGAGCAAGCTCAAAGCCAAAATGCTGGAGATATTTCGCCAACTGGAAGACAGCGGTGAAGAATTGATTGTTACCCATTATGGTAAACCCGTTTTGAAGGTAGTTCCGATTAAACCAAAAACAACAGTCGAGGAATTATTCGGGGATCTTCAAGGGCATGTTACTTACCTGGAAGATATCAACCAGCCCACCCTTGCAGAATGGGAAGACGCCTGAATGATCATCCTCGATACATCTGCTCTGCTTTATTGGACGCTGGATCCCGACCAACTGTCTTCAAAAGCTAAACAAGCTATAGAACAGGCTGATCGGGTCCTGGCTAGCTCCATCTCAGTGTGGGAAATTGCTCTAAAGGTAAAGCGCCATAAACTGGTCATCCCGCTGACGGTCAAAGACTACGCCGACCAGCTTCAACGGCTGGAAGAGCTTGAGATTCTATCCGTGGATGTACAAACCTGGTTAGATAACCTAGATCTAGATTGGGAACATCGCGATCCGGCAGACCGAACGATTGTGGCTTTGGCTACCCGTTTCGGCTGCCCTTTAATCACTTCGGATCGCGTAATCGCGGATTATTATCAGGAGACGGTCTGGTGACAGTGTGTATAGCTCACCCCATACTTAGGAACAAAAACCTAGAGAGGAAGATTGCCAAAGATGGCTAAAAGCCCTACGTAAGCGAAAGAGAGATGACAGCAGGACACGCTAGCACCACTTTTCTGTACAGAACTATTTTCCAGATCGTTTCAAGTTATTAACAGCAAGAGGGGAGAATGTAGTAGGTTTCTCTCCTCCTATATTTTGGATAATACGCTTTAGAGGGGAGGCAATTCTCCCGGGAGAAACCCAAGCAAACATGATTTACACATCAGGTTAACCGGTGTAAAATAAACATACCTCATGATATTCGGCCAGCATAAAAATGGATCTAGAATCTATTCCACCTAAAGCCCAGCAAACGCTGTTGCAAGACGCCTCCGAGCGCGATAGGACCACTGCGCGAAGAGTGTCTCTTTTAAACATTTTGATAAATGAGCGCTTTCTTACTCGGGCGGGTTTGATTGCACGCACGGAGGCTAGGGTGGGGCAGGGGTGTTTTGGTGAAGCAGCCTGGAAAGACACTTTCTATCGAGACATGCGCGTGGTTAAAGAGGCACTCCAAAGGGCAGGTTATGAACTGGCCTACAGCCGCAGAAAAGGACAATCTGGCTATTATCTACGAGGCCAGCCACAGCTGAACTCAGAGTTGGTGCATATAATCGAGGGGAGCATCGCCGAGTTGAATCAGGCTCAAATCATCGTCTACCGGCAATTAGATCCAGCCGATCGATTTCGTCAAGGGTGTTCGGTCAGTGATACTGCCCGTGGAGTAGTTGCACACCGCATCCAACTGAGACAGCCTGAATTGAGTTCGGAGGAAGCCAATCGGCTCGCGTTGGAACAAAGGCATCCATGAACGAGAAGGCGCTTGGCTATGCAGCGTTTGTCAAACTGGTGATCGCTGCTTTAGAGGCAGCGGGGGTGGACTACATGATTGGTGGGGCTGTGGCTTCATGGGCTTGGGGAGAGCCCAGAGCAACCCAGGACTTGGATCTGGTAGTGGATATCCCGCCGGAACGAGTCACGCAATTGTCAGAGGAATTAATAATGAGGGACATGCAGGTTCCGGCTGAGGTTATCCTAAAAACCGTGTTGGAAGAACGAGCGGATCTACCGATTAATGCAATCCATGGGCATAGCGGCTACAAGGCTGATATCTACCCATATCGAGAAGGTGACGAACTGCGCCGGTCAGCTTTGAGCCGACGAAAACTTGTTGATCTGGGACCCGAGCTAGGGGAAGTGTACCTACACTCGCCGGAGGATTTGATCATCTACAAACTATGGTATTACAGTCTCAGTCGACAGACCAAGCACCTAAGAGACATAATTAGCATTCTGATGACCCTTGGCGATGAACTCGACTTCAGTTACATTGAGCACTGGGCAGAGCAAAAGGGGGTGAACGCATATTGGAAAGAGATGCTGGAGCGTCTTGACGAGCATCTCGAATCGGAAGGGGAATAGTGACCCCACAAATGAGCGTGGAGAGCGTTCCAGCGATTTTATATTTTGCACAACTATACTTCTCTATGTCACGCCAAGGGCAGGCTAGCATACAGATCGATCAAAACAAGTGTAAACTGCTGAATCCAACCTAATGACCGTGTTTCTTTCGACAATTCAAAATTTTTTTAATAAACGATACACCATCGATAGGTACTGTATCTAATGTTCATGAAACTCAGACGGTATGCCGAATATGGCGTTGAAATAACAATAATTTTTCACAAAATGCCCTGAGTTTGTGCCTATTGTACAAAAAAACTATTCCAAACAAGGGGTAAGCGAAAAACGCCGATTAGTTTCATGAAGTTGGATACACTACCCCATCGATACACCTATTCTCGCAAACTTTTCCCCCGTGCTATAATTACATATGGCAAAACCGCTTGGAGAAAACCATATGGTTATCCCTGAAACGCTTACTGTTCCCCTAAAAGCAGATCGCGATGGCGTTGTCCGTGTGGGGGGAACTCGCGTGAGGCTAGATACAGTCGTTTATGCTTACAATGAGGGGGCTATACCCGAAGAAATTGTCAGCCAATATCCTGCTTTAAGTTTAGAAGATGTATACTCAGTGATTGCATTCTACCTTAAGAACCAGGTGGAGATTGACACCTATGTGAAACAACGAGCGGAAGAAGCTGCAGAAAACCGCAAACGGGTCGAAGCGAAACCTAGATACAAAGAGTTCCGTAAGCGATTACGATCCCGAAAGAATAGTTAGGTGCATAATCAGGGTCAACCGTGAGATTCATCGCGGATGAAGACTTCAATAACCGGATTCTGCGCGGCATGTTGCGCCGTCAACCAGATTTAGATGTCGTTCGAATCCAAGATACGCGCCTCTCGGGAGGGACAGATCAGGAAATTCTTGAGTGGGCTTTTCAAGAACAACGTATCTTGTTAACCCATGATGTTAGCACGATGACAAAATACGCTTTTGAGCGAACGCACGCTGGAAAGTCATTCGCTGGTGTTATTGAGGTCCCACAGACACTTGCAGTTGGTATCGCAATTGACGACATCCTAACAATTGTCGCATCTAGTTCTACTGAAGAATTTGTGGATCAGATTCTATTTCTTCCACTGTAAGTCAGAGTTTCTTTTTAGTGTCTCTGCACAACTGATCAGGTTAAAAACCTTAGACTTGGACTAATAGAACAACTCCTCGATTGCTTGATAAAATTGGGGAGTTAGGTTTATCATGGGGGACCGATTTAACAAAGAGTATCAAATTCAAATCCTTGACGTTACGCTTGCGCTTCTCGGATGAACTTGTAAACTACAACATAGCGGGGTGAAAATCGCAGGTTGTCAAGCGAAGGTGCTTAACCCCTTTATATTTTGGATAATTATTATTTACCAAAATAATATTGGGGGTGCAGACCTCTCTTGAGGGTCATCTCTCGAATAAAACCCGACTTTGCTCAGTTTAACAGTTACCAGCGAAAGGAACGGTTCAGGTGATCCTTGCCGCCCAGCTAGCGCTGTTTAGGACAAAAACCATACTCCCAATGCCGCAAATATCATACCCAATCGGCCCCTGTTATTTTTTGGCCCCTTAATCCTACCGAAAAGCTTAGAAAACCAGAGAGAAAGCCGCACCCTTTTCGAACGTGAACAATTGCGAGATATTGGACGCCACAGGAATGGAAATCATATGTCTGACTTGACTAAGTCTTTAGCTTAGTCTATAATAATAGCGGAGGTATACCATGACCCTACAGGTAAACGTTCACGAGGCTAAGACCCATTTGTCCAGGCTGCTTCAACGTGTGATGAAAGGGGAAGAGGTGATCATCGCCAACGCTGGTCGCCCCGTCGCCCGCTTATTGCCTTATCGTCCCCAACCCGAACAGCGCACACCGGGCAATGATGCTGGAAAAGTCGTGATCGCACTCGACTTCGACGAGCCGCTGCCGGAGTTCGAAGAACTATGAGAGCCCTTCTGGACACACACACCTTTCTGTGGTGGAACACGGATGACCCACAGTTATCAGATACCGCTAGGGGGATCATTTCCGATGGGAACAATGAGATCTTTTTGAGCGCCGCCAGCGCTTGGGAGATCGCCATCAAAACCACGCGGGGGCAGTTATCCCTCCCAGAATCCCCCGAGAAATATGTGGCTGACCGACTGACGCTGCATCGTTTGCAAGGACTTCCCATTCAGCTCAGCCATGCCCTGCGGGTGTATGCTCTGCCGGAGATCCATAGCGACTTTTTTGATCGGCTGTTAATCGCCCAGAGTCAATTGGAGAAAATGCCCATCTTGACCGCGGATGAAAGCATCCCCAAATATACTGTGGAAGTGATCTGGTGACATCTGGTCATGATCCTAAAGTGGTGGTCCATATAGGATTTTCGCAAAGATGACCTCCCCCACCCCACCCCAAACGGTCAGCCAAGCCTTGGAGGATTATCTCTTCCAGCTCGGTAACGCCCGCAGCCCGGGAACGGTCAAAACCTACCGGCAGGGCTTGAAGCACTTCCGGGCCGCGCTGCGCGAAAACGATCTGGATCCCGATCGGGTGGACCCAGATGTCCTGGGGGACACAGAGCATTTCCTGCGCTTCATCGAGCACCTAGGGTCGGGCAACCTGGTGGCTAGCACGCAGAAGCTTTATCTCAGCGCAGCGATGGGCTTCTACCGCTATCTGGACGCCTACGAACTGGCCCAGGTCAACCTTTCTCGTCTGCAAAGCCTGTCCAAACAACGTCTCGGGCAGCCTGGCTACCGCCTGCCCCAGTTCCCCAAGGAGGCGATTGAGAGGGTCATTGCCCATGCAGAATCCTTGCACACCCGGCCGGTGGAGAACGAGCGCGGGCGGTTGATCAACCTGCGCGACCGAGCTTTCATCCTGACCCTGGCCGACACCGGCCTGCGGGTGCATGAAGCTTGCGCTCTGCGCCGGGGGGATCTCGACTGGAACGAAGGGCAGGCGCTGGTGATCGGCAAGGGGGATAAGCAGGCGGTGATCCGCTTTTCTGAGCGCGCCCTAGGGGCGCTCAAGGACTACCTGGGCGACCGCCAGAAGCTGGACGGGCTGGCAGGCCGGCAGTTGACCGCTTTGCCTCTGTTTGCCAGGCATGATAAAAAAGCGGGCAAGAACAAGGTCAAACCAATCTCCACGGAGACCGGGCGAAACATTATTAAAGGAAGGGTGCAGGAAGCGCTGGGAGAG
>JASFVL010000419.1:0-4029 GCA_050049875.1 Anaerolineales bacterium
ACATAATTGTCGGTTGGTTTTACCTGACCAAACCAAAAGATAGCGGTTTCCGAAAATGGGATGTCGCCTTCAAAATGGGGTGCGTTTACACGCAATGCAGATTTCTCGGGTTTCTGAATTATCGGCAGGTAGACAAAGGTGTCTGAAGGAGCATCCAGTGTGTCTGCCTGGATGGTGTGGGAATTGCCCCCATGATAAAAGAAAAGCATACACGCTAAAACCCCAAGAACTGATAAGCGTTTCCACATACTTATGGAGACGCCTCAAGCCAAGCAACCAAATTTTGAATGTAGTACAGATCGCCAACCGCCATACCCGGGACATCCAGATACTTGCTTAACTCATCCCGTGGCTCCTGAAGGATCAATGCCTTGGCTTGGAACAATGCATAGCGATCATAGAGGTGCACCGAGCCCGACTCCGCAAACCCGTCTTCGAAATTCGACACAAACCAATAAGGTACGAGAGCTTCATATTCATCTACCGCTTCCTGTACTTCAGCAATCGCGTGATCACGCAGATACTGCGCCAGCTCTGAGACGAGGAATATAAAATTACTGGATACGTTCAGGCTGCGACAATAGGCCCCATCGTTAATTTTGTATTTGCTTGCGTAAGCAGAATCCTTTGTAAAGTTATCAGCCCTGAGCTGCAGGAGACGTATATATTCATCCTTGATGCTCAGTGACTCAGGCTCCCCTGCCAGTTTTTCCAACTCCAGGTAACCGAGGTATCCTGCGATGAAGGCATTATGGACATGAGGCATACTCAGCAACACCTCATCCGCAGGCGGTGATACTAAACGGTCGCGGCTGGCGGTGAAGACCACCTGGCCATCCCCAAACTGTGCTGCATACTTCCACAAAGCATAGAACATAAAAGGATTGCGACCCCATACCCCTGCTCTTTCCCAGCCACCGCTGTTTTTAAAAGTGTAATTCTCTTGTTCGGGCGGGTAATTGATCACATTCGCCATTACATCCAGGGGCAGATCAAAGATTTCCCGGGGTGCGCCATCCTGCCAGCCAACATGATTGTATTCGTAAGGAGGGTAATTGCTGAATTCGTTTTGAATATACCCAAGTACCTGTTGTTCAAGATCGGTAGATAAATAGGGTAAAGCGCCAAGGAGTGTGTGGATCGTCTCGGATGCATTATGCCAGTAATCCAACATATTGTCCCCACATTGAGCTTTTCCTTTGAGATCAAGAGCGCCTGAACTGCGATAACCCGGGCGGAGGTGACCAGCACCAATTATTTTTTGGATTTCCGAGGATAATTGGCTTTTGATTTCACCCTCATCAAGAGAGGCCAATTCCTCCTGAAGCGGGACCGTGCCAGCAAGATTTAAAGCAATGGGCTCATCAGACTGAGAACCGAACGCGATGATAGCATTACTACGATGCATATATACCCGACCTTGGTAAGGTATCGGGGGGTTCGTGTCCCCGTGAAATCCGTAAACCCCGTTTGGGCCACCGAAAGCTGCATAGGGAGAGGTATAATCTGGATCTGGGTTGTAGTAGCGCTCGTTATACCCAGGCAGCTTCTCATCCAAGTCATAGACGAAGTAGTTATAGTTCGTTCCAGGCTGGTTGATGTCAAAGGCAGCACCCACCCGGTCGCAGCAGCGGTTCCAATAGATCAAGTTCCCACCCGCGGTGTAAGCCTGGGGCTCGTCGACTGCATTCCAGCCGGTATTGGGTACGCTAATAAACGGTGTGTCCATCTTCCAACCAGTAATGTGCCCTCCGGGTATGTAGGGATCGGAATACAGCGTATTAGACTGGTAGATCACCTCATCTCCACCGACCACTGGTGGATAACGGTTGCCAGTTTCATTCCAAAACCATAAAAATGGGGCGTATTCGGTCTTTCCATCTTTATCAAAATCGTACGTGATCTCTTCCCCTGTTGACCGATCCAAGACAAAGTATGTGCGCCGCCAAGGTTTTTCTTCAAAATATTCAGTGACAGCCTTCGTGCTACCATTGGCCGTTACATTAGGCTGGCTCATGTCAATGGTTGTAGTTCCGGAAACCCAACCTCCGGATTCCTGACCGGTTACACCAACCAGGGTGCCACGAGGGTCTGTGGCATGGTTGGGAAATATATCTGCCTTTTCCAAGTTATTATTAAGAGCTCCGCCTTCACCAGGGGGTATAAAGCGATAATTGTGACTGCCTGCAAAGATGACCCGATCTTGGTACGCCACCGGCCACCAGGAGTGAAAACCCGCGCCGGGCAATTTATCGGATTTCCACACCAATGCGCCTGTCTCGGCATCCAAAGCATAAGCGTGGCTGTCATCCGAGGCAAAGTAAACCACCCCGTCTTTGTAAGCTGCCGAAAAGTGAATGGGACCATCCGTTGAATAACTCCAGGCCAGCTGACCGATATCTGGGCCTTCCGTGTGAACAGCGTAAAAGTCTCCGTCCCTGCTGCCCGCATAAACCAATCCGTCAATCACCAGTGGATTGGTATCGAAACCTGCTCCAGCTTCGAAGGTCCATATCCCTTGACCGGTGTGGGCATCAATCGCATGCACTTTGCGGTCAAAACCGCCAACGTAGGCAACGTCACTTTGGATGGTCGGAGAATGACCCAAGGGGAGCTCGGTGGGATAGACCCAGCGCTCGGCGCCTGTGGCGGCATCCAGAGCATATAGGCCTTTGGCGGTCGAAATATAAAGATTACCATAAGCGGCAATAACCTGAACCTTCTGAGGAATATAGGGTTCAAAAGGCTTGAACCACAGTGGTTCCAAATATCCCCTCACCTCTTCCTGTGTCCAGGAAGTGCGATGGGGGTTGGCCCCAGCCATCGGCCAGGCAGGTTCACTGGGCTTGGAGATCATAGGGAGATAAACATGGTGGTCAAACGCTGTGCTATTCGCGCTGGCAGTGTAGAAGGCTCTATTTCGAGGAATGATCGCTCGTGAATTCGTTCCAAAAGTTGAACCCAGTCCCAAAACTAAGCTAAAAAGAAAAGTTGCGATGGAAGCAAAGGTGATTGTTTGTCTCATCGTTATCTTCGACAACTATAAAAACGCTGATTGCCAGCTTTACAAGTGTTATCCTCAACGTTGTTTGGCTAGAAAAATATGTTTAAGCAAGCAGCAATTTTAATATATCAACGAGAAAACACCAACTCAATGGTACCGAGGTCACTCCTAACAAAATTGAAAGTTGTTGGCTCTTTCAGTGTGAAAAATTACCAATTCAGGTCTTCCTCGTATCCCAACTCTCCCAGTACGTCACCTGCTAATTCTCTGTAGCGTTGAATATGGCTTTCCTTAAAATAATTCTTCCAATCTCCAATGATCCCCTTCCTAAAGTGGGAGCCGGGATCTTCCTGACCCGGCTTTCGAGCTCGCGTCTAGAACTTTTTTCAACCGATAAGCGCTCAAAGTTGTTACGTTCAACGATTGCCCGAATAAGCGCATCGCTAACCCATAATCCCAGATATTCCAAAACCCTGCTAAGTTCTTCCTCTGGATTAGATTTCAAATACTCATACCTAACACAAAGCGACTTATCCCCTTCTTGAAGCCATGATTTCGTTAAATTAATCATAGAAATCGTGCCTGGCAAACCACCCGTTCTTCCCTCTATGCAGGCCATTTGAGCTTGATCATTACTCATATCCTGAAAACGATGATGCCAGGTATGGGTCGGATCACTTCGAATGTGAAACAGGCGCGAAACCGTCTGATCTCTAGGATCGCGCATCATATGAATAACCTTAATGTTCTTGGCACACAGGATTTCCCACAAATCCCGTGTAACTTTATCATGGCCGAGGATCACCTCTCCTGGTATTACCCCCATGATAACGATGAAAATCGCCCTGAAAATTATAGCCACGCGCTATTCGAAAACCAGGAAATGAGGCAACCAATTTTAACATCCAAGTCGTCCCGGTCTTAGGACTGCCATTCACTAGCACACTCAGATTTGGTGGTATCTTATTTCCATTAAGCCTATACAAGAAAGAAGCCATCCGGTATGAAATTTCCTTGCCGGATAT
>JASFVL010000082.1:0-12602 GCA_050049875.1 Anaerolineales bacterium
TCCAAGCAGTCTGCCTAGGTACAGCACCAGATGCTTTTGATGGAATACATATGAATGGTGAATACTTGAGTGATGGAGCGGGGGCATGGGGTAAACCATATATGCGTTCCTATGTCGGTGGTGGAACCGGCGTTTTTACCCCAATTCAAGGTTGGTATCACATCGCATCAGGGTTGTTCGATGCGGTATTAGTCGTGGCTGAGGAGAAGATGTCCAGCTACTACCCACACGCACAAGCCGCTTTCCTAACTATTTTTGACCACACAACTGAACGTCCTCTTAAGCCCAACCTGCTCTGGATCTTTGCGATGGAGATGAACCGTTATATGACAACGTATGGCATCTCAAAGGAGGATATCGCCAGGGTCTCAGTATTTCACAAACACAACGCGGCCCTTCATCCATGCGCTTTGCTAGGGGATCCGGATATCACCGTGGAAGATGTGCTCAACTCGGAGACTCTCGCCTGGCCGGTGCAAAGATATGATGTCAGTCCAGTAAGTGATGGAGCTGTTGCTATTGTGATGGCAGCTGAGCATGTCGCAAAACGCATAACCGACAAACCAGTTTGGATTGAAGGGGTTGGCTGGAATTTAGACACAGCATATTGGACAAACCGAGATCTAGCTTACCCGCGGTATGTAGAATATGCTGCCCGTCAGGCTTACGAAATGGCTGGGATAAACGAACCACGCAAACAAATAAACATCGTTGAACCATACGATCCATTTGACTATAAAGCCCTTCACCACTTGGAAGGGCTACAGCTAGCTGATCGTGGAAAAGCTCCACAGCTTTATATTGATGGCATTGCAGCTCTGGATGGTGACATGCCAGTCTGCCCATCCGGTGGTCTTCTTGGGGTTGGTAACCCTATTGCAGCTGCGGGATTAATGAAAATCACCGAATTATTTTGGCAGCTGCGAGGTGAAGCTGGCGAACGTCAGGTCCCAGGACAACCGAAACGCGGACTCGCCCAGGCATGGGGTGATTTAATGCAGGTCGGAACAGTAGTAATAATGGGAAGATAGGAGGACAGAAAATGACTGAAAACATTAAACAATTTCCCGGGACTCCCCTAAAAGAACAAGATTTTTCTGAAGGGAAAATCCTTTATAACCACGATAAGCTGCTCGCCAAATTTGCTTGGGATACTGGTATTGGAATAAGGACTTACCTTGCGGGCTTAAAACGAGGGGTTATCCTAGGGAGTCGCTGTAGAACCTGCCGAAAAATCGTGGTGCCTCCGCGAACTGTTTGCGAGTGGTGTTTCCGCCCTATGGAAGAATATGTACCTCTGGATGATACAGGGACAGTTAATACTTTTTCCTTGTGCTATGTTACCTGGGATGTCAAACGAATTAAAGATCCCGAAATACCTGCTGTGATCGAGATTGATGGTGCATCCCCCCTCCATGGACTTATGCACCTGCTTGCTGAAGTAGACCCACAAGAAGTTTCTATCGGTATGCGTGTAAAGGCTGTATGGAAACCCCCAGAAGAACGTGAGGGTGCGATAACGGATATTCAATACTTCAAACCCCTCGATGAATAACATGAATTTATCAAGGATCATTAAGGATCAGTTTAGTAGCACCCTTTGATTGCGGGATAAGGGATGAATTGTCAATACCAGTAGGAGGAAGGAAATGACATTATTAGAGCGTGACTCTCATGCACCGAGAGCTTGGGAAGGGATATTACCTGTTCCCAGCCGTTACACATTCGGCTTGGGTGGAGAACGTTTTTTTCGAGCACTTAAAAATGAAGGGACGATTTATGGGAGTCAATGTACAAATTGCAACCAGACCTACGTTCCAGCGACAATTTTTTGTGAGCGATGTCTTCGAGAAACAGATAATTGGATAGATGTTGGTACGAAAGGATCGCTTCACACTTATACCTTGTTGTCCGTGGATTACGATGGAAATCATCTAGATCAACCTGAAATCGTCGCTTTCGTTCAGATAGGTGATGGTGGTTTGATTCATCGCTTGGGAGAAATATCCCCAGATGATATAAATATTGGTATGAGTTTAGAAGCAGTCTTAAAACCAAAAGATCAACGCGAAGGGTCAATTTTAGACATTGAATACTTCCGACCTACAGAGTGATTCAGCATAGGAAGGTATGGAGTTATTCAGCAAGTGCCTGCTGAATAACTCCTTTTTTCTATTTATGGTCAGTCAAAGTCGGATCGCTTTCACCGGTTACCTTATCATCCTCCCAGGTTCCTCGGCACAGGAATTGCAACATCACCGTGATAGACTGATCAATCTGGCTAAAATTATTTTTGAAAAGCGCTGCTATTTAAAAAGTATTTCATTAAGGTTATTTATATCAACTAAGATATGACGTGAAACAGATCGAATTTGATAGAGCCATTGATAACCCCCTTGGAACGCTACAAGCAACATTTCACGACCGCCCTCTCCAATGGCGAGATTTGATTTTAACATTCATTCCAGGGTGCTTGGCAGTCTTAGCACCCTTATTTTATGGTTTATCACGATGGTATCAGGGAACGACAAAATTCGGCCAGGTTGCTGCAATTCAATGGAGCAAACCATGGATAGTGCTTGCGACTTTCGCTCTGATAGCTTTATTATTACTTGCTATATTGCGTATCAGGAAAAGCCATCGATATATTAATATATACAAAAATGGCATTCGTTTACGGTTAGGTTTCCGTAAGAACCACACAATAACTTGGGGGCAGATAAAGGGTATTAATACAAGATCGGTTCAGGATAAATTTCTTTCCAAACCACTCAAGACTCACCAACAAATAACCCTCCATCTGGTAAACAATCATAAAATACGAATAGATGATGAGTTCAATAACTTTCCCGAAATAGCGACTCGTTTGAAGGCAAAAATTTATCCAAGACAATTACTAAAATCGCGGGAAATTTATCATACGAATCAACTAATTACATTTGGTCCTCTAACTCTCAGTCAGAAATATATCTATGTTGACAATCGTAAAATACCCTTGGAAAGTATAAATTTTATTGGAATTCGTAGTGGTCATTTAATTCTATCTACCAAGAACAATCATCAGGAACGAATTTCAGTTTCTGAGATCCCTAACATCGAAATCTTGCTACAATTACTTAGAGAAAGCATGAATGGATGATCAAATCCGATATGATACACATCAACCAAAAAGAGCATAACTTCAGTTATTTTTCACACATCCCCACACAAGGTCTTAAATGGATCGGGATAATCATATTCGCGATATTATCGCTATTTATTAATTCTTGTAACCTTCCAAATCGTACAGTTGAAGAAAAATCTATTGATATTGCATCGACATCCCGAGAAGGCTTACCTGAAACACTAGTCACTTTCCGAGTAAAGATACCCGAAAACACACCTCCCGATGAACCAATTGTATTAAGCATTTTAGATGAAGTCACTGGATTAGCACTCAACGCTAAACGTTATACAATGGAAGCTGAAAGCGCTGGGTATTACCACCTGAAGATCTCCCTGCCAGTAGGTACCAACGTTAAATATCGCTATTCAAGAATGGGAAATTTAATCGCTGAAGAACACACTTACGATGGACGCCCTGTACGATACCGACTTTATTCCGTGCAAGCTTCGGGTGAAGTTAATGACATCATAACCCGGTGGAACGATACTCTATATAATGGATCCATTGGGCGGATAGCGGGCAATGTGCTCGATGCAGAGAACAACAAACCTGTTCCTAATATCTTGATATCAGGAGGAGGTGTCCAAACATTTTCGGATGCAAATGGCAGATTTATCATTGAGGGTTTGCCACCTGGTATCCACAATTTGGTTGCCTATTCACCTGAAGGCTTATATCATGTGTTCCAACAGGGAGCTGAGGTCGCAAGTGAATCGACGACAAATGCATCAATCCAAATTAAACCAACATCAATAGTAGATGTTACGTTTGTTGTCACAGTCCCTTCTGGCACTGTACCTGGTGTTCCTTTACGTTTGGCTGGAAATTTATACCAACTAGGGAACACATTCGCCAACCTATCTGGGGGTGTAAATTCCCTCACATCCCGTATGCCAGTGCTTACCCCACTTCCTGATGGACGTTATGGAGTGATTCTCGCGCTACCTAGTGGAATTGATATACGTTATAAGTATACGTTAGGTGATGGTTTTTGGAACGCAGAGCGTTCTGCTGAAGGCGGTTTTAAAGTGCGACAATTGATTGTACCTGATGGTCCAACTGTCATCGAAGACCAAATTGTAAGTTGGAGTTCTGGTACTGCAGCTCCAATAACATTTGATGTTGCTGTTCCTGAAAATACACCAGCAACCGAATATGTCTCAATCCAGTTTAACCCCTATGGGTGGACACAACCTTTACCAATGTGGAAACTCCAGGAGAACCGTTGGGTATACATCTTATTCAGTCCATTAGATTTTGTAAATCAACTTGGATTTCGATACTGTAGAGTTGATCAATGTGGACATGCAGATGATGTACGCACCCCAGGGGAATTCACCTCAGGACAAATTGTTGAGACCAGTCAACAACCTCAGACAATTCAGGACCGCATCGAAAACTGGGCGTGGCTCGAAACCGATATCCAACCAGCCTCGGTATCTAATATTGATATTCAAAAGAAAGACGATGATTTCATTGCTGGTGTAGAAATGCAAAGCCATTATCACCCGTCTTGGGGACCTCGCTACCCAGCAACCTATAATGACCTATCAACTCTACATGCCAATTGGGTTGTTCTAACCCCTAGTTGGACTTATACCCATAGCAACCCACCCATGATGGAGCTTGTTCCTGGACAAAACCCAATGTGGTCCGAACTAAGTGGGTATATCGGGCAGGCTAAAGCTCGTGACATAGAAATCGCACTGAGACCTACACCTCACTTCCCAACGTCTGTTGATGAATGGTGGGCTAGTGCACCAAGGGACTTCTCTTGGTGGGTATCGTGGTATGACAGCAACCAAAGATTTATCCTACACCACGCCGCCATGGCAGAAGAATTGAATATCAATACCCTCATCTTAGGAGGTAGTTGGTTGAAACCAGCTTTGCCAGGAGGGACTCTAGCAGATGGATCACCATCTGGTGTCCCAGCAGATGCGCAAGATCGATGGTTAGACTTGATCGAACAAGTTCGTGAAAAGTTTGACGGTAATATCGCCTGGGCGATTTCCTATGCAGATGAATATACCAATACAATGCAAATCATAGACGCTGTTGATCAAATCTATCTGCTTTGGTCCGCTCCTTTAGCTGATAAACCTGGGGTCTCAAAAGCAGATCTTCATGCTGAGGCTATACGATTGTTGAAAGAAGAGATAAAAGACGAGTGGTTGAAATCGGAAAAACCAGTAATATTAAGTATTGCGTACCCCTCTGCAAGTGGAGGCATCACTGGTTGCATACCTGATCCGATTGAAGAGTGTATTTCTCCAGATGAGTTAGATTACCCAACACCGGATATTCCTATTATTGACCTTGATATGAAAGAGCAAGCAGCAGCATATAATGCACTCTTATCAGCCACCAATGAGTTAAGTTGGATCAGTGGTGTCGTCTCCAGAGGATATTACCCCCCTGCGATTCTGCATGACAAATCTATCTCAATCAATAGCAAACAAGCTGCTGGTGTATTAGGATACTGGTTTTCGGGGTTTCTCGGACCTCCTGAACCTTAGAGTTTTCCTTATCTACTATTTTTCTATGCTACTATGCTTACGATTTATTAGTTCAATCTGCTTTTAAGAAGGCAATCACCCTACTCTTCTCATCATCCATCACTATTTCAATGTGATGACCCTGGCGATACTCAGCAACATCAACCAAGTGAAGACTTTTTTGTATCTCTTTATCGATGTCGATCCAATTCGATATGTTATTGGTTGATTCATAAAAGAAATCTTGATTGAATTGTACGTCTTTCTCGTCCAGACGTAACGCTAAAGGGTAGATATGGGCTTCCATTAGGTCTTGAAAGAAGTGAGTACCAAGAGATGGCTCAGGGTCAGGACCAATCCCCTCCCCTGAAAGTTCAACCAAAGCACCGGCGTGATAGATATCTGCATAGCTGACGAAAACACCTAAATCAGAATTGATACTTCCCCATCGTCCTGGTCCCACACAGATGAATGATTTCTCTTCGAGAGCATCATTCAAACGCGAAATAGCAACTGATATCTGACCACGGGATTGGCGAGTTGGAAGAGCGAAATATTCTTCCGGCACAACAAATAGAACATGTTTTATTTTCGGTAAATATCCGCGCGGCACCATAAACCCAGTTGAAAATATAATATCTTCTTCATGTAAATTGTCTGGTATTCTCACGGGATATATATCCCTAAGATGGGATTGTGGTCGACACTGTAATAATGAGATACGCACCTGAGGATGGGGGGAACGTGGTTCGGATATATGAACCGTGAACTCCATATCCACGGTTCCGTGATAATGCTCCTCAATAGTTCGCAGTATCTTTTTAATTAGGGTTGCGAAAGATGTTCGTTGGAGAAATTCATTAAAATTTATCGACATTTTGGATATATCACTCTGACTGATCCGCATACGCGGGGTTATAAAATATCCATCTTGTTCTAATTGGACCAACAATCTTAAGGGTCCATATTGCGGTTTTATAATATCTTGAATAGGTAACGTTCTAAATACATTGTCTTCCAGATCTATCAGATCAACATAATGTTGAGAATAACGTCTGATTGCCTCTGTCGAGTTGTCCGGCTGCAAGTTTGGATGGCTCAAAGCTACTAGACGGGGGTAATCATCACCCACTCTCCCAACTGCTCGAGTTCCGAGGCCCCATACTAAGCGAACGAAACCATCCTCACGTCGAATATCAGGTGACCAACGGTAAATGTTTCGGCTGAATGCGATACCGGATGCATGAGGTAGAAAATAACGCTCAAATTTGGAGCCTTGAACAACCTGGATAAGAATTGCCATACGTTCGTCATAGTCCTGAAGACCCTTTTTACGCCTGTAAAGAAGGGCTTCCGGTTTTAATGTGCTAGCATAAATACGAGCGATGGCGCGTTTCAAATCTTGAAGGTTTTCAGTTGGTGATCCTTGGTTCGGGCAAAAATAACTATCGTATTTGCCAGCAAAGGAGGTGCCAAAATTATCTTCCAATTGGCTAGATGATCGAACGATCAGTGGTTTATCATCAATTTCGGCAAGAATGTTTCTTAAAGCGGCTAAAATCTCCGGAGGAAGTTCCCCATATTGGAACTCTTCAACGATTTGGGGATATTCAGAACGGATACTATCTTCTGGTTTATATTTCTGGTCATTCCAATGCATAAGCCCGTTCATAGCCATGAATATATAGATCAGATCCGATCCAAGAAAATAAGATTCAGGGATGTGTAAACAGTCTATTACTTCTTGATCTGCAACTTCTTGCAAAATGCGTGCTGCCAATATCATGCCAGCAGATTTTCCCCCAATCCTTCCGTAGCCAATTCGACGATGATATAAATCGGACAAATCATCAGTTGTGAACCATTTTTTTGCTATATTGATATAAGATAGTTGGTCACTTATGATTTTCCGGATTAATGACACTTTTAGTTTTGTCAGATGATACTCAAGAGATCCTCGATCTTCTGACGGAATCTTCTCAATTGCGTAAGCATGATCCAATATCCTGTTTTCAGGAGCTAGTTCAGGATCGAAAGAAGTCAATAAATCAAGTAAAGGGTCCTGGGGAATTTCATCGGGTTCGGATACTCGTTCTGGTTCTTTTACATCAATCGGTGGCCACAATCGTTGGGTGCGTATCAACTCGCTTTCCACAAGTATCGCAAATCCCCTCTTATCCTCTACATCATGATCGTCAACCATCTTTAAATCCAATGGGACAATAGCAGCTGTGGACTCACCGAATCCAATCTTAGCTTGACTTTGTGATAGAAGCACTTCTAATGTCTTCACTAGTGTACTAAGAGCAGGGCTTTTCCGATCAACCCAGGCGATTAAATTTATAGCGCTGCCGGCGTCAAAACCTATATCATCAGATTTAATTCTTAAGGACTCGGGGCTGTATCGATAGATAGACTTAACATTTTTATCCATCTCGACCAATAGCACTGCAATCAATTCCCCAAGATTTTTAGAAAAACAACGCGAAACATCTCCAGATCCTCGGCGAAGAGCAATGAGTGTCTTCTCTCTATCACCACCGAACAAATTTTCCGCACTCAACTCAACTGCTTTATTAACCATCTCATCAGCCAACGATTGGTCAAGGTTGTAGGCAATCATTTCATCCAAGCCTCCCATTAAAAAACGGCTATCAATTTCCGCTCTGAATAATATTGTTAAAAGCTTATTTCGTGGATAATGGACTAATGTTCATTTCAAAATGAGGCTTTAGCCGGAAATCTGAAATTCGCTATCTGGCTAAAGCCTCGATGACAATCTTCGCAAATAAAGAAATAGAGTATGTGGTTAACCCTTCTTCACAATTAACGAGGGGTCAAGATATTAAAAAGCTGCCCTAGACTACTCCATAAGCAATCATAGCATTAGCCACTTTGATAAACCCAGCGATATTAGCGCCCATTAGGTAATCTCCTGGTTTTCCGTACGCTTCAGCGGCTTCGAGGCAGGCTTTATGGATACTTTTCATAATTTGATGGAGTTTTTCGTCTACTTCTTGGCGGGTCCATGAGAGACGCATACTATTTTGCGTCATCTCCAATCCTGAGGTGGCAACTCCCCCAGCATTCGCTGCTTTAGCAGGTCCATAGAGTACATTGTTCTCTTGGTATATCTTGATTGCACCCAATGTAGATGGCATATTTGCTCCTTCGGATACACAAATACAACCATTGTCAACAAGAGCTTGAGCATTTTGGCTATCAATCTCGTTCTCTGTTGCTGATGGGAAGGCGAGATCCAGTTTCAATCCCTGTTCTCTGACCACATCCCACACGCTCACATTTGGATAGTAAGGCACGTTATATTGTTCAGCATACTCACTAATCCGACCCCTGCGGATATTTTTTAATTCCAATACATAATCCAATTTATCTCGATCAATTCCCTCTTCATCCACAACCACTCCATTCGAGTCAGATAGGGTAATGATTTTTCCACCTAGGTCTAGCAATTTTTCAACTGTATATTGGGCAACATTGCCCGATGCACTGACAACTGCCACCTTACCGGTAATATCCATCCCTCTAGTAGAAAGCATTTCAGCTGCAAAATAAACTGCGCCGTATCCTGTAGCTTCAGGACGAATTAAGCTACCGCCATATTCCAAACCTTTTCCAGTTAAGACACAGTTGTGCTGGTTTATGATCTTTTTGTAATAACCATAAAGGTATCCAATTTCTCGACCCCCAACACCAATATCTCCAGCGGGCACATCTGTGTCAGGTCCGACATGACGATATAGTTCACGCATAAATGCGTAACAGAAATTCATCACCTCATTGTCAGATTTGCCCTTCGGATCGAAATCAGATCCACCCTTGCCTCCACCCATCGGTAGAGTAGTAAGCGAATTCTTAAAAACTTGTTCGAACCCAAGGAATTTTATAATCCCCAGATTTACTGAAGGGTGAAACCTCAAACCCCCTTTATATGGACCAATGGCGTTGTTAAATTGGACTCTAAATCCCCGATTAACCTGAACATCACCTCCATCATCAACCCATGGAACCCGGAATAAAATCACACGATCAGGCTCAACAATCCTCTCATAAATCTTAGCTTTTACAAATTCAGGATGTCTATCAACCGTTGGTTCTAATGTGTTCAGGACCTCATCAACAGCCTGATGAAATTCTGGTTGATCTGGATCCTTTTCTTTTACCTTTGCGATGACATCTTGTATCACTGACATGTTTGTCTCCTTAACTTTTGATACTAAATGAAAATTTTTGATGGTCTTATGTATTGGATGGTGAGCTATCTGGATGGATGGGCAATTATGGTTCACCCAATTCCTGCTTAAGCTCATCAAGCATAAAAACTCTAAATCGATTATTAACAACAGAATCGGTTTTTCTATTTACTGGGAAAACAGTCGATTATGCAGTGATTTTTCTGTAAATTGCGGGTGAACCCTCGCAATTCACAGAAAACTGAAACACAATCAAACATTCTTAATTATTAACGAGAAAATTGAGTTGTATTAACCTAAAGTTTAGCCATAATCGTGTGATATTTCCGTTAAAAACTATGGCACTTCTGTGAAAAACACGTGAAAAATGGAAGGGGTAGGCATCTACGATGAAGCAGACCGTTGATTAGTTACTGTCCCCATCCGTCTCGAGCATATATCCAACACCAGGCACTCTAATAATGATCCGTGGATTCGATGGATCTGGTTCAATTTTTCGGCGCAGGAGATGAATATATGATCGAAGGTAATCAAAGTCACTTCGATATTCTGGCCCCCAGACAGCAGCAAGCAATTGTTCGTGCAGCATAACTTGGTTACAGTGAAGCGCAAGTTCGTGCAGTAATGAATATTCTTTAGGTGTCAGATGAACATCTCGCCCACCAACAAAAACCCGTCGACGGGCTAAATCCATATGGACTTCTCCACATATTATCTGCGGCTTAGTTTGCTTTCTAGAATGATCAGAAGAGCGATTTAGAACTGCACGTATGCGTGCGAGTAGCTCCTTTGAGCTGAATGGTTTTTTAATATAGTCATCAACACCCACATCAAACCCTCTCAACATATCTTTTTCACGCACTTTCGCCGTGAGCATAATGATAGGAAGGTCAGAAAATCCTCTAATACGTTGGGCAACCTCATACCCATCTTTCTCCCCCAATAAAATAATATCGAGAATAATTAAATCGGGCTGTTCAATAGCCACCATCTCGATGGCTTGATCGCCGCTGCATGCGACAATCATTTCATACCCTGTAGCTGTTAAGATCTCTCGAAGAAGGTGAACGAGTTTTGGATCATCATCAACCACTAGAATTCGGGCTCGAATCATGCTTAACCCTCCGACACTTAATCATTATTCGGTACTTTCATCCGAGGTAATGTAAAACTTATAATCGTCCCTTGCCCTTCTTTACTATCTACCCAAATTCTGCCACCATGCGCCTCGATAACAGTTCTCGCAATTGGTAAGCCCAATCCCATTCCAGGAATATTTGAACTATCCAACGGTAATACCCGGTAATATTTGTCGAATAACTGTAACAAGTCTTCTGGAGAGATTCCAATCCCTTGATCAGCTATGCTTATAACAACATCTTCTGACCTAGCTTCACCCCTGATCATAACCAAACCACCGTCAGGGGAATATTTCACAGCGTTATCTAATAGATTTCGGAAGACCTGTTTTATCCATAAATGATCTGCTTCAACAATTGGAAATTCGCGAGCAATGTCAACAACAAACCTGTGAGTCTCTGATTGAAGTTGCATCTCAGAGACAACATCATTAGCAAGTTGATATATTCGGATTGGTTGGCGTTCGATTGACAATTGATCCTTTTCAATAAGCGAAGAATCGAGCAAATCCGTCAATATCGTTTGGATTGTATCGCATTCTTCATTAATCAAGTGGAGAAAATGATTGCGTTTTTCCTCACTCCATTCCACTTCCTCCATCATCAGAGCACTTGAATAGCCTTTTATAGCGGTCAAAGGCATCCGCAGTTCATGAGACAAAGTTAAGCTCGTTTCCGACTGGAGCCCCTCAGTATGTTCCAATTCACGATATGATTCAAATTTGGTTCTTGTTTGAGCCTGGATAATTAAATTCGCAAATATTTTGGAGACTATTTGTAAAAAAAAGAAGTCCTGGTCTATTGATTCAGGTGAATTATCATTACCCTCAATGAACAGCACACCGATCGTTTGATTATCGAGCATGATTGGCATAGCTAAAGCAAAATCGGGAATACTGCTTCTCCTAGGAGAGCGATTCGATATCTCGTCGCTCTTTAGGAGCATATCAAACAATGTTCGTTTTGATTGTCCAATATACCGAGCGACAACTAAATCTCCTTTATGATATGCCTCTTCAATGATAGAGTCCTCGATGGCTATCTTAATATCATTCAATTTTGCTGGATCATATCCAGCCAAGGCAGCCAAACGAAAGAAATCAGAGAATTGATCACTCAAGACTACACAACCTGCATAAGCCCAGTTAAAATGTGCAACGAGAAGATTAAGGATCTCAGATATCAGTTCAGTAGATCCAATATGCGCACCAATGGTTATCGCTATTCTCGATAACGTTTCAATTTCATGCTTGTGTTTAGAATACGAATCGCTTGTAGGGGTGGTCATACTATTATCGTTGACCAATTGAAAAGATTGCTTATGCCGGGTTAGATAATTATCACACAGTTAGGGAAGATGTGCAAATACCATCGATACTTTATAATAATTTGGAGACACTGGTATCCCATAAATATCTAGAAATCCTACATTTCCGAGAGTCATTCCAACCAGTATCGTATTAATTATGCTAACCTTTTTTTTCGTTTCAGATCTCCATGGGGTAACCCGTCACTACAACAAGTTATTTGATGCCATCGCCCAGGGCAAGCCAGACGCTGTATTTTTGGGTGGCGATCTTTTACC
>JASFVL010000420.1:0-4018 GCA_050049875.1 Anaerolineales bacterium
CAACGCTAAATACGGCGGCATCCTGTGCGACATCGGCAGTCACCAGATCGAACAGTTCCTCCATTACGCCGGGGCCAAGGACGCCCAAGTGCTGCACAGCAAAGTGGGCAACTACACCATGAAGGAACACCCCCATTTCGAAGATTTCGGGGACGCAACCCTTTTAGCGGACAACGGTGCCACAATGTATTTTCGCGTCGACTGGTTCAACCCCGATGGGCTTCCCGTTTGGGGCGACGGGCGCACTTTCATCTTGGGCACCGACGGCTATATCGAGCTGCGTAAGTACATCGACATCGCTCGGGACCCGCAGAGCGATCACGTCTACCTAGTGAACCATGCTGGCGAAGAGCACATCCCCGTCCACGGGAAAGTGGGCTACCCCTTCTTCGGCGAGCTGATCCTGGACTGCCTAAACCGCACCGAGAACGCCCAAACGCAGGAGCACGCCTTCAAAACGATTGAACTGGCTATCCAAGCCCAGATGCAAGCCAAAAAGATCGTCTGATAAGCCACCTAAAGGAGTAAGAGATCCCATGACTCTCGAGACCATCAGCCAAGCCATCATTAAGGGAGACGCCAAGACCACCGCCGACGAGGTCTCAGTAGCTCTAGAAAAGGGCATCCCTGCGGGAAAAATTTTGCAACAAGCCTGCATCCCCGCGATGATCGAAGTCGGTCGCCTTTTCGAGGCCAGCGAGATCTTCGTCCCGGAGATGCTGGTCTCCGCCCGAGCCATGCAGTTCGCCCTGGACAAGCTGCGCCCTCACCTAGTTGAGGAAGACATTAAGGCCACCGGCAAAGTGGTGATGGGCACCGTCTCTGGGGACCTGCACGATATCGGCAAGAATCTAGTCTGCATTATGCTGGAGGGCAGCGGATTCGAGGTCATCGATCTGGGCACCGACGTGCCGCCAGAGACCTTCGTCGAGGCGGTCAAAACGCACCAGCCGGACGCGGTCGGCATGTCCGCTTTGCTGACCACGACGATGCCCTCAATGCAAAAAACCCTTCTCGCTCTGGAAGAGGCCGGGGTGCGCGCACAAGTCAAAGTGATGGTTGGCGGCGCGCCGGTCACCCAAGACTACGCTGAAAAAATCGGTGCTGATGGGTTCGCTCCCGACGCCAGCAGCGCAACCCGCAAACTTAGGGAGTTGCTAGGGATCTCCTGAAACCAAACGACACGGGCGAGCCTAAAAAGCCCAATGGATAAAAAGGTATGACGAAGCACCCGAAATGGGTCTTAAATCCCAACCGTTACTTCGACCCTGACCCCACCCAACGGGATATAGCGCGAGAACTCTACGCCAGCGTCGAACAGCTCCCCATTATCAGCCCCCACGGGCATGTCGATGCGCGCCTTTTCGCTGATCCCGAGGCCACCTTCGGCACCCCCACTGAGCTCCTGATCATCCCCGATCATTACATCTTCCGGATGCTCTACTCACAAGGCATCCCGCTGGAAGACCTGGGCATCCCACGCCTGGATGGGGAACCCGTAGAGCGCAACCACCGGGTGATCTGGCAGCGCTTCGCCGAGAATTTTCACCTCTTTCGCGGCACCCCCAGCGGCGCCTGGCTGATCCAGGAACTCTACCAGGTCTTCGGGGTGGAGGAAAAGTTGAGCGGGGAAACCGCCCAAGCCATCTACGACCAAATCGCCGAGCAATTGGACCAGGCGGAATACCGTCCGCGGGCGCTTTTTGAACGCTTCAACATTGAGGTGCTGTGCACCACCGACGCAGCCAGCGATTCTCTGCAGCATCATAAGACTATACGCAATTCTGGCTGGGCTGGACAGATTCACCCGACCTTCCGCCCCGACGGCGTGGTCAACCTGCTGACCCCCGGCTGGGAGCAGAACGTTCTAAAGCTCAGCGCGGTCAGCGGGGTAGAGATCCGCTCCTACGCCGAATTCATCCAAGCTCTCCAGGTGCAGCGAGGGTTCTTCAAATCCTTGGGCGCCACAGCCAGCGATCACGCCTCGGTCTCCGCCTACACTGCCGAGCTCAGCCCCGCGGAAGCTGAGAAAATCTTCCAGCGCGCCCTGCGCGGCCAGACCAGCCCTGAAGACGCCCAGCGGTTCACCGCCCACATGCTGATAGAAAGCGCCCGCATGAGCCTGGAGGATGGCCTGGTGATGCAGATTCACATCGGCTCCATTCGGGATCACAACCAGGCGCTCTTCGAAGCTCACGGGCCTAATATGGGCGCCGATATCCCGGAACGCAGCGAGTTCACCCACAACCTGCGCCCGTTGTTGAACAAACATGGCCGCGATCCCCGGCTGACGCTGATCGTCTTCACCTTGGACGAATCAGCCTATTCACGGGAACTGGCCCCCTTGGCAGGTCACTACCCAGCGATGAAACTGGGTCCCCCGTGGTGGTTCTACGACAGCATCAACGGTATCCGGCGCTACTTCGATCGAGTGATGGAAACCGCCGGGCTGCACAACACGGTGGGGTTCAACGACGATACGCGCGCCTTCCCCTCCATTCCTGCCCGCCACGACGTTTGGCGGCGGGCCAGCGCCAACTGGGCGGCTGGTTTAGTGGTGCGCGGCATCGCAGATATGCAAGACGCCCATGAAATGGTCGCGGATTTGGCTTACAACCTGGCAAAGCAAGCCTACAAGCTGGATTAAGCCGGCTGGCGGGCGAATACCCAAGAAGCTGCTTTTATTGAAAATGAAAAATCCGGAGGAGCAATCCTTGTCCAAAACCACAGACATCCGTCTAGCCGCTGTTGAGCTGTACTTTCTGCCTGTGGAGACGCGCCTGCCCTTGAAATTCGGTGCGGAGACGCTCACCTCCGTGACCTGTGCTCGAGTGCGGGTGCGCGTCCGCAGCCATGGCGACCGAACGGCTGAAGGTTGGGGGGAGACGCCCCTGAGCGTGCAGTGGGTTTGGCCCAGCCAGATACCCTACCAGGAGAGACACCAGGCGCTCAAAGAATTCTGCCTGATCCTGGCGGAAGCCTGGGCGGATTTCGATGCCAGCGGACATCCCTTGGAGATCGGTCACGGCTTCCAGAAAGATGTGCTCCCCGGTCTGCTGGAAGAATTCAACCGGGGGCGCGGCGCAGGCGCCGAGGCACTGCCATGGTTGGCTGCGCTGGTGTGCTGTTCAGCCTTTGACATCGCCCTGCACGACGCTTACGGTGTAGCCAACCAAGTACCAATCTACCAGACCTACGCACCCCCCTTTATGCAGGCGGACTTATCCCAATACCTGGAACCCGCCGAGACCTTTAAGGGCAAATATCCCCAGGATTTCTTGATGTCACCGCCCAATCAGCTGGTGGCCTGGCATTTAGTCGGCGGTGCTGATCCGCTAACAACGGACGATCTCAGCGGCGACGAACCCGACGACGACTACCCCGTGCTGCTCGCCGATTGGATCGAGCGCGATGGCCTCAAGTGCCTCAAAGTCAAACTGCGCGGGGACGACTACCGCTGGGACTACCAGCGCCTGGTCCAAGTTGGGGAAATCGCTATCGCCGGGAGTGTGGACTGGCTGACCAGCGACTTCAACTGCACCGTCACCGATCCCGAGTACGTCAACGCCATGCTGGACCAACTAAGGGACGAGCACGTCCGCATCTACGGCATGATCCTCTACGTCGAGCAGCCTTTCCCCTATGATCTAGAGGAACACCGCATCGACGTACACAGCGTCTCAGCGCGAAAACCGCTCTTCATGGACGAAAGCGCCCACGATTGGGATTTGGTTCGATTAGGACACCAACTCGGCTGGACCGGCGTGGCGCTAAAAACTTGCAAAACGCAAACCGGTGCTCTGCTCAGCCTGTGCTGGGCCAAAGCGCACGGCATGACCTTGATGGTCCAAGACCTGACCAACCCGATGCTAGCCCAGATACCCCACGTGCTGCTGGCCGCTCATGCCGGCACCATCATGGGGGTCGAGACCAACGCCATGCAGTTCTACCCCGAGGCCTCACGAGCGGAGCAGAAGGTGCACCCTGGCCTGTACCGCAGAAGAAAGGGCCTCTTGGA
>JASFVL010000421.1:0-4011 GCA_050049875.1 Anaerolineales bacterium
GGTCAGCTTGCCCGCATCCCGGTTACCCCCCGGGACTAACCCTTGACTGTAAAGAGAGACATATCTCTGGTCTCCGCTTATGGAAATCGGCACCGTGAGGGCGTAGTCGCTGGCATTGAAATCCTTTCGCACCGGCGATAGACCGTCCACGCTCAACACCTTCCATCTTGGCTCCAGGACTTCAAAAGGGACTAGAGCCCAAGAAGGTCGCATTTCCCAGGCTGCAGCTAACAACTTATCCGCCGCTCGCACTTGCACAGCACCCCCTGCCGGCTCACCCCACAGGGATGAAAACACCCTCTGAGTGTTCCCATCCATCAGCAACGCTCGCCCAGCGAAAGGACCGCTGGGTTTCCCCCGCCAGGAACGGCGCAGGTCTTCGGCAGATACGCCATCTACAACAGTGGGAAACGGAGCCACCAGGGCGTAAATCCACTGGCTGACAACTTCTCCCAGCCCTACTTCTAATCGCAAAATGGCGTTTTCTGGCTGCTCGGTCAAGCCTAACTCCGCGGGAAATTGCAGTGCAGCCCGCAGAGAACGGGGCAGGTGAGGCGAAACCCATATAGAAAAGGGAGCCTGCGTATCAGTGGGTGCCAAAGTGGGGATATCCGAGGTCGGCGGCAGCGGAGTCCACGGTAGGGGTCGGAATGGAGTGCTGGAGGAGGACAATTCCCCTGAAGTTGAAAATCCCAGCGGCGAGGGGGTGACTCCTGAACAACCCAATAGTATCCCCAGAGCTAAAAATGTGCTCAGGGCAGACAAAAGGGAGCCTCTGATCATGCTTATCCGAGACTTGTCCTCCGACTCCTCGCTCAAGTTACCGCTCCATAGCATCGAAAGTCACCAGTGTCACCCGACCTGGATAGACGGGAAGCACATACTCCCGCAAACCTCGAGCTACAAAGGTAACCCGATACTTCCCAGCCGGCAGGTCCCCCAAAGCGAAATTTTCTTGCCAAACGTCATCGCCGTTGACACCGGAATCCACGTAGCTCTCCAGGTAATTGGTTTCGACTGCTGTGTCTCCATCAGCTGCAAGTCTTTCAACCACCACATTGGGAAGGTAAATGGGATCCCCGTACTCGTCCACGACCCGACCAGCCAGCGCACCGTAAAGCTGCCCATCCTCGTTGGCGTGAGGCTGCAGCCAGAGCTCGGGATTGCGCGTGCTGGCATAGTCGTTCGCTCCCACCCGAACCTCAAAATGCAGGTGGCTACCGGTAGCTGTACCTGTGAAACCCACCAACCCAATCACGTCGCCAGTCTTCACATACTGGCCGGTTTGGACGCGGAGTTCAAAAAGATGTCCGTAAAGGGTGTACAGGCGTTCCACGGAGATCTGCGCAGAGCCCTCTTGCAGGTGGCGTAGATCATGCTCGATGATTACCAAATTTCCATAGAAAGAAGGCCAAGCAGCGTAAATCGCCGCCTCATCATCCCCCGCCACGACCACCACCCCATCTGCAGCCGCTAAGACCGGTGTCCCTTGCGAGTTAAGGAACTCAACCCCATGGTGTGTTTCACGATTACCCTCTTGGCTGCTACCATAACGGTAAGTGGGATCAACCCAATCCCGCCCCGTTGGGGCAATTGGACGCGCCAATAGGAAATGTCCGCTGTAGGAACATACCTCTCGGTTGCAAGGCAAGGGATTGGGAGTGAGGGTTGCACGATCCGCTTCAGAAACACGCAAGGGTTGGGTTTTTGTAGCCTCCGGTGTTATGATCGTCGGCTGCTCCTGGTCCTTCACCGCCTGTGGGTTTTTCTCCACCACCTCAGTTTCGCTGATTTCCATCTCCTGCGATGGCGTTGATGTCGAAGGGGTAAGCCTCCCCTCTGGCGAGCAGCCAGACCCAAAAAGTAAGAAAATCCCGAGCCCCAAAACGCCAAGCCAATGGAGGTGGCAGGTCTTCCAACGCGGCCGTCGCACATTTTCGAACCGCTCACAAAGATTCATCCCAGAGAAAGCCCTGCGCGTTCTTTCAAATGCGTTTCCACTTGAACTTTCAACTTTTTTGCGCGTTCTTCTAATGATTCCAATTCATCCAGCAGGCTTTGAGCTGCAATGCGGTCTTCCAAGTCGAACAAATTGATGCGCACATTGTAGCCCGCACCGCTGAGGGCGGCCTCAGCCAGCAGCGCACCGGTCCCCACATCGGTAATGGCATTAGGGTTGCCTAAACCTGCAACTTGTGCTGTGAGTTCCAAGACTTGCAGAGCCATGCGACCCACTTGAAGAGGTACCTCGGCGGCGTGCAGCGTCGTCCTTTGGATGGCTTGATGGCGCTGAGGATCATCTTTTGGGCGCCGATAAGCTGCCATGACGCCTTCGTAAGCCGCGGCATCCTCTTGGACAGCAGCGTTCAGCTTGTCACGCAGTTCCTGAGCCTGTTCTAATGCTTCCGCCATCTCCTCTTCGATCTCAGCGTATTTCGCCTTCCCCATGCTCAAGCGAGCTACCATCGCCACCAGCGCCGCACCCATCGCTCCCGAGTATGCGGAAGCTGAGCCCCCTCCAGGTGTAGGTGTTCCCGCAGCTAGTTCTTCAAGAAAGGAATCTCGAGCTTGAAAATCACTATTATTATCCTGAAGCGCGCTATACAAACGCTTCTCCAGAACTTGATGCGGTTCGAATTGGTCCATCTGGGTGTACCAAACCGCGGCATCCACCAATGCATCCTGCGGGATCAATCCGACCAATTCGCTGTGGTGGATAGCAACTCCATAGCGAGCAGCCTCGCGCCGGATAAATTCCACCACCCGAGCAAGGGGTGTTTTGCGGTAGTTGGTCAAATTCATCGAGACCTGGGCACGATCATCCACTAATAATCCTAACGCCTTAACATAGCGCAGCCCACCGGAAGAATGTCTCAAAGCCCGAGCGATCTTCTTGGCGATTTCAACCTCATCACTGGTCAGGTAAACATTGTAGGCGATCAGTGGTGGGCGAGCACCGATTACAGTCGCCCCAGCCGGACCCAGCCGGGCTGGTCCAAAGTCTGGCTCCCGCTCAGGATCACTGCCAATTTCCGCCTTCAATGCCTCGTACTGTCCCCGGCGGATGTTCTCCAAGTTATACCGCTCCGGGCGAGTAGCTGCCTCTTCGTACAAATACACAGGGATCCCCAGCTCTTCACCGACGCGCTGACCCAGGCGTTCGGCCATAGCCACACAATCCTGCATGTCGATATCTGAAATTGGCACAAAGGGCACTACGTCTGTGGCTCCAATCCGGGGATGCTCACCGGTGTGGTGTTCTAAGTCAATCAACTCACCAGCCTTGACGATCGCTTGGAAAGCAGCTTGTTCGATCTTTTCGGCTGGACCCACAAAAGTGATCACCGTGCGATTATGGTCCCAATCGGAGTGTTGATCCAAAACAACAACGCCCTTGACGCTGGTGATGGAATTTGCGATCGCTTCGACAACTTCCAATCGGCGGCCTTCAGAAAAATTAGCGATACATTCTACAATCGGGTTGCTCATTGGTTCCCTCAATTTTTTTAAGACTCACGCAGTTACAGAGAAGGGGACTTCTCCAACTATGAAACATCTTTTTTGTTAATTTCAATATGCTCTCATTTGAATTAAGCCCCCTCCGGGTGGGCACAAGTATCTGTAGGATAGGCTCTTGTCCCCATCCCCAACACTTCCAGCTCCTTGCTCATCATCCCGCGATTATAACGTACACAAATTGCTTTGTCAGCATAACCGATCAACATTTGAGTTAAAATAGGGGCCAAGTCGAACTACCTGATGACGGAATTCATAAGATTATCGATAGAGAGAACCCAAGCTGAGGCGCTAATATCAGGAGAAACTATTATGGTTTTACCCGAAGAAAAAGAATTGCTACGTGATATCTGCACGGAGAAACGCGAGATCAATTTAGAAACTTTGGAAGAAGTTATCCTTCTCGCTGTAGAGATCGCTCGTGAAGGCCGCGAAGGCAGAAAGGTCGGCACCATGTTCGTTATCTCCGACTCCGAGGAGACCTTGAAACATTCG
>JASFVL010000422.1:0-3987 GCA_050049875.1 Anaerolineales bacterium
ACCTTTCCCGACCGCTTATCGGGCGGCGAGCAGCAGCGCGTAGCCATCGCCCGCGCCTTGGTGCACGATCCCCTGCTGGTTCTTGCGGATGAACCCACCGGCAACCTGGACGAAGAGACTGGCGCGCAGGTGCTGACCTTGCTGGATAAGCTCACCCGCCAGGCTGGCAAAAACCTGATCCTGGTCACCCACAGCAGAGAGAACACCATCTACGCCGACCGCTTGTTCGAATTAAAGGGGGGTTGTTTGATTGAAATGAACCTGCAGTAAACCCCATCCAGCGATGTTGCTATGAGAAACAAGCTTTTATTCCCACGTTCTCTGTTTAATGTCGGTTGGCGCTATCTGCTCATCCATTTCTGGCAGAGCACGCTGATGGTGATCGGAATCGCCCTGGGGGTTGCTGTGGTTGTGGGGATCGATATTGCCAATGAAAGTGCCAGCCGCGCTTTCGATCTCAGCACAGAAGCTGTTGCCGGTCGCGCCACGCATTACATTTCGGGTGGTTCGCAGGGGGTTGACGATTCCGTGTATGTTCAATTGCGCCGTTCAAGTTTAGAGCTACCGGCAGCGCCGATCATCACAGACTATGTCACCTCGCCCCAAATGGATGGGGTAACACTCCAACTTTTTGGCGTTGACCCTTTTGCAGAAGCGCCTTTTCGCAGCTACCTGGTTGGAGCGGATGGTGTTCCAATTGAGGCGCTTACGCCCTTCTTAGCGCGCCCCGCCAGCGTGTTGATCTCCCAAAACCTGGGGGAACGCTACGCCATTGAACCGGGTGACAATTTCCAGATCGAGTACGCCGGTCGTGATCTTGAAGTCTCGGTGGCGGGTTTGTTGAATCCCACAGATAACCTCAGCCGCCGGGCGCTGGAAGGCATACTGCTGGTGGATATCGCCACAGCTCAAGAGCTGACCGGCCGGCTTGGCCGGGTTGACCGGGTCGACCTGATCCTGCCGGACGAGGGAGATGCCGATTTACTAGCCATCCAAGAGATACTGCCTTCGGGGGTGTTGGTGCTGCCGGTAAAAGCCCGCAGCGGCACGGTCGAACAGATGACCGCTGCTTTTCGCGTCAATTTGACCGCTTTAAGCCTGCTGGCTCTGGTGGTGGCTTTATTTTTGATCTACAACACGATGACGTTTTCGGTGGTTCAGCGTCGTCCTCTCTTCGGCACACTGCGCGGTCTGGGGGTCACTCGTCGGGAAGTTTTCCTAATGGTGGTCAGTGAAGCCCTCATAATCGGCTTGCTGGGCGCAATTTTGGGGCTGCTCAGCGGCATCCTGATGGGCCGCGGGGCGGTTGGATTGGTCTCGCAGACGATCAATGATCTCTTTTTTGTCACCACTGTACAGGATGTTCCCATCCCGTTGAACAGCCTGATTAAGGGGGGCTTACTGGGGGTTGTGGCAACCGTCATCGCGGCTGCCTTCCCGGCCTGGGAGGCTGCCAGCGTGCCACCGCGCACCGCTCTCTCGCGCGCCAATCTTGAATCAAAAGCCCAGCGAGTGGTGGGTTGGCTGGCGATCGCCGGCGTGTTGATTATTTTGGTCGGCTTGGGTATCCTAGCGCTTTCCCGTGACAGCCTGATCTTCAGTTTTATCGGTACTTTTGCCGCCATACTTGGTTTTGCCGTTCTCACGCCCACCTTCACCGTGTGGATGATGTCGGCGGCGCCTCACCTGACTACCCGTATTTGGGGGGTTTTGGGGCGCATGGCACCGCGCGAAGTGGTCAATTCGATCAGCCGCACCTCCATTGCGGTGACGGCTCTGATGATGGCGATTGCCGTGACCATCGGGGTCAGCTTGATGGTGGGTAGTTTCCGCTTCACGGTCGAAACTTGGATGAACCAAATCCTGCATGGTGACGTATATGTCTCTGTGCCCAGCGCGACGGTCACCCAACCGCTCTATGCGATCGATCCTCAAGTGATCACCATCTTGGAGAATTGGGAGGGCGTGGCGCGGGTTGATTTGCTGCAGACTGCAGTAGTCGATTCTCCTGTTGGTCCGATTCAGATCTCGGCGAACAACAATCCCAATGACGGCATGGAACAAATCTACCTGGCGGCCGATTACCCCCCGGATGAAATCTGGGGAGTCGTTGAAGAGGGGGCAGTGTTGGTCTCTGAGCCGCTGGCAAATCGGCTAGATATCCCCGCCCACGGCGGGGAATTGCCGCTCTACACCGATGCCGGTTTGCAAACCTTCCCGGTTGCCGGGATTTATTACGACTATACATCCAGCCAAGGAAATGCCATCCTATCCCTAGAGAATTACCGCCGACTGTGGGGGGACGATCAAATCGCCGCCGCCGCGTTGATCCTGGAACCCGGCGAGGATGTCCAATCCATCGCCGAGGCCCTCAAAACTCGACTGGCACCTATTCAAAGCCTGCTGGTGCGTCCCAACCAAGCTCTACGAGCCGACACCCTGGAAGTTTTCGACCGCACCTTTGCCATTACCAGCGCTTTGCAATTGATGACCACCTTCGTCGCCTTTGTGGGGGTTTTAAGCGCCATGATGTCGCTGCAGCTTGATAAACAGCGCCAGTTGGGCATTTTGAAAGCCATCGGGTTAACGGGCCGCCAACTCTGGCGGCTTATCGCTTTGGAAACAGGGCTGATGGGCGCCGTCGCCGGCTTGGTATCCATGCCCACAGGTTATATTCTGGCTCTGATTCTGGTGTTCATCATCAACCGGCGCTCCTTTGGCTGGACCCTGCAAATGCAGGTTGCGCCGGGACCTTTTTTACAGGCATTTGTGATCGCGGTGCTGGCGGCGCTGCTAGCGGGTCTTTACCCCGCCCGGCGCATCATCCAGCGCAACACCGCTGAAGCGATCCGCTTCGATTAGTTTGGGTGAAAGTACCTCTATGAAACCACTTTACTGGGTTGTGCTCATCGTTCTTGCAGGGCTGTCGATCTTTTTAGGGGTGGCTGGGTTGAATCTCTTCGAAGATCAACAGCCAGCCTCCAGCCTGATTACTGAGGTTGAAGTGCCAGTCGGTTTTGAGCGCGCTGATGGCCCCCGCGATTGGGATTTTCCCAGGGATTATGGACCTCACCCTGATTATCAAACCGAGTGGTGGTATTACACGGGCAACCTGGAAACTGAAACCGGTGAACGTTTCGGTTACCAGTTGACCATTTTTCGCCGAGCCCTGTTGCCTGCGGGGGATCGAGCACAGCGCGACTCAGACTGGGCTGCCGATCAGGTCTACATGGCCCACTTCGCCCTCAGCGATATCCCCGCCCGAGAGCATCACGTTTATGAGCGCTTTTCCCGCGGCGCGGCAGGCTTGGCTGGGGCACAGGTTGAACCCTATCGAGTCTGGCTGGAGAACTGGGGGGTTCAGCAGGTTTCTGATGATCGCTACCGACTCGTGGCTCAGCAAGGTGAGATCGCTGTGGATTTGGTACTAGAAGATCTCAAAGGACCTGCATTGCACGGCGATCGAGGCTACAGCCAGAAAGGTCCTGAAAGCGGGAACGCCTCCTACTATTACAGCCAGACCCGCTTGCTGACAACTGGCAGCGTACGGACCGCCAACGGCAGTTACCAGGTCAACGGGTTGAGTTGGAAGGATCACGAATACAGCACCAGCGCGCTTTCGACCGGGCAGGTGGGCTGGGATTGGTTTTCGATCCAACTGGATGATGGGAGCGAATTAATGGTATATCAGATTCGCCGTGAGGATGGGCGTATCGATCCTTTCTCCAGCGGCACCTGGATCAGCTCTGAGGGGGAGACGATCCATCTCGATCGCGATGAATTTGAAATCCAGGTGTTAGATACCTGGCGCAGCCCGCATTCTGGGGCGCAGTACCCCGCTGAGTGGAGTTTGGCGGTTCCTGCCCTAAACTTGAATCTGGAGATCAAACCTTACCTGGCTGACCAGGAGATGCAGGTCTCGTACACTTATTGGGAGGGGGCGGTTGAAGTCGATGGCACCGTCAAGGGAGACGCTATTTCAGGCAG
>JASFVL010000424.1:0-3986 GCA_050049875.1 Anaerolineales bacterium
TTGTAGGCCTTTGATCGGAAGGAAGTCAAAATCATCTTCCCAGTATAGCTCTTCGAGGAATTCTTGATCTATCTTCATGCTTTTGAAATTCTCCATTTTTCATCATGTTTTACGATCGGCTTGGTCAAACGATTGAATTCCCATCCTGTCTTATTGGATAGGAAGCGTTGTTTCTCATCATTTTGTCTGGGAAATTTAGTTTTCATCTATTTCCTTTAGGTATTGATGGGTTCCCATATTTTGTCATTTGTTGTTTAAACTAGCTAGCGGACAGTTTGGATTGGGTAATTTCTTTAATATTTGGGGGTGTTTATCGAACCCCCACCCCAACCCCTCCCCCAAAATGTGGGAGGGGCTACTAGCGTTTGGTGTTTTTGGGCGGTTTTACCGCCCAAAAACACCATTAAATACTCTCCCCCAATCCAGGGAGGAAGGGGATCGTAGGGATGTGATCCGATGGAAACTACTTGGTGGAGTATCATTCAAAACTGTCCGGAGATCATTTGTAAAATAAACGCGACCGCACAAGATTGCGGTCGCGACCCTCCGGCAACGGTTATAAAAATCCCTTGAACCGCTTAAAGCGATGCGAATGGATAAGAACACGACCGCGCATCTAAAGTGCGGTGCGGTCGTTGGGTGAGCCGTTCTGAGGGTTAAATATAAACGACCACGGAGTGTGTCACTCGTGGCCGTCAAACGGTTATAGAGTATGGGGGGTTAGCTCAGATTAGATTCCTAATCCAGCACTACGGTCACGAGGCGCACTTCAGATGTTATTTCGTTGAGAACACTGACATTTTCTTTACTCATATAAATACGCCTCCTTTCAACAGAATTTTCTATCTTGCAACTGGCTGAAGTCTACCATGGGTGATAGATAGGGTCAAGGAATTTGCTAAATATTTGTGCACGCAAGACTTGTCATGAAGAAGAACGTGGGGTTGGCTCATCCGTCTTCAGACATGTATTAAATGCTCTTTTGACAACAAGAGAGTGTAAGCCCTTAGTCCCTGTCTTTATTTCTGCGGTTATGGCTCCACGCCCATAAGATCGGAATCGGTGCGTGGACAGCAAAGATCAGCCCGATCACGAGAAAGACACCCCCTAAAACACTCAGCAAAGGAAGCAATCCTGCAAGAGCCCAACTCAACAGGGTGAATAAAATGAAAGCCAACGCTGCAGCTACCAGCCCACCCGTCCAGCGCCAAGCTTTCTTTTGGGAGGCGCGTTTACTCCCGAAGATTCGACCGGATTGCCCGTTGATCAAGATAGGGTAGACCTCTCCATCGTCGTCACGATAGGAAGTTGTGTAAAGCGGGAGCAGGAGTTGGGTCCAGTTCAAATCAAGGTAATCCGCTTCGATTGTGAATTGCTCGATGTGTTGGGCATCCGCGGCGACCTGACAATCAGCAGCTGCAAAGCGGTCGAAGCCTGATTTTGCTAGAGACCATGCGGCATCTGGCAGGAGGCTGGGAACGCGCACCGAAGCGTTTGCCATTGGTGTAGGCGTGAACTTTTGGGCATTTTTCCAATTGTAATTGCCAACTGCGGAAACTAATAGGTGATGTTCTTCCAAGGCGGGTACACCCAGATTTTGATAGACTCGATCGATTTGTCCTGCGCGAGGTTCCCAGTGGATTCGTGTTTCAGTTACTTCTTGGGTGATCCAACGACCATTGCGGTAGAACTCCTGCGAACTAGCGACTTGGTAATCGAACCCCATTTGAGCTCCCCAAGTTCCGGAGACTCTACTATCGACCAACCACATAGGAGTGAATGTCCTCGTTAATCGAGCTGTCAGAATTGCAGGGTCAAGTTCTGCTGGGCGAAGCCATACGCCACGCATCCAATCCTTCAACAGATTGGTGACATTGTCTGGAGCGACGATGAAATTCAAGATAAGTTCAGGAGGTTCGGGTCGCAATATTTCGGGTTGATCCTCTAAGTGGGATTCGTAACAAGCTGGGCAGAGAGCGTTTTCCATGTCGTCAGGTATAAGATGAGCAACCTCACAATTAGGGCAGCGAGCAGGCTTTATGGGCGACCCCCAAATCTCACGAAAGTTCGTTTTCATACTTCTCCAGCTTTAATCGCTTGACGATAAATGTATATAGAAAGTGCTATTCCAATAATTAGCATGATTCCACCGCCGACCAGAGGGAGCAAACCGACACCAGCCAATAATAGAAGGGGTAATCCAATCATTGCAAGGCCAAATCCAGGTGCTAACAATAAGGCGATGGCAGTCCATATTTTCCACCAGGCGATTGGTTTCTGACCACTGATTTTTCCAGTCTGTCCATTAACGAGAACTTGGAAGACCTCTCCCTGGTAGCGGTAAGCAGCGATGAAAACGGGAAGCAAGATGTACCGCCAAGACTCATCGGCGAAATCTGCAATCATCGAAAAATTACGCACATGGGAGGAGCGGATTTGCCTACGACAGGCTTTTTTGGCATGCTCTCGCATAGTTGCCTTTACTTGCCCCCAGGCATCTTGCAAGGAGATATTAAAGGATTGGGCGTACCATCCAGCGAGGAATCCCGGTTCATAAGCGACCATGTCTTGTATATTAAAAGGGTATAGCCTCTTCTGCAGGACTCTGCTGACTTTGTCGGTCCCAATACCTAGCCAATCGTCCAATTTTAGATCGGTGTGACCCGACTCCCAGCGCCAGTCAATGCGGGTTCGAGTTTTCCAAGATTTACTGCCGTGATCGTAATAGCGCTCGGTGCGAGGATAACCCACCTCTGCTTTCCAGTTTGCTTGTATGCGAGCATCAAAGGTCCAGAAAGGTAGATACAAACCCTGGAATTGAGCTGAGGAGGCTGCATTGGCCAAATTTTTGGGGTGCATCCATCCTCGCCCCAGCCACTCGCGGGCTAAAGGCACACAGTCTTGCGCATCTAACCTGAAAGGGATCAGGAAGCGTGGTCGCAGAACTTCTTGGGTAGCTATCCGGGCGACCACTTGGTTGGAAGCGCAGAAAGGACAAGTGGTGCTGAGCGCTTCACCAGATGATGAGCCTTCCATGGAAAGGGATAAGTCAGCGCCGCAAGATTGGCAATGAAGCTCTTGACGATCCTCTCCCCAGCCACGTTCTGATAATTCCAAGTTCTCCAATGTGAACTCGCGCTCTTCGGCACGGCGACCCACTCGGACAACTTCTAGTCTTTGGCTATAGCCACAGTGGCTGCAGGTTACACTGCTCGCATTGGGGTTGTAGGCAGTTGACGCACCGCATTGAGGGCATTTGAATGTTCGCGTCTCTGGGGTGGTGTCCTCTATTTGCGCTGGGGCGAAAACTCGAACACCAGGGAGTCGGGATTCAACTTCAACAAAATCGTGAGGAGTTATTGGGGAAGATTTTGGATCTGCGTTCATACCTATGCTAAGATCAGCTTAGGAGAGATGCTGATGCCGTGATGGATGCGGTTGATGATATCAGCTAAAAGGTTAGCGATCGACAAGACCACTAATTTTGGGTGATCTTTTCCAGTGGGTACAGGGATTGTATTCGTGACGATCAATTGTTCGATGCGATCATCTTCCAAGTTTTCTAAGGCGCTGGGCAGAAGTACTGGATGTGTGATGGCGAAACAAGTCTTACCGACTGCGCCTTTCTCATAGAGGGCGTCGATTTGGTTGAGCACACTCCCACTGGCGATCATGTCATCGATAACAATGGGGTGGCGCCCTTCGATATCTCCAACGACGTGTACTGTTTCCACCTGAGAGATACCTGTACGCCTTTTTTGCATCACCACCAGGGGGAGATGGAGCAATTCAGCGTATTTGCCAGCCATGCTTGCCCGACCGACATCAGGGCTCACGATTGCGGCATTCTCGAATTTTGGTTTGCGCAAGTATTCGGCCAGAATGGGGATAGCAGACAATGGATCAACCGGGATGTTAAAAAATCCTTGGATCGCCCGGTTGTGTATATCCACATAGATGACGCGATTTGCCCCTAAACCTTCAAT
>JASFVL010000083.1:0-12440 GCA_050049875.1 Anaerolineales bacterium
ATATCGATCAGCAGAGTGACCAGGTCGAAAAACCCGAATTCGTCCGTCAGAGTCAGCAAGATGTTGGTGGCAAGGACTGCAATACCCAATATGTAAGTTCGTTTTGCCCCTTCTTTGAGACGCCATCCGATCCACATTAAAACGCAAGCGTTGGCGAACATTAAACTAGCGATAATCCAAGCAGCGCTGCTGGATTCGAATGCACCGTCACCTGCCCGAATAAGTCCCACGATCCCAAAAACGACCCATATACCCCCGATTAGAAAGAACAATGCCTTAGTGATATTTCTGATTCTCATGCCACTAGACCTCAGTGAGTTTGCTTCATCAACTGCTGGTAAACAACCTTGATGTTCCACGGGTGCAGACGCTCGTATCCTCGTTCTGAGTAGCGCGGATAATCTGAGTCGCTCAACGTTTCCTCCAGGTTGTGGCCCAAGGAGATGTGCTCTGCGGTGCGATCCCATGTAGCTTGAATGTACTTGAGCTGTCGAAGGGCTTCCTCACTGCCGCACAATAATCCGTGGCCGGGTACGATGACGCGGGCATTGAAACTTGGAAGCCATCGCAGGGCTTCCATCAGGTCGGGTACGTTTGCCGTGGCGAGGAAGGGGTAGCGCCCCTCAAAGATCAGGTCTCCAGCGAAGAGTACACTTGCCTCGGGAAGCCATACAACCGATGAACCGGGTGTGTGCCCTCCAGCGTGAATGAATTCAATCTGCACACCGCCAATCTCCATTTCCTGGTGATCCTCGAAGATTTCCGTGGGTAGTTGCTTCATCGCCCGCTCTGTACCGCGCTTTTTAACACGCTGGCGTGTGAGTTTGTGTGCCAGCACAGGGCAGTCAAAGTGCGGGATGCCGCTAGTGTGGTCGCTATGGGAATGGGTGATCAGGATCAGGCAGACATCCGCAGGGGAAATCCCTACCTCAGCCATGTACGCCTGAATATCCAAAGGACGGGCGGTCGTGTCTACAAGGACAACCCCTTCGGTTGTTTGTATCATTCCACAGTTCGAACGCCCCTCAGGATTAACAAAGGCAATTACCCCTGGGGAGACTTTTTGTATTTCCATGCTAGCTGCTCCAAGGTGCCCTATTTTTCTTCTCTTGGTAATAGTATACAGGATTTGTTGCTCGTTGAAGATTAGGAATTAATTTCGTCTCAGGATGTTACATGAACAAGAAACGCCCCGGAGAACCGGGGCGTTTTCTTAAACATCCGTATTAAAATGTACTTATCGACTGGTATTTATCGTTCCCCTTTTCCTGGCTGCATGGGTGTGAGCGATTCCGCGATTTTGAGAACCTCATCCAGTGGGAAATTTGAGACCAGTTCGATCTTAACCTCACCTGCGAACCAGTTAAGCGATATTGTTTCGACACCAGAGTAATCTTCAACATCGTCCACCAGATTGCCGATATAAGCCTCCAAGTCTAGACTACGAACCAGTTTTGCTTCCTGTATACCGAAGCTTATCTCTTGGCCCTCCGGCAGACCGGATAGCCCCTCACCGCTGCTCTGGATGAGCATAATGAATCGCTCATCGTCAGAGAACATGTTCTCTAAGGTGCTAACCTCGGGTGATTCCTCGAACCCGGTGTAATTTCCTTTTACTCGGAATCCTTTTGGCAAATAATTGATCGTGAAGGGGGTGAACGGGGCATCACCGCCGTATCCAACCCCGCCTCCACCTTGCTTATTAGGAAGCTCATAATTGAAATATGACATTACTATCTCATTTATCTGCGCTCTAACAGATGGAACTACCGCGTATAGCGTTCCAAAACAAGTCAGTATTATCGCGAAGACAACTACAAACGCACGTCTCACTTGAATACCTCTATTTGTGGGATTTTCCCAGGTCCGATTTGATAGCTTTTCCTGGATTCGATTCCAAGAATCATTTTGTGGCGATTCCATTTCTGCTTGTGTGATTAAAGAGGATCGTATACGATCCTGTATCAGAGCGATAGCTTTCAATTGCTCCTGGCAGTATCCACATGAAGCCATATGAATACCATAGATTTTTTTCTTTGATGGAGCGAATTCATCATCCAGGTAAGCGATTAACTCTTTCTTGTTTAGATGACCCTTCATTCTGACACCTTTTCCGATGGGCGAAATTCAACATTTGCTAGCGTTTTGCCTAATTTTTCTATGGCTTGAGATAACCGGGATTTGACCGTCCCTAAGGGGATGTTTAAGGTATCGGCGATCTCCGCGTAGGAAGAATTCCAGTAATAGCGTAAAACAACCACCGCCCGAAGTTTGTCACTCAATTTCTCAAGCGCCTGGCGCATCGTCTGGTCTTCAAGCACGTGTTCTTCAGGGTTTGGGGTTGAGCTCCGATGCTCCTCTGCCCTGGTGAACGACAAGAATTTGAATCGAAGCTTTCTGCGCCAATTGAGACACTCATTCACCGTGATGCGGTGCAACCAGGTTGTAAATGCGCCTTTTGTTGGGTTGTATGATCCCATGTTTTGATATACCTTGATAAAAACTGCCTGTAAGATATCCTCGGCATCTTCTCTGTTATTCAGCATTAAATATGCTGTCTTGAAGACCAAGTTCTTATATTGGTGGAAGATCTCCTCAAATGCAGCCTGGTCTCCCAGTTGGCTACGTTGTATCAAGAACGGCGATGGATTGCTAGGCTTTTTCATAGGCATTCTATTAAACTATACACACAATTCATGAAAAATGTTCGCTTAATTTCTGAATCTAAGCAGAATACATCCAAACACAACTGATTTGTGACTTGTGAGTGGCTATTGAATACTCCCCTTATCGGAATTGCTTATAACTAGAATGAGTTGCGCAATTTTTCAGAAATCAGAACATTGGGCGCGGGTGCAAGCATTGATAAATCGTCCCGCTGCAGCTTATCTCAGGCTCCATGATGGTACTAACCCCGCAACCTGTACAGGGATCGCTACTGCTATCCAGTAAAATCCGTCCCACTCAAACCTATTGCTTTGAGTCGATATACTCTTGTACCACTTGTTCCAATATTGCTAGCGGCAGAGATCCGTTCCCCAAAACCACGTTATGAAACTCTTTTAGGTCGAACTGCTCGCCCAACTGCTGCTCAGCCATCTGGCGAATTTCCAGAATTTTGTTCATGCCGATCTTATAGGCTAAAGCCTGACCAGGCCAAGCGATGTAGCGACTGACTTCGAAGTTAACATTGATGATGTCGCCCTCGAAACCTGTATTTTCGGTCATAAAATCCACCGCCTCGTCGAAAGTCCAACCCATGGCGTGGATACCAGTATCGACCACCAGGCGGGCGGCCCGAAATGCTTCGAACTGCAAACGACCTAAATTGCCGTAGGGGTCGTCGTCGTAGATGCCTAATTCCCACATCAAGCGCTCAGCGTAGAGCGCCCAGCCTTCCACGTAAGCCGTGAAATGGCTGCCGCGTCGGAAGGAAGGTAGGTCGAGCTCCAAAGCGAGGGCGATCTGGGTGTGATGTCCTGGAACGGCCTCATGGTACGCCAGTGTGGGCATGCCATAATATTCCTCTGCTCCCGTTGCCTTGGCATAAAAGGCACCTGGGCGTGACCCGTCCACAGCTGGTTGCGTATAGTAGCCCCCAGTAGGACCGCCGATGACAATCACATCCGCACTGGGCTGCACTTCGAAGGCAGGCTCAATGATCGTTTTGGCGGCTTCAATGATCCTTTCGTATTCAGCCACAATCTGATTACCTTCAAACATGCCGCCATCTTGAGCAACTCGGTCATAGAGGCGCGCCAGGCTTTCACCTTGGGGGTACTCCAGATCGTCGAAGATTGTGCGCATCTCACCATGAATGCGCTCCAACTCCCGTAAACCCAACGCGTGGATTTCGTCCGGGGTCAAATCAGTTGTTGTGTGGTGACGTACGACGTATTCATAATAAGCCTCCCCATTGGGGTGCTGCCAAACGCCGTCGTCCGTGGGTGCTCGTTTTTGCACATCCTCGAGATACGCCGCGAGCGCTTGGAAGGCAGGGATCACAGAGGTTTCAATCTCCTTTTTGGCGGAGTCGAGTAATTGTGCTTGATCTTGCGGGTCTATGCTAGACATTGGGCTCAAGCTCTCTTTAAAATCCCGGTAAAAGGCTGTAAATTCCGGGAGTGAGTCAGCGGTTTCGCGCACGCTCCCCATGGACCATTGGTAGATGAACTTCGGGGCGATCACACCGGCTGCTTCGCGCAGTTTTAGCCCCTCGATAAGCTGGTCGAATTTCTCGTCCACTTGGGAGAGGCGTGCGATGTAATCCTCTGCGTCCTGTTTGTCCCTGACAGGGTGGATCTCGGTGAAAAAGTGGTACAGCATGGCTGGCTGACCGATGATGAAGTGGGTCACGGGGTAGTTGTAGTACATAAATTCGTGACCTCGTACGATATCATCCAGGTACCAGGCGTATATATCGTAGGAGAGCTGTTGTTCGGAAGTCAGAGCCTCTCGGTTATAAGCTTGCAGCAGCTCTAGAATGGTTTTTTCGAGCTGTTGTGTTTCACGGATGTAGGCATCAGAAATGTCGGTCAGCTTGTCGTTGCCGGTGCCGAACGCATCGGAGAGGCCTAATTCGGTGATCAACTCGGGATCGCGCAGCAGCAAGCGCTGGTAGGATTCCTCTAAGAACTGATCAAATGGGAGTCCCTGCAAACCTTCGGCGAGCCCTGTATCCGGTTGGGTTTCGATGGTCGCCTCTGGAGTGGGGGGCTGCTCCTCCTGGGTGGGCTCCACGGCAGGTTCTGTCTCTATGACTTCCTGGGTGGGAGTTGGGGTGGTCGCCGCAGGCGTGCTGGCGCACCCGCTCACAAATAAGGTGAATAAGAATACGTATATGAGGATAGATGAGCGATGAAATCTTGTCTTCATGGCGGAGCCCCTCCTGAGAGATTGTCCAATGATTGGATTGTGTGGTCTATTATTAGATACTTCTGTCCCCCATGGAATGTTCAATATGAGTTACGAGAGAATAATGCACTCAATACCTCTCCCATACCACTTTTAATCGTATTGTCCTCATACGAGCTAACGAAAATCTTGGTGATCATTTGTTCTTAACGCCCCCTGAAAGTTCTACACTACCTCAACGAATGACTATCACCAGACCATGTTTGAGTATCTCTGTATTGATAAATAATACTTGCACCTATCAAGGTACAAGCCAGCTTTCCATTTCCTCGTAAAATAAAATCGCATCTGGGAAATAGGTCATCATCAAGTTATAGTCCGGTCTGGGAGTGGTGTATGCATAATGCATAGGCACGAGATACTCAGCCTGAATACCTTCTTCAATGATCGCACGATCTCCTTCTTCATATAATAGAAAATGGGGTACAAAGGTGACGTCGATATTTTTTTCCGGCAACCCGTATCTTTGTAAGCTTGCAACGCCAACATCCTGGGTGGCGATATCGCCAGTATGGAAGAATCGATGGCCTCCCATGGTGATGATGTATCCCAGGTTGAGAATGTCAACACCATGAGAGATGTGGAATGCTTCGACACCAATGCCTTTGACGAACGTGCTGGTGCTTTGTCCGCTCAATAAGTTTATTGAGATGACCCGATCGCGCATCTCTTCTGGTATAGGTAGCATCGCGGTTGCTTCGTCAGGTCCCACAAAAATCGTCTCAGAGCTGTTCACCAGTGCTGATCTGACGAGACCTGTTGCGTTAACTTGTTCTTTTTGATTCTCTATAACAAGGGTGATCTTGATTTACCAATCACCCGGTTAATGAAATGGTCAAAGTGCCTTTACTGATCCACGCAAACCCATACCCCAAGTAGGGGAAGCTCAATTCTTTGTGTCTGTCGACCTGCGTGGCGAGAAAGTCCAAGTTTAGTTGATCACCACATTCTCCAGACATCTCTTGGGTCCAAGCCCGCCCATATCCAAAATAGGGAAAGCGCCACCTTTTCTCTCGACTCACTTTGGTTGCCGACAAGGTGAACTCAACCCCACCAATGTCTCCCTTCATATCCTTCGCCCAAGCGTATCCATAACCGAAATAAGGGAACGACCATTTTCTCTCTTTACATACATCGATGGTCTTCAAACCGATTTGAAGGTCATCGTGGGCTCCTCGCATTTTTTGCATCCAAGCATACCCGCGACCTCGATATGGAAAACTCCATTTTTTCTCCAAACCCACATTGGTTGTAAACAGGTCGATACTTAATTCCCCGTTGTGTTCGCGGACCAGGTCGACCAACTCTTCATATGAGATCGTTATACCATTCTCGTCGAAGGTGGGCGGTTTTTCCTTAAGTAATGTTGTCCTGCAGACAGGACACATCAATTTCCATCCCACATATTCACACTTACATTCAGGGCAATACATCCTTTTTTTCCTTTCACTGTAGAGTCCCACACCTTGACTCAGCTATTTTGGACTTCCCCACTTTCGAAGTGCCTCACAACGACCTCATCAATCTCGCTCCAAAGGGTGTTGGGCTCCATCCCAAGCTGCTTGGCGATCTCAGCCTCGATCTGCTTTGAGTCTGAGTCCTTTGCCAGCATGCTCCGCGCACTGCCGGGATGTTGATCTTCCAAGTAGCGCAACAGCCAGTAGCCGCGAGTGGCGTGATATAAAATCGCTTCCGGATCCATTCGGGACAACTCCCGGTAGGTTGGCGGGGCTTCCTTTGTTGAAGAATCTCGTAGGTGCGCTAGTGTGTCCTGGCGGATGGTTTGTTTTCCCAAGTAACGGTCGGCGGTAAGCACAGCGATGCCCTCATTGAACCAGGCAGGAAGCCTCAGGTGTGCAGAACATGCATGAACCAGTTCGTGACAGGTGACGAGCTGCACGTTGACGTTCATATCTTGCTGCTCCACGAACATTCGTGTGCCGATGCGTCGGTCGCTTCTTTCCAAAAAGCGCGGCGGTTTGATCCCGATCGCTACGTGGTGCCCGTATCTTTGAGTCCAAGCGGCACTGATTGGCCAAGATCTGTTAACTCGCCAATACCAAAGCGGCAGCGTCACCCCCAGCATGATCCGCCAGGGCCAAGGAGCGGAGCGAAATATGAAACCCAGAGAGGAAGTCATCACATAAATTCTGCAGTCCTGCGGAGCTTCCAAGCCCCACATCTCTTTTGCGAGCCGCAGAGCTTCATCGCTAGCTTGCTCGATTAGATCCGCAGTTAGCTCTTCTTCGGGGTCATATACTATAGCTAAATTATTAAAAGTTCGTGTCTTCATAAATCTAAATTCTCTCGAATACGTGATGCTTCAGATTGTAGATTTGAGGGAGATGAGTGAGTTCGTGTGTAGCGAAGTAGCTAGCTTGCTGTTTAATACTCACTACACCAAACTCCTCGTGTTGCCCTTCGCGCCACCAATCGAGAAGCGGTAAGCCTTTAAGGGTTTCGAGGGTTTTGCGGCGTGACGCTTGATAGGTTTCGAAAATCTCCGTTGCGGTCGGCGGGCGTTCAGCTTCATCTGTAGCCCACTCGAAGACTGCCTGGGATTCGATTAAGGGGTTGTCTTGCTCAAGGAGAAGGTTAACCCGGTAGTCCAGCACCCCCTGGGCGTCACGCAGATGAGAGAGCGCGTTGCTGATGCTCCATTCCTGCGCTTCCACCTGGTGGTTAAGCTGTCGCTCGTCAAGCCCCCCTATCAAGCGCTCGACCTCGTTTGGCGTATTGCGAAGCCAAAATAACGCCTCGAAGGGATCCAACGCCTCCAGCCAATAGACCGGCAGAAAACGTTGGAATGTCCTCGGGCTTGCGCGGCAGGTTGGGCAGTCGGACGTTGGGAACTGCATCTCCACATGGCCGCAGATCCTGCAGACGAAAGGATGGGGTGTTTCGTCAAACATTGTAAGGCGTCTTTTCGCCATGGCGCTACCGCCTCTACGAATCGCTGCGACCAAGTCCTGGTCCATTTCGATTTGACTCAGACGTTCGGTAACGTTCGTGACCTCCTCGGCAAGATCGGTTATCTTTGAGGGCATCTTTTGCCGATAAGCGGACTTGCGAAGGGCAGAATCTGCCGCTGCCCGCACCAGTTTGGCGACGTTATATTGACCTTGGCCCTCCAGTGCGCTCGCTAGTGCGTACAGTTTGGTTACAGTTGCTCCAAGATTGTTATTATTGCTCATCATTCACAACCTCCTAAGTCGATAATTTGTCGTAATAAGGTCTATGTTCCTCATAGAAAAGGTCATCTTTAACTTATGATCTATGAATCCAATCCTCTAGGGCTTCTTGTAAGGTTTCGTTTGTGTGATGGACGAACGCTTTTCCCGTTGACCTGACCCAATGCCAAGTGTCGAAATACTCAAGAGCGCGATACCAGGGCAGTACATCTGGATCGTAGCCCATTTTTCGACAATAGCGCACTTCGATCCCCCGGTCGCGCAGCTCAGGCGCGACGAAGAATGGCAGCAGGAACTCGTAAATCGGATCACTGAAACCGGCATGTTGGAAATCGATGACCGCAACCAGTTTCTGGTCCTGAACGATCATATTATCCAACCACAAATCACCGTTGCTGAAGCGGGATGGCGGAAATTCCGGGGCGCTGGCTTTCAACTTCGTATAGACAGCTTCTGCCAATGGGTGGGCTTCCTTCTTAAAATAATCATAAGCCCCTTCGAGAAAACCCTCAGCGGTCTGCTCTTCCGTTAGGTGGTCTCCTATTCTGGCAAGCTGCTCCCGGCTTATATCTTGTAGAGTGCAGACCGTATCGATGAAAAGATCTTCGGCCCAAGCCTCGCCCGCTAAAGTTGCATATCGGAGCGATTGTCCCTCAATAAAATCGCTGAAGAAACATGGCACCCCCAAAGTTTGACCTTCTGGATCCCATCCGTATACTCTCGGTGTAGGGATTGGGAGCGAATCCATCGCCCGGAGAACGGCGTATTCGTGCTCCGCGAACCTAGCATCGAGGCGCAGTACGTATTTGCGTATCATTCCATCTAAACCGACAACATCCAGGCGCCAAGGCGCCTTCCGGGAGCTCATTGTCAAAAGTTCGGCATGCACGAACTGAATGGGATACCCCAGAGCGCTGCTGAGATATCTCTCTAACACCGAGCGATGGTCGTTGGGATTGAAACTTTCTTCATGCCCAATACTAATAGGCATATCAATATGGTTGTTGGAATCGCTCGTCGCATTCATATCCCGGGTTTGATGTTTTTTTCCGCTCTGCGAACGATTTCCCGAATCCTTCTCTCTTTGGTTTCTGCTCTCTTGGCGCTTTTCAACCACCACAGGTACTGATTCCTTTGTGAAAGAGTGAAGTTCGCGAAGTTCTTCTTGGCTTCCTTATTTTCCTCCAACGCAGCTTTCAAGTCGCTGGGGACAGCTAATTGCTTATCAAATTCGTCTAACCTATTCCAAGATCCATCCTGTTTTGCTTGTTCGATTTTCTCCAGACCCGCAGGCGTCATTTTCCCACTCTCAATGAGCTTCTTGACTCTACGCTTGTTACTACGGGACCAGTTGCTTCCTTCTCTTCGGGGGGTGTACTTCTGCATATACTTTTCATTATCGATTCGTTTCACTAATGAATCGATCCAGCCGAAACAAAGCGCCTCTTCCACCGCTTCCGCTTGGCGAACAGATTTCTTGCCGGTGTGAACTTTGTAGTAAACCAACCAAACTTCCTGCTCTGTTTGATGATTTTCTTCTAGCCACTGCCGCCATTCACTACGATCTTTAAATAAAATCTTTTCCATAACCTTTGCTCTAATTCCAAATTAGGTCCTTGATTTTAAGGACGTTGTAGAAGGGACCCTCCGCGCTCCGGTGAGATTTTCTCAAGCATATTTCCTAAATTCCCACTCAACTTTGGTACTCCTTCCTGAAAGCTAATCCAAAAAAATTCGAACTCGATTGGTCCCGGAGAGCCATCCGAGGGATCCATCTCAAGATGGTGCCAGGTTTCAGGGGTTTTCTGCAAGCACTCCAGGTGAAAGTAGCAGCGCCATTCGACCCCTTGCAGGCCGTAGTCAGCGAGGTCGTATGATTTCGCGCCTAAATAACGTGTGATTTCCAATTCATCTAGTCCAGTTTCCTCTCGGCATTCCCGCAAGACGGCTTCTTGTAGACTTTCTCCTGGAGCTACCGTGCCGGCAGGAACTTGAATACCTGCTTTGGGGTGGTGTATGTGGGAAAAAACCAGCAGGCGGCCACCGTGGGTGATATAGGCGGTGACTTTCTGCGTTGGTGGGGGAACCAATAGGTTTATAGTTTGGCGTGAGATAACCCGGTAGCTGGGCTTGTAGGCGAGCTGATATATATCTGAATGGTGAACTGCTGGGTAGCCCGAGGATTGCATCTTTTCCATAAATGCCCTCAAACCCTCATATGGAAGATGGATTTCACCATTTTGCGCCAAGCGCTCAATGATGTCCCAATTGACTCGCAGCTCTTCCTGGCTGCCATTGAAATGATTGGCAGTTGCTATAAAGGCGCGCAGTAAGCTCTCCGGGCTGCTCCCCATATCCTTATAAGGTCTCAGGTGGACGCGCACGATGCCACCATCCCCTGAGATCTCGTCGATCAGCGCCTCGGTTGAGTTCCCTTCGATTTGATCCAATTCGCGTTTCAGCCACGCTCGTGCCGCGCCTTCGTCCTCCACAGCGTGCTCGCTGCCCAGCGCGGCTTGGTGAGAGAGTTTGTAAAGGTCTTCGATCTGCGCCTGTGGGTAGCGCGACAAATGAGTGCGCACGATTTCTGCGAAGTGGTCGCTGATGATGTCTGACTGAATGATCATCGAAAAGGGTTATGTGATGTGTAGTCTGCAGGTTCCAAAAACACGACCTCAAGTGTATCATCCTTCGGGATGTTTGTAGCGTAATTGTACGACACCGCTGGTGTAGTGCTTGGAATCGATGAGCTCAAGCTGATTTGGGGCATCTACTCCTTGAAGTAAAGGTATCCCCTCCCCTAGGAGAACCGGCATGATCGAGATAATATACTCATCGATCAGGTTGTGGGTGACGAACTGCCTAATGAGATCAGCTCCACCCACCAACCAGATGTCTTTGGTTAACCCCGCTTTGATCCGTCCCACCAGTTCGACTACATCACCGCGGTAAGACTTGATCTCGGTGTTGGGGAGATCTTCTAGCTCCCTGGAGGTGACCACATGTGTGGTGACGCCCGGGTAAGGCCACTCACCAAAACCTAAAATCTGCCGGTATGTGTTGCCGCCCATGATCAGAGCGCCCAAGTGCTGGTAAAAAGCGCTGTATTCGTAATCCTCAACGTCGTGTTGGAATGCATCCAGCCAGGAAACGCCACCGTTTACATCGGCGATGTAGCCATCCAGGCTGATGGCGATGTACAAAATCACGCGGCTCATCATTGCCTCAATTGATTAAAGCGTCAATGCACAAGCGAATGCTTTGCCCTCTTGAGCGAAAACGGTTTCCCATGTCCGGGATAGGCTGTATGCGCACCCCGCTCCAACAGCATTCGCCAGCTGGCTTTAACAGCATCGATATCTTCTGCCACGATGGGCAGTCCCGGATTTCGCCGCATTCTCGGAAAGCCGTTCATCGCCAGGTCCCCAACAATGGCATCGCCGCTCTCCAGCAGCAGGCTTATGGAGCCGGCGGTGTGACCGGGAGTATGGAGGACTTCCCCGGGTATGCCGAAGCGGTCCAGCGGGAAGGGCTCATCCCTCAAGATGATCTCAGGTTCGTAGCTTGGGAAGCGCAGCAGCGGTTTGGCTAACCTGACAAGAGGAGCTAAAAGGCTGGTTAAAAGTGTCGCCGGATAAATGGATGGCTGTTCTCCTTTCTGAAGGTACGGTGCATCGCTGTGGTGGATGGCGACTTGCCCACCCGTTAATTGTGCCGCAAGACGAATTGTCCCTACGTGGTCAAGGTGTGCGTGGGTCAGTAAAATGAGGTTAATTTCGCTCAGCTCGAAGGATAATCCTTGCAAAGTCTGTTTGAGGGCTTTTGCGTCCCACGGTGCACCGCAGTCGACTAAAACGATTCCATTCGCTTGAACCAAGTAGCAGCTTGTGATCCCCAAGGTGAAGCGCTGTATTCTTATTGTCATAACTGGGATCTCTCTTTTCTTGGGGGGGAATTCGTAGAAAGACGCCGCTCGTTATTAGGAAGCAACTCCTGCTAGGTCCCCGACAAGAGCGGTGACAGCCCGACAAACCATTGCGGCGAATGGTACGTTCAAGGTTTCGAAGGTGTCCGTTGGTTGGTGGTAGTTGGGATTGCGGAAGTTAGTTGTGTCTGTGATCATGATCGCTTTAAAACCTGCATCCCAGAATGGGGCGTGGTCGGAACGCCTTGTATCTGGCAACATCCTGCCTTCCCTTGGTATAACCAGTGGGAGCACCGGTAGAGGGATTTTGTAGTGTTTTACAGCGCTGATAAAAGTTTCCACCAGATTTTGTGATGCTTGGTTTCCCACAATGGCGATAAAATCACCGGTTTCAGGAATTTTCATGGGCA
>JASFVL010000425.1:0-3969 GCA_050049875.1 Anaerolineales bacterium
GAGAACTTTATCCAAAGCGGGGAGCCTTTCTTGGCAAATGAGAACGTGGCTGAGATCATGGCAGCGGCCGATGCGCCAACCGTGGCCGGTGAAACGCCCAAGTCCGTCCTGGCTGTGCCCTTATGGTCCGGAAACCAGGTCAGCGGGGGCATCAGCTTACAAAATGTGGATCATGAGCGCGCCTTCGACGATTCGGATATACGTCTGTTGGAGACTCTGGGAAACAGCATGAGCGTGGCCCTGGAGAACGCCCGTCTGTTTGATGAGACCAACCAGCGCAACGCTGAGTTGGCCGTGATCAACAGCGTACAGCAAGCCTTGGTGGCTGAGCTAGATATGGCTGAAATTTATGATGTCGTCGGGGATCGCATTCAAGAGATTTTCGACGCCCAGGCTGTGATCATTGCTACGTATGACCAGACGAAGACCGAAGCCCACATCCATTATATGTGGGAGAAAGGCCAACATTACCAACCCGGCACCGCGCCGATCAGCGGGATCATGCGGTATCAGTTGGACGAGAAAAAACCTTTGGTGATCAATCAGGATTTCAATAAGCGCGTGAACGAGATCGGGGTCACCGTTTCGGAGGGTGAAACCGCCAAATCCGGTGTTTTCATGCCCCTGATGGTCGGCGAGGATGTGATCGGTGGCATCAGCCTGCAGAACATCGACCGCGAGCACGCCTTCAGCGACTCGGATGTGCGTCTGCTTTCTACCCTGGCCAACTCGATGAGCGTAGCGCTGGAAAACGCTCGCCTGTTCGGCGAAACCAACCGCTTGCTGGAGGAAAGCCGCCAGAAAGCCGACGAGTTGAGCACCATCAACGCCGTCAGTCAGGCCGTGGCCTCCGAATTGGAACTGGAAGCCCTAATTGACTTGATCGGGGATGAGATCAATAAGATATTCAAGCCGGATATTTCCTACGTGGCGCTGCTCAACCGCCAGACCGGCGTGATCGAGTTCCCCTACACCTGCGGGGAGCAGGTGGAACCCCTGCAGTTTGGCCAAGGCTTGACCAGCCAAATCTTGGAAGATGGTGAGCCTTTGCTGATCAACCGCGAGGAGGAATGGAAAGAAACCGAAAAAGGACTTAAGCGGGTGGGGGTTAAGTCCAAATCCTACCTGGGTGTGCCGATTCTGGTTGGTAAAGAGGCCATTGGGGCGATCAGCGTGCAAAGCACGCAGGAAACCGGTCGCTTCGGCCTGTCGGAGGTGCGTTTGCTCACCACCATCGCGGCAAATGCGGGCGCGGCCATCCGCAACGCCCAGCTTTACCAAGAAACCCAACATCGGGCTGGGGAGATGGCAACCTTGGCGGAAATCGGCAACGATATCGCCTCGACCCACGAAATGGAGCCGGTGCTGGAACGCATCGCCGCCCGTGCCAAGGAACTGCTCAACGTACATGACATCGCCTTGTCGCTGGTCGAGCCCGATGGGGAAAGTCTACGCTCTGTCGTGGTGCTGGGAAACTACGTCGAGGAGATCAAGGCCAGGGTCCTCAAGTTTGGAGAAGGCATCACGGGGGATATCGCCAAGAGAGGGGTGGCGGAGATTGTCAACTACCCGGACAAAGACCCCAGGACGGTTCAAATCCCGGGCACGCCAGAATTCGAGCAGGAGCCCGAGGCTTTGATGGCCGCGCCGTTGATCTCCGCTGGAGAGGTGATCGGTCTGATCACCGTCTGGCGGCAGCACCAACTCGGCTTGTTCACCCAGCGGGAACTGGATTTTCTGATCAGCGTCTCCCGCCAAGCCGCCATTGCGATCGAAAGCGCCCGCCTGTATTTGGAGACTGTGCGGCGGGCTGAGGAGATGGCTACTCTGGCGGAAGTGGGCCGCGACGTCTCTGAGACCCTGGATCTGCCAACCGTCTTGAGCCGCATCACCTCATCGGCTCGCGACTTGCTTGAGGCCGGCACCAGCGCTATTTTTCTGCTCCAGGATGACGACGTGACCCTCAAACCGATCACCGCGGTCGGGGATAATGTCGAAGCTATCTTGGACTTCGAGTTCGAAATTGGGGCCGGCATCGTCGGGGATATCATCAAGGAAGGCGTACCTGAGATGATCGCCGACACAAGCAGCGATCACCGAATGGTGCATATCAACGGCACGCCCCGGGAAGAAGAGGGGGAGCGGTTGATGGTGGCGCCTTTGCAGGTACGAGAGCAGGCCATCGGCGCGATGGCTGTGTGGCGCGCCCCAGGTAACGATGCGTTCGCGCAGCGCGATCTGGATTTCCTGACCGGGTTGTCCCGGCATGCCTCCATCGCGATTGAAAACGCGCGCCTGTTTGAGGAAGTGGAGCGCCAGAAGGAATATTTCGAAGCATTGCTGGTTAACAGCCCAGCGGCGGTGGTGACCATCGATTTGGATGGGCTGGTTGTGTCCTGGAACCCCTCCGCTGAGAAATTGTTTGGCTACACCGCTGAAGAGGCGCTAGGCAAGGATGTGGACGTTCTGGTCGCCAAACATCCCAGCTTGTATGAAAAAGCCAAGGAATATACGGAAGAGATTAAAACCCACGGGCGCGTGCAGACCACCACTAAGCGCACGAGAAAAGACGGATCTCTGGTTGACGTGGAGGTGCTGGGCCTGCCGGTGATCGTCGCTGGAGAGCAGATCGGATTTATCGCCATCTACCACGACATCAGCGAGTTAGAAGCCGCCCGCCGAGCCGCCGAGGATGCCAACCGGGCTAAAAGCACATTCCTGGCCAACATGAGCCACGAGCTGCGCACTCCGCTCAACGCTATCATTGGCTTCACCCGCATCGTCAAGCGAAAGGGCGCCGCACTTCTGCCGGAAAGACAGATTGAAAATCTAGATAAAGTGCTGATCAGCGCCGAGCACCTCTTGGGTTTGATCAACACCATCCTGGATATCGCTAAGATCGAAGCAGGGCGCATGGATGTGCAGCTCACCACGTTTGAAGTCGAGCCCCTGGTGAATCTCTGCCTAACCACAACCCAACCCTTGGTTAAACAGGGCAGTGTCAAGCTGGCCAAGGACTTGGGTGAGAAGCTGCCGCCGCTTTATTCTGACCAAGATAAGGTCAAACAGATTCTGCTCAACCTGCTCAGCAACGCTGCCAAGTTCACTCACCAAGGTGAAATCACGGTGCGTGCCCTCCAGGAGGGTCAAAACCTCAAAATCGCGGTCGCAGATACTGGGATTGGCATCTCCGAGGAGGCCTTGGATACCATCTTCCAAGAGTTCCAGCAGGCGGATACCAGCACCACTCGAGAATACGGCGGTACCGGTCTGGGGCTGTCCATCAGCCGCAGCTTGGCTTATCTGCTGGGCGGGGATCTTTCCGTGGAGAGCGTGGTGGGTGGGGGCTCGACCTTCACCCTCAGCCTGCCGCTCCATTTCGAGAGCCAGGAGGCAGAGAAGATCGATGCCAGCGGAGAGCGCACCGCTCGTCCTGCTCTAGACGGCGACAAGCCGATCGTTTTGGCGATCGACGATAGTCCGGATGTGGTCTATATTTTGCGGGAAAACCTAGAGGAAGCCGGCTACCAGGTCGTCGGAGCGCTGGGTGGGGATGAGGGTCTGCAAAAAGCCAAACAGTTGAAGCCCTTCGCCATCACCCTGGACATCATGATGCCGAAAAAGGACGGCTGGCAGGTGCTGCATGAGTTGAAAGGCGACCCGGATACTCGCGATATCCCGGTCATCATGCTCTCGATCGTGGATAAAAAAGCCCTGGGCTACCGCCTGGGCGCTGCTGACTACCTGGTCAAACCGCTGGGCGAGCAGGATGTGTTAGCTGCTTTGGCCCGCCTGACCGTGGAGAACGGTGGTGTGCCGCCCAAGCGCATCTTAGTTGTAGATGACGATGCAAAGGTCATCGATATGGTCAACCAACTTCTGGAGGACACCGACTACGTCATCGAGTCCGCCCAGAACGGAGAAGTGGCCTTGGAGATGATCGAGCACGACCCCCCCGACGCGGTTTTG
>JASFVL010000426.1:0-3966 GCA_050049875.1 Anaerolineales bacterium
TGCGATCCCCAAGGATGTGGTGATAGGGGGTGTGGTCGTGGGATAGAGCCCCACGACCACACCCCCTTTTCCTCTCTTGGTGAGGGCAAATCGCCCAAATGCGATTGCCCTAGACAGCCACCCAAAGATCCTGTCAATGCAAAGTAGAAATGTCCTATTTTCTGCAAAGTAGAGATGTCCTGTTCTAGAGGACAAAACTGATGATAAAATCATGTCACCTGAACGGAGGGTAGGGCAACGCAGGCGTGCGACCCGAGCGCCGCTCAGGTGACTAAACGGCAGGGCAGAGCGGAAATCGTTCTGCCCTTTGCGATTCTGTGACAACCATAATCACATAACTCAAGTATTCTTAGCGACAGCGAGTGCCCTGCCGGTAGTCCCCAAAGCGATAAACGCATGACGCCGCCGTGCATCAATCACCGCCTTGGAGAGAGGTTTCCCGAATGGGTTTGCCGTTAAGATGACGACCATACTGACGCCAGGGGTGATTGGGGGCAGGTTTAGGGGGTTTCTTTAGCTCCTTGAGATGTGTGTCGATCTGTTTGCTGGTGAGGACTTCAGCTTGGCGTTGCTGCTTATGAAAGACGGAGTATTGTAGGGGTTTGCCCTTGTAGAGGATAGTGATGTCGCCCTGGGCATTCTCGCATACCGTAACCTGGGCTTTGCGCAGGGTATAAGTGGGGCGCGTAGTTTGGATCTGGTAGATCACCTTGTTGTACTGCAGGGTGAGGTTTTTGGAAAGGATGCGGGTTTCTTGGAGGGAAAAGATGACATTAAGTTCGTCTTCAGAGAATAACAGCGGGCGATGGGCGTTGTGATGGCTGCGAGGTGAGACCGCGAAGCGTTGGTCGAAATCCAAGACGAGGTAGTGTGAGAAAGTTTGTGTATTCAGCACCTTACCAATATTTTTCCTGACAGTGCTTTTGGGAATAATACCTGAGCTGGCGCGGGGGTCAAGGGCGTTTTGAGCGCATGCCTGGTGAGAGGCTGGCACGCCCTTGAGGCCCGCAAGGCGAAGGTTACAATCACCCAGAAGCTGGCAGGAAAAGGTCATACAGGAAACCTACCTTCAAAGCGGATGGCCAGTTGATTGAGGATCAAAGGCCAATCGACCAAAGGACGGGTCCATTTCTTGGTGATATGGACGTTAGCCAGATAAAGCAGTTTGCGCACCGCCTGGGGGGTAGGAAATACGGCCTTGTTTTTGGTGACTTTGCGGAGTTGGCGGTGGTAGGCTTCGATGGCGTTGTTGGTGTAAATCAAGCGCCGGATCTCAGCCGGGAAGTTGAAGAAAGTCGAGAGTTCTTCCCAGTTGTTTTCCCAAGAGCGCACGGCCACAGGATATTTGTCGTTCCACTTCTCACCCAGATGCAGCAGATTAGTCTCAGCTGTCTCCCGGTTCGGGGCCTGGTAAACGGCTTTTAGGTCTTTGACAAAGTCCTTGCTGTCTCTCCAGGAAACGTAGCGCAGGCTGTTTCTGATCTGGTGAATGACACAGCGCTGGATTTCTGTTTGTGGAAAAACAGCCCGAATGGCATCACTGAAGCCGGTCAACCCATCTGTGGTGGCGATGAAGATGTCCCGAACCCCTCGATTTTGCAGGTCTGTGAGCACGCTGAGCCACATCGTCCCGATGTTCCTACGGGAGAAATTGGCCCCTTCAGCGCCTTCTGATACCCATTGACCTAGCACATCCCGCTTGCCTTCCAGGTCAACGGCCAGAACGACATAGACAGCCGTGTTTTTTACTTGACCGTCCTGCCGGATCTTGAGATGCAGGGCGTCCAGGTAAATGATGGGATAGATGGCGTCCAGGGGTCGATTTTGCCATCCTTCGACCGTCTCCCAGATTTTATCCGTCACTTTCGAGATCAGGCTGGGTGAGACATCTACACCATACAATTCGGTCAGCGTGTCCTGGATGTCTCGGGTGGAGACCCCACGGGCATACATGCCCAGGATCTTCTCTTCCAACTCGTTCGTATTGTGTCCGTATTTCGGAACCACTTTAGGCTCAAAGGTCCCATTGCGATCCCGAGGCACCTCGATCTGGACATCGCCGCCCGAGGTGCGCAGTTTCTTGTCGTAACGACCATTGCGGTTGTTTCCTGTGTTGCGACCTTTGGCTTCATATTTCTCGTAACCGAGATGATCGCTCAACTCCGCTTCCAGCATTTGCTCCATCGTGTTAGCAAACAGCTTGGCAAAGATACCATCCTTTCCAAAGAAATCATCCATGCTCTCCGCTTTGGAGAGTTCTTCCTGAACTTTTTCCGCTGATGGGAGATCAAATCGTTTCTTGTTTTTCTCATTTCGTGTTTTACTCATTTTTTCTACCTCGTATCCTTTCTTGTTGAATTATACGAGGTGCTTGTTTACACAAAATATTCTACAGACTCTCTCAAATACCCCCTCAATTCAACCACTTTATCTCCTTGGCCAATTCATCGATCTTTTGAATGTACAAATCGCTCAGGTACCTCTCCATGTTGTCTTCGTTGCTCTTCTCCTGCTTCAGTACCCGCACCAATCGCAGGCACCCGCTCCCGTAAACCTGCACCAAACGCACGAACTCTGCCGTATCCTCACTTTCGAAAGCTCGCGCCAGTACATTCCGCAGCATATATCGCACCGTCGCGATCTCCTCCTTCAGGCTGTTTGAATCCAGCACCATCGCATCCTCCCCCCAGCTTTCCCCTTCCTCCTCGCATACCAGCTGCTCTTCCGCCTTCATCAGCTCCGCCACCCGGTAGACCGCCAGGATGTGCGTATCCGCCAGTTTCATCGCCTCCTTGATCGTCGCGGCCTCCTTCTGTTTCACCACCAGTTCCCGTGCCAGCCACCGCAGCCCGCTGATCTCCTCCTTGATCCCCTGGATGTCCTCCGCCATCACCGCCTTCACCTCCTCCTCCGGCTGGCTTTTGGCGTAATACCCATGCTTGAGCCCATCCCCGGGCTTGTAGGGCTTTGCCCTCCGCTCTGGCACCTGCGCCTCGCCTTCTGCCAAATCACCCTTGTTCCCATCCTCCGGGAGCTGCGGCAGCTTTCCCAGTCTGTATTTTATGAACCTTGCATCTTCCTCGCTGTTCATAAAAACCTGCATCTCTTCGATGCTGCTGCCCTCATCCAGCTTTAACCTCACCGCCGTCCGCCGTAATGCCTGTAGAGACAGTTTTTTACCTGCGATCCCGACCGCTTCTCCGTAGAGCTTCAAGCTCCTCAGGATTTGGCTCGTCGAGATGTGCTGCTCCCTTACCCAGTCCTCCGCCGAGTTCTTCTTCCCATCCTTCCCCGGTTCGAGTAAGGGCGCGAAGACGTAGTCCCCTTCCCGCATCTGCTCTAGTCGCCCTGATGCCCCCAGATAATCCAAAATCGCCTCCCACACCTCCTTTGGCAGCGGTGTGCGGCCTCCCCCGCCCTGCCAGCGCACCCACGGTTTACCCTCCCGCCCCTCATCCTCCCCCTCGATCTGTCCCCACTGCAGTTGCTGCAGCGCCCTCAGCGGCACCCCCATCCGCAGCCGCGCCAGAAAAAAAGCGTGATCCCGTTTGCCCAGAGCCGTCTCGTCCCGTTCCAGGATGTCCAGCAGCGCCTCGATCTCGCCTCTGCTCAGCAGCGCCGCCCGGTCGTAGCGCTTGACCTTCGGGCGCTTTACCTCTGCCGCCGGGTTGAAACCTGCCACCCACTCCGGATCGATCCACCGTTCGCCGAACCAGCGGTAGAAATTCGCCAGCATACCCACCGAGTTGGCTATCGTGCTGGCAGCGTACCCTTTCGCCTTCATCCATTCCATGAACTGCTCGATATCTCCCTTCTCCAGCTCCCACGGCATCTTGCTCGAGCTTGTCCCCGGGTCCTCGTTGCGCCACACCTGCAGCAGCCGCTTCCACGCCAGCCGTGATTGCTTGCGAGTGCTTGGCCTGAAAATCGTCCCCCGCTCCTCCAGCCACTCGTCGAACGCCCGGC
>JASFVL010000003.1:0-55493 GCA_050049875.1 Anaerolineales bacterium
ATATCCCAACCATAGTAAACCGTAGCCATCCCACCCCTGCCTATCACGCGCTCTAGGCGAAAATTTGAGAGTCTGCGCCCGATGAGTGGATCGTTGGTGTTCATAAATCTATTCTACACCGCATTTTTCCGTCTCAACCGACCATTCAAATTTGATAAGAGTTTATGTCACTTACCCTTATATAATTAACTCACCAACCATTCGTGTGACATAAAAATGCTTCAATCAGCTGATTTTTATATCTTCTAGAGACGATTGAACCAAACGAATATGTAAATGTCCGGAGTGATAGCATCAGATTCCGATTCAAATGGTATGAAGTCAGAGAAGTGATCGTCTTGATACAAACAATAGAGATTATTGAAAGAGTTGTTTTGTGATTTCTAAAGACTCACTACTTTATCACAAACTAGATGAATACCGTATCGAAACCCTGCTTGGTAAAGGAGGCATGGCAAGGGTTTACCGGGCGCTGGATGAGCGCCTCAACCGGTATGTTGCATTAAAGGTCATTGAGAAGCCATTTCGTGCAGATGCGGATTATGTAACACGTTTCGAAAGAGAAGCGCGCGCTATCGCTCGACTGGAACACGAGCATATTGTTCGGTTGTATCGCTTTGGTCAGGCAGAGGGGTTAATGTACATAGCCATGCAGTTCATTGATGGTATCAATCTTGAGAAAATCATGGACCTATACCGGGCAGATGGTGAATTTATGCTCATTGAGGATATTTGCCGCATTGTCTCTGAAGTCTGTCAGGCCTTGGATTATGCTCACAGCCAAGGGGTTATTCACCGAGACTTGAAACCCTCCAATGTTATGCTTGACAAAAAAGGGAAAGTATATCTCACCGATTTTGGTTTGGCGATGCTATCTGATGTAACCACGAGGGGTCAGGTTTTGGGTTCCCCACGATATGTTTCCCCAGAACAGGCGATTTCGTCTGCCAATGTCGTCCCTCAAAGCGATCTTTATTCAGTGGGTGTCATCCTCTATGAGATGCTTACAGGTAGAGTCCCTTTCGACGGCTCCAAACCCTTAGATGTCGCCATCATGCACATCGAAGAACAGCTTCCACCTCCAAGGGAGCTGCGTCCAAGTCTCAGCACAGAACTTGAAGATATCCTGTTTAAAATTCTAAAAAAACGACCAGAAGACCGTTATCAGAGTGGTTCAGAATTTAGCGCCACCTTAGAGCATGCCATATTCAAAGATAAAGATAGAACACAAATATCGGGAATAAGCCCATCTGACAAATCCGTAACCTTAGCGGAGCGGGTAAAATTCGAAACCGCTCTAAAGTCAGGTACTCTCAAAGAGGTAGCTTCACCACAACCTCCAGCCATAGAGGAAAGCATAGATTCGGCAACACCTTCACCGGAAAACCAAAAGTCCAAACCACTACCCATTATGCTAGGAGCTGGGGTGCTAGCCTTGATTTTGATAGTGGTTATGTGTATTTCCCTGATCGTCCTGGTGCAGTGGGCATCTGGATTGAGAAGTCAGAACGAAATCGCAACCATTTCCCCCACCACCATGACGTCGCAGACCGTAGACATCATCCTGATTGTTAACAGAACAAAGACGCCTACCCCTTTGTTGACAGAGACTTCTTTCGCCAGTCAGAACGATAATGAAACCTTAACATCGACTATCACAGCAACAGAAACGATTCACGTAACTGAAAATATGGTCACATCCTGGACACAAACTCCTTCTCCAACAGCTACCCAGACGGCAACTGTTATCATCTCTGATAACTTTAAAATTATCATATCAACGAAAAAAGATGACAGCTTAGTGGTTATTAATGATGGTGAAGAACCCTTTACACTGTCGCCCTTGCAGTTGGGTGACGGATCAGACGCCATAAAAGGGACGGAATGGCTGGTTAATGACCTTCTGCCTGGAGAATGTGTGGTAGCAGTAAAAGATACGGGTCGACCCAAGCTGCCTAAGAACAAATGCGACGAAATAGGAGAGCGTATTTTCCGCTCCCAAGGAGCGCGTTTTTGGGAAGACAGTTTTAAGGTCTACTATAATGAAATCGAAATTGGTACATGTGAGCCGAACAAGAATGGCATCGAATGCGAAATAGAATTTGGTGATTAAATGAAATTTGAGACTAAATCCATCCATGCTGGGCAGGAACCCGACCCGAGCACAGGGGCGGTGATGACCCCCATTTATCAGACTTCGACCTACAAACAAGATGGGATCGGTCGCCATCGCGGTTATGAATATTCCCGCACCAGAAATCCCACTCGAACCGCTTTGGAGGGGTGCATCGCCACCTTGGAAAACGGGATTCTCGGGCTAGCTTTCGCCTCGGGGATGGCAGCCACCGACGCTGTCCTTAGACTGCTGGAGCCGGGAGATCACATCTTGGCTGGAAATGATGTATATGGCGGTACCTATCGACTTTTCGATAAAGAGTTCCGGCGCTACAGTCTGGAATTCACTTATGTGGACACTACAAACATAAGTGAAGTGAAGGCGGGGTTGCGTTCCAATACCCGCTTGGTTTGGTTGGAAAGCCCCACAAACCCCCTTCTAAGCGTAACGGATATTCGCAAGGTTGCAGATGCCGTCCATAACCACAACACCAATGTCCTGTTGACTGTTGATAACACCTTTGCCACGCCTTACCTGCAGAGACCATTAGATTTAGGGGCCGATATCGTCTTACATTCAACCACAAAATATCTAGGGGGACACTCCGATGTGGTTGGTGGGGTGCTGGTGAGCAAGTCCACCCAACTGCACGAACGTTTAGCCTTTCTGCAAAATGCTGTAGGGGCTGTGCCGGGACCAATGGATTGTTATCTGGTCTTAAGGGGGATAAAAACATTGCCGGTGCGAATGGACCGCCACGCCCGGAACGCCGCTGTGGTAGCAGAATTCTTAGCTGCCCATCCTAAAGTTGTCAAAATCCTTTATCCCTTCCACCCCACTCACCCTCAGGTGGAGATCGCTCGTCAGCAGATGCGTAATGGAGGGGGGATGGTCTCTTTTGTGCTCGAGGGAGGAGCGCAAAGTGCTGCACAGGTCGCAGAAAATACACACATTTTCACCTTAGCTGAATCCCTGGGCAGTGTGGAATCGTTGATCGAGGTGCCCGCAGCGATGACTCATGCATCGACTGCTGATTCCCCCTTGGCCGTTAACCCAGGACTCGTACGCCTTTCCGTCGGTCTAGAACATATCGACGACTTAATCACAGACCTGGAGAATGCACTGGATTATTCGTCGAACAGAACTGTCTCCTCTTGATAATGGCGTACACCCCTGCGTGCAAGACGTTCCTGCAGCCATTGGGCTAGAGCTGCGTTCTTTTCGGAGAGAGATTGACCCTTTTTCAAATCAGCCAGAGGGTAGTTTAAACGCAGAGCTCGGGGGGAGATCATAAAACGGGTGATCCCTGCGGGAATCCGCAACCCTTCAGAAGCTAACTTAAGGATTTCATCCAGTTTAAATATCGGGTAGACGATCAAACCACTAAAACGGTCATATAAATTCGTCAACGATTCTGCAGTGTCAACGGTAGTGCGGTCCATCATAGCGCGCTGTTTATAACTATCAACAATGGCATTCAGCAGGCTGCCTCGTCTGGCAAGATCCCCCAATTCAGTACAGAGGTCATAACCCCGCTTCTCGGACAGGAGCACTCTCGCCATACAATCGCTAAAGCTCAATTCCGGATCATCTTTGCCTGGATCAATCTCCCGTAAGTTCAAGCCGGCAATCGCACTTAAACCATCTAACAAAGCGCGCGATTCCAACCCCCAAACGACATGATTCCATGCTCTCAGCCTCAGACCGGGATTGACAGACTCAACCACCTGGACAACGATGTGAGGACAGCCAATCATCTGGAAAGCTGCAGTGCGATTAGCACCATCCAAGACCACATAGCGCGCTTGGTCATCACTCAAAGGGGTCACCACGGGAGGATTTCTCAAAAAACCATCGGAGTCCAGACTCTTAATTAATGGCAATACACGCTGCTGGTCATGCTGTTCGTGCGGAAGCAATTGCGCAACGGGGAGAATTTTAAGTGTTGGTAGAAATGGTGGCATAGCAATTTTTCAAATATACAAAAGATCTATTACTGACCTTTAGCCCTATTCAGTCAGATGTTGAACTTATTGAAATTTTATCGTAAAGCGGGCGTATTATAACCGCAGAGGGAAATTATATCTCATGGGCGATGAAATCGAGTACATCGATTTTCGTTAGTAAGCCAACGGGGCGCTCCGCTTCTGTCACCAAAATCACGGGCTCCTCGACAAATTGAGACAGAACATCCCCAATGGGGGTTTGAGCCGAATAACTGGATGGTGCAGGTTGAATGATGGTTTTAATAGTTTCATCCGGCGTATGCTCGTGTTCAGAGCTCATCATATGTTTGAGTAGATCTACCTCAGTCACTAGACCAGCAAGAGAACCGTCACGCTTAAGTACAGGAGCCTGGGAGATATCATTCTCTTTTAAAAGTGTGATCACATCTACCATGCGGTCCTCAGCGGAGACGGTTATCAAACCGGGAAGAGTTTTGTTGGCTAAGACCTCGCCCAAAGTAATTTCGCGCCACTCTGCTTCCAGGAATCCGTTCTCGCGCATCCATTTATCATCAAAAACCTTTGATAAGTAGCGCGATCCAGAGTCAGGTAGCACCACCACAACTAAACGCTTAGAGTCTAAGCCTTGAGCGTAACGTAAGGCACCAGCTAACGCGGAGCCTGAAGATCCGCCACAGAAGATTCCCTCTTCCTTGACTAATCGACGTGCCCATTGAAATGATTCCTTATCCGAAACCCGCAACACTTCGTCCAGGATTGAGAGTTCCAAAGTTGTCGGCAGGAAATCCTCACCGATACCTTCCACTTTATAAGGCGTCGCGGTGACCTCCGGGGGAAAATCTCCTTGCTGCCAAGCTTCCAGCAAGATGGATCCCGCGGGATCAACCCCGATAATGCGGATGTCCGGATTTTGCTCCTTGAGGTAGCGACCCGCACCCGTAGCAGTCCCACCTGTACCCATACCCAAAACCACGTCGGTAACTTTACCTTGTGTCTGATCCCATATCTCTGGCCCGGTCGTCAAGTAATGGCTGTGGGGATTCTCTGGATTATGGTACTGGTTGGCAAGGATTGCATTTGGCGTTTCGGAAACAATGCGCTTCGCCACACTGTAATAGGAACGGGGATCGTCGGGGGATACTGCCGTAGGCGTGATCACTACCCTGGCACCGTAAGCCCGTAGAAATTGGATCTTTTCCTGGCTCATTTTATCCGGCATCACGAAAACCGACTTGTAGCCTTTAATCGCACAAACAATCGCCAACCCAACGCCGGTATTTCCGGAGGTAGCCTCCACAACGGTTCCACCGGGTTTCAGACGCCCACTCTCTTCAGCTTCGGTGATCATATTGAATGCAATGCGGTCTTTTACTGAGCCGCCCGGGTTGAAAAACTCCAATTTGGCGTACAAAGGGCATGGCAATCCTTGTGCCACCCGATTCAATCGTACCAAAGGAGTTCTGCCGATGGTCTGCAGGATGTTTTCATATACTCGAACCGAATCAGATACTCCTAAAATATTACTTTCCTTCATGGTATTTCTATCTCTTTAATATCAATCGTTGGTTATAAAACAAACCACCCGTATGAACCAACGGGGGGGTAATGGTTTGTATTATTGCTCCAAATAAGGTAATAATTCATGGATATTCAAGATTAATTTTATCATGACTGTGTGAATTGATATAACTACTTCCTCATGTAGAGGGTGGGGAATCCCTCCCTAGAAGCACCTTTTTTCAGGGTATTCAATCATGCAATGCAATAATTATACGAGCATCATTTTCGGCGGTTGAATGAATATTAAGCTACGCTTATTGTCACGGTAACGATGGGCGCGGCGGCACGCACTTCATGCACATGCAGGTCATGGAAGCGCCTGATATCCGCTATGAGGCGCTAAGAGGTGAAGCAGAAGAGCACAGCAACGGAGGTCACGGGGATGATGAACATGATGATGAGCAGAGCGATTACGACCTGACAGATTTCCGAAGGGCGATGGTCAAGGGAGTCCACCCCGGCGTTGAGCCGCTCAGTGATGATATGTCCCGCTGGGAAATGAGCGACCTGGACTTAGCCGACCTATTTAAGTTTATCCAAAGTTTAGATTAAAGAATCCCCATTAACTGGGTGGTGGTTAATAACAAGATACATTGAGAGCAGTGTTTATACGGCGCATCTTTTTGTTCTAAGGTTTCAACTTTTTAACCCGGTCACCGATCACGGAAACGCTCCGAGGAGGCACCCCGACTTCATCAGTAGGTTGTACCCACATCTCGAACGGAAGACGAGTGGGTAGGGTTATGTGCGCTTCATCAGGTTGGATATGCTGAAGAGCAGTAGTAATCGCGCGAAAGGCTTCCTCAGTGTCGTTCAAACCACTATAACGATCCTCCAGCATTCTCATTGAAACCCGGTTTTGTGACTGTAACCAGGCGTACTCCGGCGCGGTGCATCTGACGGAAATTGCCCGCTTGGCAAATTATTTGGAGCACCGGATCAATCGCCGTCACTACCGACCCGCAAAGGAGATCGAACCCATAATCAAACAGCAAGGGACTAAGAGGAACGCTGGGGCCGATGAGTATCATCAATGCCCGGGGTGAACAAAGGTCTAGCAACGATTCCAAAGTGTGATTGATTAATGTCATCCCAGTGATGGCAACGACCTCCGCGGTGGGTATCACTGCTGGAGCAGCAGTGTCCGGAAGATCACCCTTTTCCGGATCGCGTTCCAATACTATCAACTCCCCCACACGTTGCCTCAAACGTGGGACAAATGGGAATTCCCCTATGAGGACGACCGACTTTCCTGCTCCCTTTTCAGCGATAACCTCCTCAGCGTTCATATCCACCCAGAGTTCAGGTTGTGGAGGGATCAATGCATTAATCGCTGCAACCCCCACGCTCGCTAAGGTGGGCAGCTCGGATTGAGCAAATCTCGCCAAGGTTAACCCAGACATGTTTGCCAATTGACCTGATTGAGGCACATCTGGTATGCCGTGGTGGTGTTCTTTGGCGTGAAGGGTCGACGCCAGACCGCAGCGTCTTACGCCATCTGACTCGACCACTACCCCCGTCCAATGCAGTCCAATACAAACCTGAAGGACCTCTAAATCAGGAAGCGTAGAGATCAAATCATCCAGAATACCCATTTCTCTTTACCCCGCTTCTTCACGATATCAACCAACGACCCGGACTCGCCCAGCTAGGGGATCATAATACCATTCAAGAGAACCAGCATCAATGATGGTCATGCCCGTGTTCTAGGCTATCCCTGCACGGCTGAGCACCGCGCAGTTGACCATCCAGGTATCCCTCCAGTGCACTCCGCACCGTTCCGGAAGCACCGGTGGCAATCTCGATGCCATATTGTTGGAAAAATCCAATTGCCCGTCGACCCATCCCACCACTGAGCATCACATCCACGCCGTGACCATGGATAAACTCCGGTACCATCCCTGGCTGGTGCCGCTCGAAAAATGGATTGTCCAATTCTTTAACGACTTGAACTTCTTGATTCTCTACATCCACCAATACATAATAGGGACAACGGCCAAAATGATGGCTTACCAGGCTGTCCAGTCCGTTTTTGTCCTCGGATGAAATTGCGATACGCATATTAATTCTCCTTGTTGATTAAATTTGTTAATTCCTCAGCTGCTATGTAACCCGTGACCTTAATGCACTGCTCCTTAACCCCAGGTACTCCAGCAACCGCTTGTTTGATCTGCTTAACCAAAAATACAGCAATCGGGCAAAGCGGTGAAGAGGGACGGAATGTATATTTGACCCGGCCTCCCGATTCTACCGATAGATTCTCGACCAGCCGCATACGCATCACATCTGCGTTGGTCTCGGGGTCAATGACCAACCGCAGGCGTTCATGAATAGCCTCTAGTAATCTGGTCGATTCTAATTGCATTCCTACACCGACTCCTTCAGCAAGTTGTTTAATCGTTCCCAAATCGCTTGTACGGCCCTGCTGGCGGAGCTGTCGGGTTGGAAAGCTGTCACTACTTGACCTCGAACCATAGAATCAGTCACTATTTCATCAAAAGGTATGCACCCAATGAATTCGATACTATGATCCTGGCAGTAAGTCTTGATTTCCGTCACAGCCGGAGGATAAAGATCAGCTTTATTGACACAGACCAACGATCGAATACCGAAGTGGTCTGTGGTATGAAAAACCCGCTGCATATCGTGTAACCCTGACATCGTCGGCTCTGCAACAATCAACGCCAAATCTGCCCCTGAGGCAGCAGAGATCACCGGGCAACCAATACCGGGCGGTCCATCTATAATCACCAGAGAATAACCCTCATCTAAAGCGAATAATCTGGCGCGCTGCTTGACCAATGTAACCAACTTTCCTGAATTCTCTTGAGCCGGACGAAGTTCGGCGTGGAACAAGGGACCATAACAGCTCATCGATTGAAACCACTTGCCGACAACTTGATCTTGCATGCTAATGGCACCTTCTGGGCATTGATATACACACGCTGCGCAGCCATCGCAAGCAATTGGATCAATATCGAAAAAGGTGTTCTCAAACTCAGAAATATGTATTGCATCGAAGCGGCAAACTCGCTCGCACTCACCACAACCTGTGCAGGCAGTTGGTTCAATCACTGCGATTTGGCCGCCCCAGAATTGTTCTGTTTTCAGGATTTGTGGATCTAACAAAAGTTCCAGATTGGCCGCATCCACGTCTGCATCAGCTAGCACGGTCGACATGGGATATGAACCAGTTTCAGCTAGATGTGCAAAGGCTGCTGTCAAGCTGGTTTTGCCAGTTCCCCCTTTACCGCTGAGGATCACGAGTTGTTGCATGTCCATATGTATCGAACAATCTCATCCTTGAGAGGATTGGGATAACTCGGAAGTCATTGTTTCCACGCTAATCAGTGAAAGGATGTTGGTATACATATTCCGGAAATCAGAAATATATTCAGGAAAAGCCATGGTCAATACTGTCCCACTAGCTAGGACTTCCGCGATACGGCGATCCATGGGGATACGCATAAGGATCGGCAACCCCAAACTCCAACAATAGTCATCTACATCTGAATTTCCAATTCCATCCCGGTTTATGACGACTCCTGCGGGGATATTGAGCTCTCGTACAACCTGGACAGCCAATTTCAAATCGTGCAAGCCAAACGGGGTCGGCTCCGTGACCAAAATGACGAAGTCCGATCCTCGAATGGTTTCGACAACCGGGCAAGATGTACCAGGTGGTGCGTCCTTAATGATCAAATGACTGGATGGAAAGGGACCCCAACGCTTAAGCTGACGGATGACAGGCACTGCCATCGGTTGACCTACATTAAGCACTCCTTGAGCAAAGCCAATCCCAGTAACCGCTCGCCCTCTTTTTAATATTCCTAATGTTTTTGGCTTCTCAGAAATAGCGTTCTCCGGACAGTTCAGCGTGCAACTTCCACAGCCGTGACATAACTCGGGGAAGACCAGTACATTACCAGCTAAGACCACAATAGCGTGATATTGGCAAATCTCAGCACAGCGTCCACAACCAGTACAACGCCCCTCATTCACAACAGGGACCAAGAGATCGACATCTTGACGCTGTTCGATATTTGGATAAAGGAATAGGTGCGCGTTGGGCGCCTCGACATCGCAATCGAGAAAAGTAACAGCATTGGTTACCATCGCAAGGCTGGTTGCTATCGTGGTTTTGCCGGTACCGCCTTTACCGCTGGCTACTGTTATGATCACAACTTACCTACCACCAAGACCCTGAAGACCACAGTCCACTGATTTCGCGGGCTAACTAACCGGTATGAGTTGCCCAGCTTGGTATGCTTCAACCAAGGTATCAACTTGAGCCTGGTGGGCTTTAAATAGTTCAATTCCAACCGCCTCTAAGGCAGATTGAGCTTTAGGGCCAAACCTGCCACTGATGACAACCTCAACATCTTGGTTGGTGATGAATTGAGCTGCCCGAGTACCGGCTCCGCCTAAAGATTGGTTTGCCGGGTTGGGTAAGGCATTCCAATTCCCAGTATCTGTATCAAAGATGATGAAAAAAGCGCAGCGACCAAATCGGGGATCAATGGGCGCATCGGAACGAGCTTCAACAGCAGAAATAGCGATTTTCATTTTAATCCTTTACGACCTCAAGCTAGTCAGAATTGCTATCTGATTTTTCAGATTGTCTGTCGCGCCATCTTTCCCGCCTACGAAGCTGGTTCCATCGTCCCCGCCCTACCCCCTTACCCATACGGTGGATATTGCCACTTCCACATTTGGGGCAGGATTGGTTTACACCTCGACCACCTTCTACAAACGGGAGTTCCCAGGTATGTTCACAGTCGTAACATTTAAATTTTCTCATTGTGTCCTATTCCTTCTCTAGATGGTATGGGCCGCGATAACAATCCCACACAGATCAAATATTACTTACAAGTTGGCCTGCTCCATAAAAACTGACCTAAAAACCAAACTACTGGATTTGAGATTTCAGCCATCTGAGGCAAACCGACTTTGGATGTAACATAATATTGTGCACAATAACCCATTACACACATTATTTATCACATATTGTACTACTATAGTTTACAAGTGTCAATTATTATGTTACAATTGTAATACGGTCAAAAACCCAATATATGACTTTCAGCCAAAAGGAGCAGGTCAAAGTGAACCAAAAGAAAGAACCCAATGTTGGGTTGCGAATTCGGGAACTTCGTATCCGTAAAGGGTATGCTCTAAGGGCATTGGCAGAAAGATGTGGCTTATCAGCCAACGCGATTAGTCTCATCGAGCGGGGTAAAAATTCGCCCACGGTTTCCACATTACACCGGTTGGCAACCTCCCTCCAGGTACCCATATCAGATCTTTTCAATGAAGAATCCGGCTTGAAGGCTGTTTACGTTAAGAAAGGGTCAGGATTAAAGTACCAAAACGACAATTTCATTATGGAAAGTTTGGGCATCGGACTGCCTAACCAGCAACTAGAACCTTTTCGGATAACCATTGAGGCAGGTGCTGATACGACCAGCGACCCCATTACGCATCCTGGCCAAGAATTTGTCTATTGTATTGAGGGGGAGATAAAATATTTTGTTGATAATCAAGAATACAGAATATCACCTGGGGACAGCTTGCTGTTAGACGCCTCTCTCCCCCACTGTTGGTGCAACACCACAGATATACCAGTCAGTATCCTGATCATCTTTCAAGCATCCAGGGGTCGCCATTTAGCAAGACAGCGCCATCTGGAATTATAAATGATCCTTCAGCAGTGAACATCAAAACGTTCCAAAGTATGCACATTGGGACGTTTCGTACTTCAAACCATCCCATCTGTTCATGCTTCGCTACCGAGTGCATCATTATCCTACTCAGGCACCATGACGTTTCGCACCTTTTTTGCGCGCCAAACGCAAAGCCGTGAAGAGACCCTTGTCACGAATGGTTTTCATGGCAATGCCGCTGGAGGTGATCTCAAAATAGCGCTTGCCATAGCGCGCCAGCTTATCCTCATCCAGCTCAATCCCCAAGCCTGGGCTTTGGGGTACAGATACCGTGCCGTCAGGGGCTACCCGAATTGGCTCAACCAAGAGACCGTCGCGCGCCTCTGGGACCCATCCTGGTGGCTCGTAGGGATACTCTATAGGGTGACCGGTGGTAGAGGAGGCGTGCACGTGCAGGTTGACCAGGAAACCTAGACCATTGGTCCAGGTATGGGGTGTGAAGCCGAGACTGCGCTCCTGGCAGGTATCCAATACCCGTTTGGCGTCGCTAATCCCACCTCCCATGGTGGCATCAGGCTGGTAGATATCGTAACTACCCTTCTCCAGCATGACTTTGAACTCATGCCAGCCGGCGTTAAGCTCCCCACCCGCGATCGGCACCTCGGAGATGCGTCGCAACTCGGCTAACTCGTCGTAGGCATACATATCCAGCGGCTCTTCGATCCATGCTACTCCCAAGTCGGTGCAGGCACTAGCGAAATTGACCGCTCGCCGCAGGTCCCAAAGCGGGGCATCATCGATCAAGGCCACCCTCCAACCTTGGTTGGCGTCCACTCCGATCTCCATGTCATCCCCCACAACATTGCGCACGACCTCGATTTGGGCGAGGTCCTCAGCTGGGTCGAAGCTGTGCACTCGCAATTTGACTGTCTCGAAACCCATCTCCCGCAACTGCAGGACCTCATCGGCGCGCTGCTCCGGCGGGTGGATCTCCCCTGTGGAAGCGTACACCGGAACCCGTTCGACCCCCTCCCCTCCGAGCAGCGCCCAGACGGGCTTTCCTTCCACCTTGCCGCGAATGTCCCAAAAAGCGGCTTCGATCCAATAGTTGCGCCAGCCCAGGAAGCTGGCCTCCCGCAGCCGCTGGCGAGCGGTTGTGATGTCTATGGGGTCTAATCCGATCAGGTAAGGTCCCAATAGTCCTCCCAGCCCTTGCCTCTCATGTTCGAAGGCAACCCCAGCCGCCAAACCTTGGACGCCGTCATCGGTCGTTAGACGGAGCAGCGTAAAACGGTTGACGGTTTGAGGGTAGCCAGGGATCCAGGAGGGGTAAAAGGGTTTCGGCAGTGGAATCGCGACATGGTATAGTTCGATACGGTCGATTTTCATGGTGGCCTCCTGTGGTCATCCCCCCATAACTAAAGTCAGTTGTTAATTTGGTTTTGGTGAGTATGAAGGTACGATAACACAGACTGTCGAATTTTCTAAGGTGTAAATTGGTTATCGGTACTGGACCAATTCCCTGTTACAAAACAAGGGCTAACTGCAACCTCTTAATAGATGCATCGATAAAGGCAGAAAATCAATTGATTCCAAGGTTTTACTAATGGATTACATCATAGCGCATAAAGTACCGGGACAATACGATAATCAATCCGATGACGCGCTCGTTCGTATAACGGAGGGTCAGCCAGAGGCCTTTGGCATACTTTATCGCCGTCATGTAACCCCAATATACCGCTATATCGTTGCCCGCGTAGGCCACGAATCTGACGCCCAGGATATCACCACGGAAACCTTTATGGCTGCACTCCAGGGAATCCGAACTTACCGCGGCACTGATCGCTTCCGTTCGTGGCTTTTCGGAATTGCCCGAAACAAGGTAGCCATGTATTACCGCCAGCACTCCAGCACGCTGTCATTGGAAGCCGCCGAAGATGTGCCCCATCCGGATCCTACACCAGATGTAGTTATAGACAAGCAGCTCCGGTTGAGGCGTATATCCAGAATACTAAAGGTGTTATCCCCAGACCGTGCGGAAGCGGTTACCCTTTCCTTGATCGTAGGGTTGAGCACTGCTGAGATCGCAAAGCTGATGAGTAGAAGCGAAGCAGCCATCCGGATGCTGGTTTATCGCGGTGTGAAGGACTTACGCGAGCGGTTGATAGATAGCGCGGAGGATGAATTATGATCACAAAACAATCTGACGAAAGAAAGGCAGCCAAGGCATTCGATCGTGCGCTTGATTCAGGTGATACGCCGCCCGAGTTAGCCGAAGACCTGTCACTCGCACGAAAGATCACCGAAATGGGTAATCAACTTGCTCCAGACCCCGTTTTTACCGCCCAGCTTGAGCGACATTTGGTCCAGGTCGCTAAAAATGAAAGGGCACCAACGATGGGAAGTGCTCACTTGAATTGGAGACGGGCTGCCATCCTGGCGTTATTCACTCTCCTCATCGCAATCGGAGCGCTCATGGTCACGCCCGCAGGAGGGGTGTTAGCGGAAAGGGTGCTGCAATTCTTTTCCCAAAGCGTTGATGACACCGAAAAGCAGACCGTTGTGCGCGCTCCATCTGAAAACAGTGAGGGTGTGGAGGACCAGCCCTTCATTGTGCAATCCGATGGGCAGGTGATCCCGGTAGAGGAAGAGGGGATCGTAATCACACCCCCAGGAGACCTGAAAGATACCGACTTCCCCGTGTTCATGCCCACATTCTTACCCGAAGGGTACAGCCTAAACAAAGCGGAATACCACCCCCTTGGTCCAATGACTTGGGTAGAGTTCACCTGCGGTAGATACGCTGGCTTCACCCTGACCCAAAATCAGATCACTTATGAAGCTTATTTGGCTGATCCCGAATACCGGGGGGACATTGGCGCCAGCGCAGAGATCATTGAAGTGGATATCAATGGCACAAAAGGAGAGTACGTCCAAGGCAACTGGGGCCCAACCTCACCATTTTCCGGATCGGAAGAGGTCGAGTTCACCTGGGATCCAAACTTAAATTTCCACCGCCTGATCTGGTACACGGATGGCTCCCTCTTCCGTATCACGACTAGCCGATCCGGTCCGGGAAATGAGGCCTGCCGCTTGATGATGGAGGACATCCTCACCATCGCAGAAAGCCTGAGACCATATCAATAAGGGACACAACAGATGAAGCCCAACTGCGGGGATGACCGTGGTCATCCCCGTTCATTTTTAATTCATCCTATAATTCAGCAGTTCTCAATATAGGTCAGATGTGCGCGCAAAGTATGTCAGAAAGGGAGAAGAAGTGCGCTAATATTAACGTTTATTTGCTATAATCGCTCATACTCAAAGTATTGGCTGCCAGCAGTCAATTCCTGCTTCAAGCACCTTTCCTAACATCACGAACATGAGGTGAAAACCCATCAGAGCAGGAAGGTCCGGGGGTGAACCGGATTATGGTCGCAAACGCTGGCGAGCTCAGCCTCGGGCTGGATTAATCTGCATCTATTTGGAGTGGTCATGGCAATCGTCTTCAGAAATGTGGTCCTTGGGCTATCCCTCGCCGCTCCACTGGGTCCCTCAGGGGTAGCCGTAATTCACGGGGGACTAAGAGGCGGTTTCCAGCGGGCATTTCTCACCGGTTTAGGGGTTACGCTAGGGGACACCACTTACCTGCTGGTGGTCTTCTTCGGTGTGTCTCAATTCCTAGAAATCACGTGGGTTAAAATCCTTATCTGGGGAATTGGTGCCATCGCGCTGGGGTATTTCGGCATCAGGTCTATCCGGGAGGCAGCAAGTAAGGCTGACTTTGAAGCGACAGCAGATATCCCCTCCCGTCACCCCTTATTGATCGGTTACATCGTCAACGTCTCTAACCCGATTGCGGTCGTTTGGTGGTTGGGTGTCTTCGGCTCGCTTCTGGCGGAGAGCGCCTCCGGAGCTCCAAAACTGAATGCCCTCCTACTGAGCTCGACGATACTCGTCGGAATCCTAATCTGGCACACCATCACGTCCCTGCTCACCCATTGGGGCAGGCACTTTTTGGAGGCCAAATACATCCGCATCGTCTCGCTGTTGGCAGGGGCAATCTTGCTGCTCTTCAGCCTAAGGTTTGCATACCAAAGTCTGCTCACCGCCACCGGCTGGTAGAAGAGCTACAACTCATAGATCATTCACTCTATTGGGGCGCGAATACATCAAGGTATTAGCACAAAGTGGAGCTGTTACAGAATCTGGCTGGTGCGGTCAATTATCCCCCACAGAACATAACCGTATCTAATCTATTGGTAGTTTTGGGACCTAGCCGTTATTAATTAACAAGTCGAATGGATCAAAGCGCCCACCTTTTCTTTGCTTGCCAGTTGATTATAAAGCCGCACGGCTTCCTCAGTTTGTAGGACGTGGGTTAAGACGCCGCGCTCTTCCAACTTTTTAAGGGTTTCTGATTGGATTTTCAAACGCTGGTTCATACCTTTGGAGAGAATAACCACTTCAGCGCCATGCTGTAGCAGCTCTTCCACGTCGGTAAACTGAACACCCGGCGAGTGGTGTGTGCCAGTCTCATTCCAATTCCAGGCTCGGGCGCCGCCAGGGTAGATTTTGGCATCCCGAAACCTTCCTTGTCCCTCGACTTCGAGGTGCCCCCAGGAAAGTGAGGTGATGAGTGGAGATTGATTCATAGATTAGCAATAGGTGGGTTTGAGCATAGAACCATCGTGATCCAAGCTCTCAAGCGCATGATAGATAGGTACAAAAATCGTGATACTTATCCCCTTAAATCATAACATACGCTGCCCGGCTGCGTTTTTAGATAAAGCTTAGAACAGACTGCGCAGGATCAGCAGTAACCCGAAGACGATCAGGGGGACGCCCACGATTGCCCCAACAACCGTCACGGTGAGGATCACGCCAGCAATCATCAGCACCAAACCCAGAACTGCGCCTACCAAGCGACCGGTGAACTCGATGATCAAGACGACCAATCGCCAAATGGCCCAAAAAGGCCAAAGGATCCAAGATGCTTTCTTTTTCGTTGCCATATTTGCCTCCATTTACTATATACGAAACCACCTCTTCTTAGTTGCATCTTTAATAGGATCGGGAGAGGCAACAAATAAGAGGCGATTCTGCGATGTGAAAGTATTGGTGGAGGCAAGAATCAGCGACATAAAGGTGGTGATAGCGTCAGGGAGGCCGGCAAAGGATTGTCGCTTCTAACCAGAGTTTTAGTCTCCAAAAGAAGATTGCGTAGAAAAATTTCCCCTCTAGCCAGCTCTTAACGACCCAAAGCTGACTAATTTCTGCTGTTTCTCGTCCCACAGGTTCATCCATATACAAGCCAAACTTTTTCGAAGGGTCAGCGGCTGGTCTTGCTGAACACCCGGTGTATTGTCGTAGCACGCCTGCAGGTTGTAGTTGGGAATGCGCGGTTGAATGTGGTGGATGTGATGGAAACCGATGCTGCCCGTGAACCACTGCACTATTTTAGGTAACTTGTAATACGAACTACCCTGCAAGGCGGCTAATAGAGGCTCCCAACTTTCATGGCGAGCCCAGTAGACCCCCTCAAACTGGTGTTGGACATAGAACAACCACACGCCGACCGCCCCGGCAATCATCATCACCGGAACCTGAATCAAGAGATATGTTCGAATACCGATTGTCAGGCTTGCCGCTACCAGAATGAGAATGATCGCCAGGTTGGTGAGCATCACGCTTCTGCGCTCACGCTTCTTGGCCCCCTTGGCGGGGAGGCGCTGGGCGAAGAAAAACGCTACCCCAGGTCCAATACCAAACATGATGAGGGGATGACGGTAGACACGGTATGCGACCCGTTGCCACCACGGTGCATTCTGGTATTCTTCTACGGTCAATGTCCAAACATCGCCCACTCCCCGGCGGTCCAGATCTCCCACCGTAGCGTGATGGACAGCGTGGGAATGGCGCCATTGTTCGAAGGGAGTGAAAGTCAATATCCCTGAGACATATCCCAAGATCCTGTTGGCTTTGCGGGAAGCAAAGAAGGAACCGTGGCAGCAGTCGTGGAAAAGGATGAAGATGCGCACCAACAAAGCAGCCGCCACCACAGACAATGCCAGCGTGATCCAGTATGAGTACCCTTGCTTTATGGAGACTACCATCAAAACCCACAAAGCGATATAAGGGATGAATGTATTCAAGATTTGCCAGATCGCCCTGCGAAGATCCGGCCGCGTGTACTTGGCAACAGCGCGATACACACTTAAATTCTTTTTATCCCGCGTGGTGAAGTCAGATTTCGCGGACATATCCAGCCTCCTAAAATGATGCAGGTTTACTCACTCCGAGGGCACCATTAAAACATACACCATGATGCGCAATGGAACTGTTGTTTAAAGCTACATAACCCCTATATGAAGCCCAGGTCCCCATGATACACGAGGGGAAAACGTCAGCAGTACCCCGCTCCTCCTCATCTAGTTTAATTCTATCACCGAAAATACTATTTGCCTAAAAACTTCTCTTGCAGTGTGCATGCGAAGTTCGTCAGGTAGAAGGTGGCGATGGGCAGGGCTGCCAGGCAGCCCTGCCCCAAACAATAAAATTCCTTCTGATAAAATTTGAGCGCACATCTCTTACCTGGTTAAGTGACGAAATTAACAATCAATGTCCACTGAACTATGGTATCCTGATGAAGAGTTTCCATATTATTATCCGTCGGCGGATCACCCAAACAGCCCAGCGACAAGTGACCACAATGAACCAGCTCAATTTAGTATTTTGCATTGTTCTCGTTTCAATCTTGATGCTGGGCTGCCAGACATCCCAAGCTGAACCACTCATCTCTTCCCAAGAACCTGGGACCTTCCCAAAAGTTAACTTGCCTTTGATCCGCGCTCAAGATACACCAATTGAACCATCGTGCACCGGTCCCCAGCCTCCCTTCGTCACCCACCAAGAGATCCTCCAACCGCTTCAAATGGACGAACCGGTGCGGGGCAACTCCTTTCGCGATCCAGTATTCGGCACCTGCCTTGTACGGGTCAGTGATTGGGAAGCAGATTTGCCAGAAGAGGGGGTTCAACGGGGATTGAAGAACGAATACGCCCGAGTGGATTCATTCAATGCAGATGAGAGCTTGCTGCTCCTCTACAGTACCGACGGAGAGTGGTTCCTGTATGATGCAGCCAGCCTGACGCCACTGGGGGAACTTCCCCTGGGTGTAGAACCACGTTGGGATACGCAAAATCCTTATCTCATCTATCACATAGATGAGACCCGCTTGATGGTTTTCGATTTGAACAGCGGGGAAAACTCCCTCGTGCGGGAATTCGCCAACGATATCAACATGGGATCTATCAACGCAATATGGACACGATACGAGGGGCGCCCATCGATGGACAGCCGCTATTGGGGTCTGATGGCGGAAGGAGGTGATTGGATCCCTCTGGCTTTCATAGTTTACGATCGGCTCGATGACCAGGTAAGCGTCCGGGATATGCGCGACGTTCCTGGGATTGAGGACGACGTTGACCACGTAACCATCAGCCCCAAAGGCACTTACTTCTTGGCTTCCTTCGACCGCGCCTGCCAGCATGGTGAGCTTGGGGATGATGCCAACCCCTGTGGGTTAATGGTTTATGACCGTGACTTGGAAAACGGACGTGGTCTGCTGCGAATTGTTGGTCACTACGATACCGCCTTAGACATGGAGGGACGCGAGGTGATCCTCTACCAAGATATCGACACGGACCACATATCCATGCTTGATCTGGAGAGTGGGGAAATTACCCCGTTATGGGCCATTGATTTCAGCCACACCTCTATCGGGTTCCACTTTTCTGGGTTAGCTTACGAAGCGCCTGGTTGGGCATTGGTCTCCACCCACAGTGGCGGATACCCAGATGCCTTCACCTGGATGGACAACCAGGTTTTTGCTGTGGAGTTAAAAGCGAAAGGGCGCGTCGTGCGTCTGGCGCACACCCACTCCCTGGTGGACCAGGATGACGAGCATGATTATTGGGCGGAACCGCACGCCAGCGTAAACGAGGACTTCACCCACATCGTTTTCACCAGCAACTGGGGGCATTCCGGGACGAGCGATGTTGACGCTTATCTAATCCAGTTGCCAGAAGGGTGGATCCAAAACCTGCCATAAAAGGTCCCTTTACGCACTAAATTCCTAAAGGATAAAGGGGGCCTGCCAATTATTATTCGGTCAAAATCTAAATCAATCGACCGCGTAAATTCTCCAATCCCCTGAAACCCCTTCGAACGCATGTTTACCGCGCTCCGAGAAACAGAAACCCGAACCCACCACCAAGTCCTTCACTGTGCTTGAAGTCAAGATTTCATTGACTCCAGCAGCATTCAACACCCCCTTAGCGATCTTAATAGCATTACCCCCTAGTTCTCCAGCCACAAATTCGCATTCCCCAGTGTGTAGGGAAATCCGCAAATCTATATAACGTTGTCTAGCCCCCTCCATGACGGTTTTGGCGCAGTGGATGGCTCGGCTGGGGCTGCCGAAGGTGGCAGTGTAACGACCCTGGCTCCGGGTGACCTCGCTACCGTGAAACCGCGCCACTTCTTGTTTAAAGTAAGCGTACGTGGGTTCGATTTGTAACCTGGTCGGGGTCTCCCTCCCTTCAGCGGTAGCATCATCAAGCAACTCGATGATCAAAATCGTTGCCAACATACGCTCAGGAACTGCCGGACTAGCCAAGTTATGGATAAAGTCCTCGATCTCTCTTAGTATTGCTTGACGATCTCCAATAAAAAACCAGTGGTCTTGTCCTTCAAGTTCAACATATTTTGCCCCGGGTATCTGACCAGCAAGGTAGCGAGCCGCGCCGATGCGTATCGCTCTATCACCTTTACGATGCAAAACGAGGGTTGGCGTGCGAATCGCTGGCAAGATATTACGCACGTCGATATCCCTCATCACCTCCAGCACCGCCTTGATTCCGCCGGGACTTGAAGACATGCGCATAAATCTCGCCCACCATGATTGCAATTCCGGATCAAGGGCACGGCTGGGAGCGTAGGTCTCCAGATTGAGGGCTGCACCCCAGTTCTCCGAGATCATCGTCAACCACCTGTCGTATTGTTGACGGGTTAACGCCCAGGGATAGTCCTCCGAATAGGTCCACTTCGCGCAAGTGCCGTAGAGGATCAATCCCGACACACGTTCGGGATACGTTGCCGTGAATAGCAAGTTAGTTGGTCCACCCTCCAGATAACCGAATAGGACGGGGTGTTTTGAACCTGCTGCCCGCATCACCGCTTGGACATCATCCATCGTATCATCCAAAGTCGGCGAGTACCCGACGCGGTCAGAAAGACCGGTTCCACGCCGGTCGAAAATGATCGTGCGAGAAAAGGAGGACAACTCTTCGAAGAAAGCTGCCAAACTTGGTTGCTCCCACATTTGTTCCTGATTATAGATAAAACCGCCGACCCAAACGATATCCACCGCTCCTTCGCCAAATACCTGGTAGGCGATGTGAACGTCGCCGCTGAGCACATACCGAATTTCTAGGTGTTTCCTGATCGGGGTATGTCTCTCGACTGTTCGTGAGAGACGAATGTCCTCGTAGAGTGCAGTCGTCTCTGGTTGGGGAGAAATGTGTAATTCCTGTTCGAGGATGCGTTCACATTCCTGGTATTGGCGCAGGGCTGCTGCTTGCTGTCCAGTCTGCGCGTACAGGTCCATCAGCAACCGATGGGCAGGCTCGTGCAGCAAATCCAATGAAAGCCAATGACGGGCATGTTGGATGGCACGCTCGTATTGACCTTGAGATTGGTAGATTGTCGAGAGCTGTCTCAGGGCGTTAACCAAGGATGCGCGCAGATTCTCGGTTTCAAAAAAGAGCCACTCATCGTATGAACGACAATCAGGGAGCGAGAATCCCGCTAACAAATCCCCTTGGTATAAATCCACGGCCTCTTCGAGGGTTGTAATACAATTGGGGTTAATTTCCTCTTGAAGCTCACCTTTAGGAAGACAAGCCTCTAAACGCTGCTTAAACATACCAACGTCCGTCCAAATCTCTATATCAGGATCAAGACCAATTATCTCTTTACCGGATGGGATGATTTCCTGTCCGATGCTCTTGTTAATCCGGTAAAGACAACGGCGCAGATTGGCACGCGCGCTGCTCGGACTGCTTTCAGGCCAAAACAGTGACGCCAATTCATCACGACTGTACTCCCCTTTCGTGAGGACTAAATAAGAAAGCATCGCCATCGCTTTACGCAGACCGAGTTCGATCGGTTGGCCTGCCTTTTCGAGGCGCGGAGATGCAAACAAGAACAATCTCAATTGGGACACGTTTGAGGTCTTTCAAAGAGGAACTGAGAGAACGTGATTGATTAGTATGCCTAATACTATTCTACAGAATTAATCGGAGTTTTGCAAATTATTTTCGATTGGACGCTTTCTTGGACGCTCTTAATCACGCTGCTTGGACGGCTGATCTGTAAAATCGATCATAGAAGAACCCGAGAAAGAGATCGTACAGGTGACGCCATGTTAGCAACCAAAACACTCCAACATCAAAAGGTCGAACGCAGAGATGACATTCTCACAGATGCTACTCTCGATGGAGAACTCATCATCGTAAGAAGAGTAAAGCAGAGCGATGTATCCCTCATCGACGAAATGCACCAGCGCCTTTCAAACGACAGCATCTACTACCGTTATCTGGGACCATGCAAACCAACGCTTGATGACCTACAAAACCTTTGTGAGATGGATCCCGAGTCTTGTGTTTCCGTCGTTGCGGTTGTTGGAGAGTCTCAAGAGAAAGTGATTGCCATGGCATGTTACCGGGTCAAGCCCGAAAATCCAAGCACGGCTGAGCCGGCAATTTTAGTGGAAGACAGCTACCAAGGGCGCGGATTAGGAAAACAGATGTTTATCACGCTCTGCCAACACGCATATCAAAGAGGCGTGGAAACATTCGAGTCTTTTACACACCCGGCGAATCGGGGCGTTCTATTTTTAATCAAAGCTTGTGGTTTGTCCTACGATGTCCGTTTCAATCAAGGGCTGAGAGAAATTGTGGTTCGGCTGGAGCCAAGTCCGTAAGGGTCGGCTAAGCGGATGTAACTCGTTTTGCCCCGGAAATCCCGCACACGGTCGATTTTCTCTTACAACTCTTCGGGCTAATTGTGAGCCCAAGGAATCCAGGGTCTGAGGTGATCTAAGTTCTGGTCAATGGCTTCCTTCAGTAAGGGGGCATCTTGCGGGTGCCAGCAGCGTATCACCATACGCTGCGTGTGAATTCGATAGGCAGGACCTTTGGGCATTGATTTCAGTCCTTTTAATTAAATCCACGTATCTATTGGACCAAGTATAGCAAAAACAATGTGTACAAGTAAAACATTTCGTTTAGAGTAAGTGTTGGTTTGGAGCATTTTTTCTAAAAACTCTTGAGTGCTCACAATAAAAATCATATATAATTCTATTTCCGAATTCCTAATCAAGCGAGCGGATCGGAAATTGTGATTAATATATGGACGAACGCCAACGTCTAGAGCAAGCGATTGCAACCCAAGAAAGTTTGCGTGGCATGGTCGCCGATGAGATCATCAATGCGACCATCTCAGCTTTGCGCAAACAATTAGAGCAGGTGACTGCAGCCGCTGGCAAACAACGTAAGCTGGTCTCGGTCCTTTTCACCGATGTCGTCCATTCAACCGTAATGGTGCGCGATCTCGATCCGGAAGAGAACTTGGAGATCATGGACAATGCTCTCAAACAATTGGCGATCCCTGTGGAAGAGCACGGCGGGAGGGTTACCCGCTTCATGGGGGACGGTTTCAAGGCGGTCTTCGGTGCCCCGGTAGCACACGAAAACGACCCCGAGATGGCGGTGCGGGCAGGCTTGAGCATCCTAGAAATTTCCAAGAGACTGGCTAGCGAACTTGAAGCCCAGAGAGGCATCCACAACTTCCAAGTGAGGGTGGGGATCAACACTGGTTTGGCAGCCATAGGCGGCATGACGGAGGCTGAGGATACCCTGATGGGCAGTCCAGTCAACCTCGCCAAACGGGTAGAAAGCGCTGCATCGCCAGGCAGTTTATTCATATCGCACAACACCTACCAGCACGTACGCGGCGTTTTTAACGTCGAAATACAAGATCCCATTCAGGCGAAAGGCTTTACCGAGCCCGTACGGGTCTACAGGGTATTGGCAGCCAAGCAGCACGCGTTCCGCATGCGCACACGCGGTGTAGAGGGGATCGAGACCCGCATGGTGGGCAGGCAGGCTGAACTGCTCACCCTGCAGAACGCCTACCAGGATGCCCTCCGGGGAGAAAAGACGCAGATCGTCACCGTGATCGGCGAAGCCGGCGTGGGTAAGTCACGCTTGCTGTACGAATTTCAAAACTGGCTCGAACTCACACCAGAGGATATCTTCTTCTTACAAGGATATGCCAGACAAGAAACCCAACACCTGCCTTATGCTTTATTAAGAGATGTGTTTGCCTTTCGCTTCCAGATACAAGAGAGCGACGACGCCCGTGAGGTGTGGAAAAAAGTAGAAAGAGGCTTCAGTGAAGTGCTGGGAGACAATGAAGATTTTGAGATGCGCGCTCATATTATGGGGCAGCTTCTCGGATTCGACTTCAGCGAGAGCCAGCACCTCAAGGGTGTGCTGGAAAATCCTAAGCAATTGCGAGAGCGTTCCTTTACATATCTAAAAGAGTACATTGAAACGGTATCCCAGCGACACCCCATGGTAGTTCTCTTGGAAGACATCCACTGGGGGGATAACAGTTCTTTGGAGATGCTCAACCGCTTTATCCACAAGCTTCCAAAACAGCGCTTGTTGATCGTTTTTCTGGCTCGTCACAGGTTGTTTGATCGCTATCCAGAATGGGGGCAGGGTTTAGATCATCACACCCGCTTATCTCTAGAACCACTGTCTCAACAGAACTGCAACGACCTGGTGGATGAAATCCTCAAATTAACCCATGAAGTCCCGGCTTCACTGCGCGATACGGTTGTAAGCAACGCTGAAGGGAACCCCTATTACGTCGAAGAACTGATCAAGATGCTGATCGAAGACGGCGTCATCCTCACTGGTGAAGAGCGTTGGTGGATTCAACCAGAGCGTCTAACCGAGGTAAAAATCCCTCCTACCCTGACCAATGTACTGCAAGCGCGCTTGGACAGCCTGCCCCCCCAGGAAGGCAAGACTCTGCAGCAAGCCTCGGTCGTGGGGCGCACCTTCTGGGATCGGATTGTGGCATATATTGAAGGTAAGAGTGGTGAACCTGTAGACCAGCAGCAAGTTACAAACACTTTGTTCGATTTGCAGGGCAGGGAGATGATCTACAGGCAACCGAACTCAGCTTTTGCCGGGGCTGGGGAGTACAACTTCAAGCACGCCATCCTGCGTGAAGTCACCTATGAGAGCGTCTTGCTGCGACAGCGGCATGAATATCACAGTCTCGTGGCTGATTGGTTGATCGAACATGCTTATGACAGAGTCGCTGAGTACGCCGGTTTGATCGCCGACCACTTGGAGGTGGCGGGGAGAACAGAGCGTGCTATACAATACCTGCTCAAGGCTGGGGAGCGCGCGTCCCAGAGTTACGCCAACATCGAAGCGGTTGATTACTTCTCACGAGCCATCAAGTTGGCAGAAAAAGAACCCCCTGATATTAACTGTCTTGCCAAACTGCACCGGGGTCGTGGCCTGACCAGCGAGTCGATGGGCGATTTCGAGCAAGCGCGCAACGACCACGAAACGATCTTGAAACTAGCCCACCGCGCGGATGAGAGGCAGATTGAATGGCAAGCGCTGATCGACTTGGGCAGGTTATGGGCCTCGCGCGACTACAACCAAACGCAGAACTATTTCCAGAAAGCACTAAAACTAAGCCGCAAGTTAACCGATCCAGCCGCCACTGCTGTCAGTTTAAATTGGATGGGCAATTGGTACTTAAATACTGACAATCCAGATAAAGCAATTGCCTATCATCTGGAAGCGCTTGAGATCACCGAACAGTTGGGTAACCCACGAGACCTGGCGAACACCCTGGATTTGTTGGGTATTGCCTATATGTTTAGAGGTGATTCAAGCAGCAGCGTTGAATGCTACAATCAAGCAATCGCGCTTTATAGGGAATTGGATGACCGTCCGAGTTTGGTTTCCAGCTTGATTGGGCATGGACATAATGGGTGCGCAATGTTGACGTATCTTACACTAGTACAGGCGATCACACTTAAGGAAGCGGGGAATGATTTTGAAGAGGCGCTTGGCATTGCCCGAGAGATTGGCTCTCTTCCTGACGAAATCTGGGCACTTTGGTCCCTGGGTTTACTCTATCTAGCGCAGGGCCAGTTTGGGCAAGCCTTGGAGGCCACTCAAAGGGGGCTTCGCATTGCTACCGATATCGAACATCGCGAGTTTATTGTATGGAATCGTTCTGTCCTCGGGGAATTGCACCTGGCTTTGTTAAGGCCTGAAGAAGCGCGCCAGCAGTTCGAAAAAGGCTTGAGCTTTTCCAAAGAATTAAAATCCAATCAGGCGAGCTATATCACAACTGGCGGTTTGTCAAAAGCACTTTTGTTGTTAGGTGAACTAAACGCCGCTCAAACTTATCTGGATAGCGTTCTCTCCTCGCAAACACCGATGAATAATATGAATATCCGCTATTGTTGGGCGATACAGGCAGAACTGGCGCTTGAACAAGGTGATCCGGTTACGGCGCTGGACATTGCTGACCGATTAATAGAATCAGCTCATGGTATGTCATCTGGGGTTGTGATCACCTTTCTCTGGAAACTGCGTGGGGAGGCTTTTGCCGCTCTGGGACAAATCGACGAAGCTGAATCTTTGCTGCGAGCTGCTATGGAAAACGCTCAGGCGAATGGAGAGCGATATTTATTGTGGTCTATCCATGCTAGCTTGGGCAAACTCTACGAAACTGCTGGAAAACAAACCGAAGCCGTTCACGAGTTATCAACGGCGAAAGAGCTCATCCAAGAGTTAGCCGATACCGTACCCAATGGATTGTTGAGGGACAACTTTCTCCGGCGCGCAAATGAAAGGCTCAGATCCTCACCATAGCAACTAGGATGTTCTCCAGGATACCTGCACCTCTGTAAACAGGCAGTTCCAGCCGGATTTCTTTCAGCCAGCACCAACTGTTCCAGGCCGGGTCTACACTCAAGAAAGGAATAGAAGATGAATACCGTTGAACTACTTCAATACTCAATAGGGGTTGCTTTCGATATTCTGGGCCAGGTTACCGCAGATCTGACTCAGGAGCAAGCCGATTGGAGGCCTCCTGGCACTGCCAGTAGCATCAGCAACATCTACTGCCATATCCTTACCTATGTGGATTATTTTGTTCGCAACTACTGCATAGAGGGAAAACGTCTTCCGGAAACCGTCGAAAGCGCACCGGATGTGCTCAGGATGCAGGAGGTTCAAACAGATCTGAGCGAGCTGCACCAATTCGCTAGCGAGGTCAATAGCACGGTTCAGGGTTGGTTGTCCTCACTTAAACCCGCTGATCTGGACCGCAAGAGACACACTACCGTTGGCGAGATGAACGTGGGCCAGATGCTGGAAATCTATATCGCTTGGCACATCAATGCGCACTGCGGCGAGATTTCGGCATTGAAGGGCTGCCAAGGCCTCAAGGGTTACCCTTGGTAACGAGCTCAAGGAAGACCATCTTAATAATGACTTAACCAAGCTGATCGAGACACTCGCTGCGGTTGAGACGTGGACGAGCGTACAAGCAAAGCGAAGCTTTATCACTTGCAGATGTTCTATCTTTGAATAGATTAGATACAGGGATTAGTTCTTATGATGCCTTCAACAGCCACAAGATGCGATCGTATGAGATGGCGTAATGGACCAATACAATAGCAGCAAAAATCAAGGCGAACAGTTCGGACCCTGCATCGTACAACCCCCACGCAGCGAATGCGAAGAAAGCTAGCTCAAGGAATAGACGCAGCCAACCCGGAACACGAACCGGAGCACGACCGGAGCGGCTGGGATCGTCCGGCACGTTGAAGGTCCCCCAGAGAACAGCTGCCCCCAGTGGGATCCCAATAGCCAATAAGTAGCGAAGCCAACCCCCAGATTGAGCCCAACCCCAGTAACCCATTAAAACCAAAGCAAGCATCTCCAGGATAAAGCGAAGCAAAAGGTTAAGTGGATTTTTTGCCATCAGATTTCTCCTGTCTTGGGACGCATAATATGCTCATCCAGAGATATTCCACGCAGTTCAGCATAGCTAGCCCGATCGTGGGAGCAGAACATTTTTATCACCTCACCATGTTCCCGGCGTAAGGCGCGTAACCGCGCGATGGGTCCAGGAGGAAATAATACCCCTGAAATGGTGCGTAGCCCGATCGGAAATGGGTTCTTGGGTTCATCTATATCGATCTGCATGTCACGAATGTAAGCATCACCGCAGTGTAGCAGCCAACCTTCCTCCAGTTGAACCGCTACAGCGCAGTGTCCTCGCGAATGGCCTGCTAAGGGTACAATAAACACCTCATAGCTTGGTTGTTCCAGCACAGGGATTGCATCAAATCCAAACCATTTAAACCCTGTAAACGAGTGGAGCATCCAGTTTATATCCGCTCTCAAGTGTTCATCTACATAACCAATCCGATCCACCAATGAGAAGCGGCGTGTTTTTAAAGCGCTGACGTACTCGTTTCGAAAGACGTGCACCTGTGCCCAGGAGAAGTCGGCGATTCCCCCAGCGTGGTCGAGATGCAGATGCGTCATGACGATATGGCGGACGTCCTGCGGTTCAAAACCCGTCGCCTTGACTTGATTTAATGCTGTTTCCCTTACGTCACAAGGGACTCCACTGATCCTCGTAAACCTCCGCACGTGACGGCTAGGATGGATGTAATCATTAATTCCGAAACCAGTATCAACCAGGGTGAGAGCTTTATCTCCCTCCAGCAGCAGGCAGTGGGATACACCTGGATAAGGAGTATTGGTATGGATTGTTCCGCAGTTAAGATGGTGAACTTTCAGCATACATCTACCCCTTCGACAACTCCTCACCCGGATGGATTTCCTTTTCATATAGGACAAACTCACGCGCTACATGCATACCGGCCTTCTCGTACAAACGGGTGGCGCCGGTTAAGTTCTCGGAATCAACGCTCAAACCAACGCGGGCTTTACCCCGCCGGTGGAACTCGCCGAAGGCCTGGTGCAGCAAAGCCAGCCCCAAGCCCTGACGCCGCCACGGGCGGCGCACCCCTAATGTGTCGACAATCCCGATTTCCTTATCCTCACCCAAACGCGGAGAACAAAGCGCGCCACCCGCAATCTCATCGTCTTCCAGCGCGATGAACCAAAGAGAGGCATCGAAGCTTTCGTCGTGCTCGATGGAATGCCGCATGCGCTCCATCCGTTCGTCGAAGTCCTCGGGATCCACATACCCCCAATGATCCTCAAACGCTTCATTGACCGCCCTGTAAATCGAGTCCAAGTGCGGATATTCTTGGTAGCTACTGATCCGGATGCCTTCTGGCCACTGAGGATCGGGGGGGTTCTCATCCAGCTCACTCAGCATAAACCACGAGTAACGCACCGGCTTAATCCCAAGTTTCTCAAACAACCGGACCGTGGGATTGTGTGCTGGGGTGGTCTGTAAACGCATTGAGACGCGCACCCCATCGGGCACACGCGAGATGGCTTGACGAGCGCGCTGCTCCCCCCACTGAACCAGGTAAGTGCCAATACCCTGACCTTCATGGTCCTCATGTACGCAGCCGTAAACGACGGGGTGGACGGGCGGTGAAGATAAATCCATAACCAGGACCGCGCCAACCATCTCGCCTTGTGGGGATAAGACGACCCTCATTGACGATTCCATATTGAAACCGGGGGTTGAAAAAACATTGCGAAAATCCTCCAAGGTGAACTTCACCACGCCGGTCATGGTCTCCCAATAGCCAATTAACAATGCATGAAAGTCTTCCAGATCATCCATCGCCGCAGGACGGACATGGTAATCTGCCATCAAGTTCGCTTCCGACTTGATATTTCTTGTCATGTTGTGCTCCTCGAAAGGAATTTGGTATCAGACCTCAAATCCGAACCCCATTCAAGCGTTCCCGAAGGCGTTGGACTGCATCTTCCTGAGTGAAATAGGTGAAAATCTCCAGATTGGGGTCCGGGTTCCCCAGGATCATCTTGGAGACCGGTACTCCCTCTCGGAGTAGGCAGATGACCAGTTTCCGGAGGCCTAGGGCATAACTGATCTCATAGCCAACCCCATGGGAAGGGGTGCTGACCTCCGCCACTAAGACATCACAATCCTTAATCCAGGTGATGTCCCGCCTGTATACTTCCGCTGGCTGGACGACATTCTCCTCTAAGAGCACATCGGAATTGGCGAGAGCAGCGGTGGGCACTTGGTGACCATCCGCAAGAAGCGCCCGAACGATAGCTTGGTAGATGGTCTCATCTTGGCGACCCCCAACGACCGAACAAGCGAAATAGACCTTCACGACCGATCCGCTTCGATAAGGCTGTAGATCATGATCTGCGTACCGAAGGGGTCGCGGACTGGACAGACACGCACAGGTTCATACATCAGGGCATCCTGAGATTCAGGACCCTCCCCGCCGGCAGTGATGAAAGCCTGTTGCATACGTTCAGCCTCCTGAGGCGAATCCATCACTAGCATGAGCTCAACGTTCTGTGGACTACCCGCCGAACCGCGCAGCAGCGTTAACCAGGTATCTCCCAGACGCCAACCACGGGTGCTACTGCCCTCAACATAAGCTGGCGGGCCGAGGACTTTTTGGTAATAACGGATTGCCTCTTCGTAATCCTCAAAGAAGAGGGTGATCCCGTATAAACCTATGTAACCATACTTAGGATCAGGTTGGGGATCGACGAAATATTTCTTGCGATAGGCTTCATAATCCATAGTAGCAATCCTTAGCATTTAATCCTTTCTGAAGTAACGCAGTTTGAGAGGGTAAATTGGGATTGGGTTACACACGCGCGCTATCCCCTCCCCAAGTTAGCGAAACAGCAGTTATTATAGCCACCAGCGAGGGGCAATCAAGCGTTTATCGTTTTCGTGCGATCAACTCGGTTCAGCAAACGCCCCGACTGTAGGATTCGCCAGCTTTGCGAAGTCGGCGTAAGCAATGCGCATAACTTCTTCATAGGTGCCGACCCGGAAGGCGATCTGGCGCTGCACGGTCAAATCCTGTTCCACATAGACCGGAACCTGATAGAGGTTGCCGAAAGGCGGCATCGCTCCTACGGCGCAGTCGGGAAAGAGTTCTTTGAATTCCTTTTCCTTCGCCAAGCGTACATCCTTGTCGCCCAGCAGCTTCGCCACCTTGGCGAAATCCAGCTGGTATGGAGAGGGCACCACAAGCATAACAACTCGCCCACCAGCATGGACCATGACCACCTTGGCGACCTGTGACCCAGGTAGGTGTACCTCCGCAGCTACCTCCTGCATGGTGAAGGCCTCGTCGTGGGTCATGATCTTGTAAGATACATCGTTTTCCCGAAGGTATTGTTCTAAACGTTCCCTGCACTCCATTTCGCGACCTCCTTCCAAGCGTGCCTATTCCCAGCGAGCGCTTGACTGTCTTTGAACCTGATCGAAACAAAATCATTCTATCACGGAACGGCCGGACGTTCATCCGTTGCAAGGGTTCCGTTTATTCTGTAAATTGTGGGTTCCCCCCACAATTTACAGAATAAAAACCATATTCACCTTGACAATAGAACATGTGTTCTGTTATATTGATAAAAAACGCTTCATTTCGTGTGCGTACATAGTTTGTCAGTCAGAAAAGGGGGTGTTGAATATTCCTTCTGACAACATTTGAGCACACACCTGCAGTTCTCTTAATCTGCTAGCGTTTGGATTTAACCCGGGGGTAAGCCTCATTTCAAAAATGGGATCACACCCCCCTGCCAAAACCTCAAAACCTTAATGTCGCTCTGGAATTATTTGCTGCGCGCTATAGGATACGGACCCAATGCACATCTGACCTTCGATCTGGACCAGAGAGCCTTCCGCGCCCTGCGGCGCGCTGCCGACGAAGAACAACGCCCCCCTGAGGAGCTGGCCAGCGACCTGCTCTCCAACGCGCTGGCGCGCCGCGAAGCCGCCCTTGAAAACCTGCACATCTGGCGCACCCTGACCCCTCGCCAGCGCGAAGTCTGCGCCCTGGTGTGCTTGAACTACACCTCCCGCCAGATCGCCGCCCGCTTGAGAATCTCCCCCGAAACCGTCAAAACCCACGTGTACAATGCCCTGCTGAAGTTCAACCTGCGCCGCAGGACTGAGCTCCAGAAGCTCCTAGCTGACTGGGATTTCAGCGCCTGGGATTGACCTTTGGACAGCTTCCGCCGCGCTTTCGCCACCAAGCCGCTCAAGGATTCGCCCGTTCGCCTACGCTCAGATAGAGTGCACCGAAGTAATACTCCTCAAACCTGACTTCAGTCAAGTGCTGGCGGATCGATTCCCACGGGTGCCGGTCGGCGATCTCCAAGCTGACGCCGAAGGGGCTGTTGAGCCAAGCAGTCAGCCTCACCAACCAGTCGGGCCAGTTGGAGGGCTGCTTCATATCAAAAACCGCAAAGCGCCCCCCAGATCTCAGCGCCTGGGCACCGTTTTGGATGACAGCGTCGTACTCTGGGATCAGTGTGATCGCCAAGGTGGAAAAGATTCCACTAACCCCTTGGGGGAATTCGTATTGGGCTGCATCACTCTGGACCAGATCGATATCTGTCCAGCCCTCTCGATGGATGCGTTCCCGGGCAATTTCCAACATTGCGTCTGTAAGGTCGACGCCAATAACCTTCCCCTCCCCTCCTACCGCCTCTTGAAGATAACGAAAGTTCAGACCCGTCCCACAGCCAATTTCGACAACTGTGTCACCGGGCTTCAACGCCAATGAAGCAACCGTCACTCGCCGGTAATGTCTTATTCGAAATCCGAAGAGGCGGTAAATCCAAACCGCCAGATCATACCCCGCAGCGCGTCTGCGATAAAGGTCGCGGGTTTCATTCTTGTTTAAAGTCATGGCACACTTACTAATTTTATCGAGAGAACTTTCATCACAAAAGAGGAGAGAGCCTAACGCAGGCGCTCACAGCAGGATGAAACCGTAGAGCGCCAGCGGGATAACCAGCAATTCAGGTGAAATCAATGAGCTCAGCTTTTGTTCTTTGTTGGGATTGGCTAGCAGGTTGATCTTGAGCATTACAATCCAAGTCCCATGCAGGAAAACCGCAGGCCAGATACTCCCGCTCATAACAGCGAACGAGCCGAATAAGACCCCCATAGATATCGCCCAAGCGCCTTGTAAGATAACCCACCGATCCGTGTTTTCTTCCTTTTGTTTTACGATATGTACCAATCCAAAGAAGATCGAAGATACGAGAATTGCCATGAGGGTACCAAAGCGGAGGTACGCCCATGAGCGCAGCAATGCATAAAGGATCAAGCCTCGAAATGCGATTTCCTCAAAGAGTGCTGCTGACAGTGTGTTGAAGATTAAGGATAACAAGTAGGGCAGACTTGTATAATCATATTTGACGATTTGCGTATAAGCGCGTGGAAAAGCAGCCGCCTCATAGACGATAACCGGCACGACCAACAGCCAGTTGCGAACATTCGCCCCGCGACTGGTGATAAAGATGTGCAGCCATCCCAAATTATCCAAGATAATAATCAGGATGAAGACCCCAAGAAGTCGTCCAAGAGATTCGCCGATTTGTTCACCGGTCTTGTTTCCCCCTAATAAACACCCGCTTAATGCCGGCAGTGAGGTAAGGTACAGAAAGATGATTGTGACCCCGAATGAGAACAGGATCGGATGATCCAGGGCAACATGCTCAACAAAATCAAAGATGTGGCTGACCATAAAATATCCTGAGCTGGGAAAAAGGCGAACACCGTCCTCGCCCTTCATCGAGAGTCTTAGCTAACCCTGTCACTCAACTTATTAATCTGCCGATAGTCTGTCAAAGACCGATGGTTTGTACTGACGATATGCCAGTTGCGCCCTTGCCAACTAGGTCTAAACCAGTTAAAATACTTTTGATGGTTAGTATAATCGATAGATTTCTACCTGTCAAGTCGTTTTTGATGGTTAGATGATAGGAAAGGTATGCATGCCTGAAAAAAGAGTCGTTGAATCACTCGATCTTGAAGGGGGGGTGTTATGCTTAGACTTCGCTAATACAGTCGACAGCCGATTCGATCTTCCAACAAAAGACTATCTTTCCGATTACACGGATCTGGTCTTATGGGCCTCCCATGCTGGGGCGTTCAAAGAGCAATTAGCAAATCGATTGATCAAAATACAAGAGCAAGATCCTGCGCGCGCTGAACGGATTTTTCAACACTCCATTCAGCTGCGCGAAACGCTCTATCGGATCTTTCAGGCATATATCCAGGGGGAAAAGGTAACTCCAGGTGACCTAGAGCAGCTAAATGATTGGATCTCCCGGTCATTCAGCCAAATCAAGCTTAACAAAACAGAAAAAGGCTTTACCTACCGCTGGAAAAATGAGAACGACCTCGAACTGGTCTTGTGGGAGATCACCAAGTCGGCTGCGGATTTGCTCACTAAAGGGAATCTCAAGCGGGTTAAGCAATGTCCCTCCTGCGGTTGGGTCTTCCGTGACGCCAGTAAAAACCGCAGCCGCAAGTGGTGCAGTATGCAGGTCTGCGGCAATCGAGCCAAAGCCATGCGGCACTACAAACGGTCGCAAGCATAAATCAAACTCTTATCCCCAACAATTTGCACCCTAAAGTGCCGAAAATAGCTGGTTTTTCAAGATCACAATTCGCCGCTGGCATCCACTTCCCCCTCCACGGCATCTGCCCAAGGATATTTCTCAACTTCTTTAGCCGCAGCGCGCACTGCGGGGTCACTGGAATAGGGACCGCGCAGTTCATCTGGCAACAAATCGGCGATCTGTTTCATTATCACTTTGCTGATCTCATCTAACTGCTGGCGTCTCGCGCGCCCCCGCCCGGTGACCTTGAAGGGGCCGAAAGGTTTACCGATGTTAATCGTCGCCTTCGCCTGGCGTTTAAAACGTAAGGGAAAGATATCATCGAAACCGAACAAACCGACGGGCAGCAAACGTGCACCTGTTCTTGATGCTAAGTATGCTGTCCCTGGGCGCGCCAGGCGCAAGACTTGAGCCCAACTTCCCCCTTCAGGGAAAACTCCTAAGATACCCTCTTGGGAGAGGATCTCCTCTGCAGCACGTAGCGCTCCACGCGAACCTGTCCCCCGGTAGAGGGGGTAGAAGCCCCACATCTCAGTGATGATTTTCGACCAACCCGGAGCAAAGGGGGGGTGCGCAGCCCCTAAAAATTCTAAAGGCCATGGTGATAAGCGGACGAAAGCAACCGGATCAAAAAAAGTAAAGTGGTTGCCCACGACCAACAACGGTCCTTTTCGGGGCAGGTTTCGCTCCCCGATGATGTTCAGATCCACAAGCAAATTAAAAGCCCAGACCGAAAATTGATGCATGATCGCACGCAAAAACCGGCGTCGGGGATATGTGTAAACAGTCACAGGAAACCTAATCCGCGCTCACTGGAATAGGTGTTGTTGCGGCTTGACGGGCTTTGGCTTCGTTAACGGAGAACAAAATTGTCAAACCCACCAGCAGGAAGAGGGCAACGAAGATAATCGCCACCCGCTGCCCGGCTTGCTCAGCGGATATCGCAGCCATATTGCGATTCGCCTCAAACCACAAGGCAGCTTCTGCGGCAACTAAGCCGTAGATCGTAGGGCCAATAAAAGAGGAGGTCCGCCCGGCGATGGCGAAAAAGCCGAAAAATTCGGCACTCTGTCCCTCAGGAGCAAACAAACCCACCATCGTGCGGCTCAAGGATTGCACACCTGTAAGAGCAAAGCCCGCGAAAGCGCCAATAACAAAATAACCCGTCAGTGTATCGGTAAAGAGCATCGCTCCCACAATTGCCGTCATCATCAATATCGAAATCACCAAAGAGCGCTTGAACCCGATTCGATCACCTATCAATCCAAACAAATACGCACCGATCACACTCGTCACCTGAACGAAGATCATGAAGATGATCAATTGCTGTTGGTCCATTCCAAACAGCACCGCTCCGATGATGGCAGCGAAATCTAAAGCCATCAGGATGCCATCGTTATAGATCAAGAAAGCCAGGATAAACTTGATGAACTCCCTATAATGACGGATGGATTTGAGCGTGCTTATTATCCGCTTAAAACCCAGAGTGACGTAATTCTCTCCCTCTGGGAGTTTCTGCGCCTCAGCACGTTCCTTAATCCAACGGAAAGCAGGTATGGTGGAGACAGCGAAAAAAAAGGCAGTAAAAACCAAAGCCAGACGAACCATAAGTGTGCCTTCAATCAGCACAATAGGAGGCAAAATAATCAGCAAACACAGGATCCCGCCAAAGGAACCAACCGCCCAACCATTTCCGGAAACACGGCCCAACTCCTCGGCTGAGGCAATCTCTGGTAGCAGCGAGTTGTAAAAGACTTGTCCAGCGCGGTAGCCAATCTCGGCTAAGATGAAAAACACCATACCCAGCAGGATATCACCCTTCTCAACGAAAAAAAGGAGGGCTGTGAAAACCCAACTTGTAGCTGAGAAAATCAGGAGGAATCGTTTCTTGGATGCTGAGAAATCAGCTACTGCCCCCAAGATCGGTGCGATGACCGCGACCACCAACATAGCGATCCCTACTGAGATGCCCCAAAGTCGAGACCCCTCCGCCCCTCCCACCACCTCGCCTTTAAAATAGGCTGAATAGATCGCCAATAAGACCACTGCCGCGTATGCGGAGTTACCAAAATCATATAAGTACCATGCCAGGTGTTCCCGGTTCATGGTTTGCAGTTTTGAAATCATGTTTGTTTTACTCCACTGGGTCAGGCTGTCATTATACCAATTGAATTTTATGAACCACAGGTATACCGCTAGCTATTCAAAGATGAGTAGATTCGTCCATAACTTTACGACTGAGCACACCAGATCAACGTGGTATGATTGTCAAGTTATTGATTGTGGGTAGGAGTATTGGGCAGAAGAATCTCGCCCAACCTCCCCAAATGCTTCCATGATCTATTAGCAAAAACCCCAATATTGGAGAAACGTTACCCATGGCACAGAAATCTCTTCCACCTCGCAACAAAGTACCCATCGAAGAGACGTGGAATCTGGAAAGTATCTTCGCAAGCACTGATGAGTGGGAATCTGCATACCAACAAGTAGTTGATCAAATACCAAAAATGGAAAAATATAAGGGTTTCTTAGCTGAAGGACCGGATATCTTGTTGGAGTGCCTCAAGGTCTGTGAAGATCTACTCGTCCCAGCGTCAAAAATCTTGGTCTACAGTGGATTAGAACTTTCCATCGATTTGGGTGACCAAGATGCATCCGCTCGTGCAGGTCAAGCTCAGGGATTAACTTCCAAGGCGCGGGCGGCTGTTGCCTTCATTGAGCCAGAATTGATGGAAATTGGGTTTGATACGTTGCAGGAATGGATGACAGCAGACCCCCGTTTGTCGAAATTCAAGCACTATTTCGACCAACTGGAATGGCGCAAAGCGCACGTCCGCTCCGCAGAAGTGGAGCAGGTCTTGGCATTGGCATCGGAGCCTTTAATACCTCAGATGATGCTGCCAGCTTACGCATATCTGACTAGCGCGGATCTCCAATTTGAAGCAGCCATCGGTTCCAACGGGGAGGAGATGGAAGTTGGGCAAAGCAGCATCGGCTCCTTGATCACCCATTCCGATCGAGAAATCCGGCGCACGGCTTGGGAGAACTACGCCGATGCCTATTTGACTTTTAAGAACACGCTGGCAGGTTTGCAAACCATGGCGATACAGCGGGATGTCTTCTTTATGCGGGCGAGGAACTATGAATCCTCCCTGGAGGCTTCCTTGAAGCCCAATAACATCCTCATCGAGGTATTTCACAACCTGATCGAGGTCTTTAAAAAGAACTTGCCTACATGGCACCGCTATTGGCGAGCTCGACGGAAAGCTCTGCGGTATGACAATCTGCACGTCTACGATATCAAAGCACCTGTCACCGAGAGCAAAACTGAAATACCCTACGACCTAGCCGTTGAATGGATCACGGAAGGAATGGCGCCCATGGGAGATGAATATATCGAGGTGTTGCGTCAGGGATGTACAAAGAAGCGCTGGGTGGACCGCGCCCGCAACAAAGGCAAACAACAAGGCGCGTTCTCATGGGGAACTTACGGGACACAGCCCTTTATCCTGATGAGCTATGCTGATGACGTTTTTAGCCTGAGCACTCTGGCGCATGAACTCGGTCATTCGATGCATTCATACTACACAAACAAGACCCAGCCATTCATCTACTCGCAATATAGTTTGTTTGCGGCTGAGGTGGCTTCAAATTTCAACCAGGCTATGGTCAGAGATTATTTACTGCGCACACAGAGCAACCCCGAGCTTCAACTAGCACTGCTCGAAGAGACTATGTCCAACTATCACCGCTATTTCTTCATCATGCCCACGCTGGCACGATTCGAATTGGAGATGCACCAACGGGTAGAAAATGGCGCACCAGTCAGCGCACAACAGATGATCGACTTCACCGCCTCGGTCTTCAAAGAAGGTTACGCCGATGAGGTGGAATTCGACCACGATCGCATCGGCATCACTTGGGCACAATTTGGGCATATGCATAGGAACTTCTATGTATACCAATACGCCACAGGGATCTCCGCAGCGCACGCTTTGGTTGATCGTGTATTGAAAGGAAATAACGCCGCAGCAGAAAAATACATCGACTTCTTAAAAGCTGGCAGTTCGATGTACCCACTGGATGCGCTTAAGATGGCGGGCATCGACATGACCAAACCTGAGCCTGTGGAGAAAGCTTTCAAAGCCCTGGCGGGTTACGTCGATAAGTTTGAGAAATTGGTCAGCTAAAATGAAGGGCTGAGGACGAATTGCGGATGGCGAATGATAAAGTGTGTGCGGTTTTTTTAAAGATTAATGGTGGTAGTTTATGTGGGGATTACACCAGTGTGGCTTCATGCACCATAAACATCCATCTCAACAACAAAATTATAGGGATAGGGATAGAGAATCTCAGCTCCTTCTGAAGTCACAAGATAGGTGTCCTCGTTGCGAAACCCACCAACACCAGGGATTGCCAGAACCGTATGGCCGATCGTCATCGTCATGTCTGCTTGAAGTCTAACGTTACGGTGCTGTTTGATGATCGTAGATGCAGGAGTCTCTTCGAATCTCAACCCAATGCCGTGTGAGATGCCGTCGATATGGTAGTCGCCGAGATCATAAGCAGCGCAGATCTCCCGCCCCTTAGAATCCAGGTCCCTGACGGTAATACCGGGGGTCATCAACGCGCGGGTTGCCTCAATCATCTCAGTATAAGCGGCGAACAGTCTCTCCTGCGTTTCATTGGGTTCTCCGATCACGAATGTCCGTGCTAGATTCGCACAGTAACCTTCAACTTGTGGGGTAAGATCAATAATCACGAGGTCCCCCTCTTCCAGCGCTTTGGGACTCAAACTACCATGAAGCATGCAGGTATACACACCAAAGTTTATATAAAGTGGAGTACTCGTCTTCTCAGCGCCTGATTTCATCATCGTGTAGTGGACTTCGGTGGCAACCTTGCTCGCTTTCACTCCTGGACGCAGCATAGACCTTGCCTGGTCCATCCCCAATCCCGCGATACGCTGGGATTCCCTCATGAGTTCGATCTCCTCAGGTTCTTTTACTGCGCGCAAGGCATCCATTACCGGATCCGAAGGAACCAGCTTAAGTTGTGGATTGACCCGCCGGAACAAGTCAACGAAGAAAGCTGGGGTCTCAAACCACATCTGCATGCCTACCTTTGGCTGCGTGGCATCCGGAAGGTCATCGAACGAATGACCCAATTCACGGAAAGTCTTGATCACATCGTTAATCTGTTCCCCTACGTGGGTGAAGAGTTTAACTTCAGCCTCACCCAGATATTCTCTAAGTTCCGGTTCCTCAGCTGCAAAGGAAATCAGGATTGGTGGACCTTGGAATGGAATGATCGCTCTTGGCTGCGCCCAGTCCCGTCCAAAGAAGTAACGATAATCATCGTGGTTCATGATCATAATACCCAGCATGTCTTGCTCCCGCATTAATGCCTGAGCTTTCTTAATACGATCAAGGCGTATGCCCATCGTCAACCTCCTTTCAAGCTCAATTATTGTTTGTCTATGAAGCACGCTTCCTAAATACCGTTTAAACCTGACCAATATTATAAGGAGAGTAAAGTTTCAGACGAGTGAAGAAATTCTCTTCCTACAGCTGAGTATACTACCTCAGCGCTGCAACCAACGAAGCTACGAGACTCTGGATGTATGTCAGAGTCTCAGTTTCTGACACCATTCGATAAAGATCAGCGAGCTAAGCATAACACACACCCTCATGGAAAATAGTATAATGTCAGGCATGTTAAGAAAGCTCATCTCCTGGCTATCAAGTCTAAATCTGCGCGCCAAAGTGACTCTCGGAGTGGTAATACCGCTTGTGGTCATCCTGGGATTTTTTACTTGGGCGGAATACCGCCGTCACCGGGAGTCGGTTCTCACGAACTTGTCTATCCTGGCCACCGAGACTAACCAGGTGATCGAAAACAGCCTGGTGCATGAGATGCTTAACAGGGAAAGCGAGGATATCCAAGATACGCTGGAAACGATCGGCCAGCAGGAGATCATCAAGGACGTCTACCTGCTGGATACCAGCGGCAGAGTGGTGTTTTCCCCCAAATCTGAGGACATCGGTGTGATCTTGGACAACCGCGATCCTACCTGCCAGCCTTGCCATCGCCTGAACCCCAGCGAACGCCCAGGCAGCGTGGTGGTCGATCTGGATGAGCAGGGGCGTGTCTTCCGCAGCATGAATCCGATCGAGAATCGTCCTGAATGTTACGAGTGCCACGATTCCGAGCAGCGCATTAACGGGCTATTGCTGACGGATATCTGGATGGCGCCCCTTGAGAAACCACTGGCAGCTCATCTGAGCGAGAACCTGTTCTGGTGGGGAGGGACGATCCTGGTGACCACATTGCTTGCCAACCTGGTGGTCTCACGCTTGACCGTGCGCCGACTGGAAAAATTGGCTCACGCGCTGTTCCGCTTCGGTGAAGGAGAGTTCAACCAGCGCCTGCCCGAAGGAAATCGGGACGAGATCGGGCAGTTGATCAACTCTTTTAATGAAATGGGCGAGCGAGTTCAGAACAAAACCGAGGAAAACCTAGCGCTATCCGAGCACCTGCGCCGCCAAAATGAGCAGCGTGGCGAACTGCTGAAGCGTTTGATCAACGCACAAGAAGACGAACGTAAGCGCGTGGCTCGTGAACTTCATGACGAACTTGGGCAATCTCTGACATCTCTCGCCTTACAAACAGAGATGGTTAAACAAACACTCGATTCAAACCCCCAAGATGCGATCGATCGACTGGAGGATACACATGCACTGATCTCCGACACATCCGACCGCATGTATGATCTCATTTTGGCGCTGCGCCCCTCCTCCTTGGACGATCTCGGCCTCGTGGCGGCGGTGGGCGCCCATGCCGAGCGACTGTTCGCTAAAAACGATATTAAATTCAACCTGGATGCCAGCAACTTGAATGGTCGCTTACCCCCAGAAGTGGAGATTGCCTTATACCGTATCTACCAGGAAGCCCTCACCAACGTGCTGAGGCATTCTATGGCAGACCAGGTAGAGATCACCTTCGCAAGGGATGAGCTTAACTTCAAAGGATCCGTTTGCGATAATGGGAGAGGGTTCGAGATTCAATCTATCAGTATGGATGGGAGCAGTCCTAATGGTCTTGGTTTGATCGGTATGCAGGAACGTGCTTCGCAATGTGGTGGTGAAGTAGAAATATACTCGCATAGAGGAGATGGTACTAAAATTCAGATCACCATCCCCTTAGGAGGGATTGCATGTGAGTAACATCATTCGAGTATTGATCGCCGACGACCACACCATCGTGCGTTCTGGCATCCGTTTGCTGATGGAATCCCAAGCTGATATCGAGGTGGTTGGTGAAGCGCTTAACGGGGAGGAAGCGGTAAAAATGGTGAGCGACCTCCAACCCGATGTGGTTCTAATGGATATCTCCATGCCCAACCTGGATGGGATGGAAGCCACACGCAGGATTGTTGAACAGTGGTCCCAAGTCAAGGTACTGGTGTTAACCATGCACCGCGCAGAAGAGTATTTTTTCGAGATGCTCAAGGCAGGGGCGTCTGGATACATCCTAAAAGCCGCCGAGACGAGCGAGCTGATCAACGCCGTGCGGGTGGTTGCCAGAGGGGAGATTTACCTCTACCCGAGTATGGCTCAAAAGTTGGTCAAGGACTACCTTAACTTGGTCGAAGGAGACCACGAACAGGACACCCCACTCAGTCCACGCGAAGAACAAATCCTCGAACTACTAGTAGATGGTTATACGAATAGCGAGATCGCAGATAAACTTGTGCTCAGCGCCAGTACGGTCCACACCCACCGCTATAACATCATGAACAAACTCGGTTTAACCAGTCGTCACGAACTAATCCAATACGCCCGGGAACGCGGTTTATTGGGGGATTAAAAGAAGTACTACCCCTCCACATTCGTAGGTACAGAGCGACCTTGACAGACGGTCAGACTACCTTTAAGCACGGTCAACCCAAAGCTTCTTAAAGGAGTACCAACTCATCGTGACCCTTACTAACGCCAAACGTGTTTGGCGTTTTTTGCCATGCAGAATGGCAAACCCTGCGATATGCGGAAATTAAGAACCCCGCTAATATTCCCTTAATGTTGGACACCTTTATTCATATGGAGACAGAATGCCCCCTCGGCGGGTTTACGTCATCTGGTCCCACCCCTTATTTCGTGAGTCAGTTTACTTGCTCCTAGAACATCCCGATGTGGTCTTGACAGGTGCAAATCAGGACTACGGCGCGGCGCGTGAGCAAATCATCCAACATCAACCCGATGTCATTGTTATCGAAAAAATCGGCGAAGATCAACCATCTGAAATCTATGAAATTCTGGAAAATAGTCCTTGGGACGTGGATGTCATCGAGCTCAGCCTCATGGACAATCTCTTGAGCGTCTACCATCACGAGCAGCGGGAGGTCAGTCAAGCCCAAGAACTGCTGAATTTGGTTCTTAAAAGCGGTTCAGATCGGGTCTAACGAGTCTAAAAGGAGGTGTGATGGCGAAATTCCCTAGAAACGAGTACGGACAGAAAAAAATGATCACTGTACCAGAGGAGAGAGAAATGTTTAAGAAAAAGGTCTTTTGGATGATCGTCGTTTCTGCACTCAGCGCGTTGGTCTTGGTAGCTTGCGCAGGGCAGCAAGGCCCAGAAGGTCCTCAAGGGCCACAGGGACCTGCTGGACCACAAGGTCCTCCTGGCGAAGAAGGCCCTCCCGGCCCGGGTTTGACCGAGGAACAGGTCGAAGCTCTGGAGTCCGCGGGTGCGCTGGCAGCATCAGTACCATTTCCGGCTTTGGAAGAACAACATCGCGGTTGCCCTTCCTGCCACGTGCTAGTCGACGAGGAAACCGGACAATACACTTTGCCTTATGAAGCTCACGAACGCGCAGAAGCTCGAGGCCACCAACACCCCGAGATCGCTCCAGATGGCACCTCCCTTGCAGTCACCGAGGAGGTGAACGTGACCGTATGTCTGCAGTGTCACGCACCCGGAACAGGGGATCGGGCAGGCAAAGGGGTTATCGCTCCGCTGGCGTTGAGGGACATCGTCCACCCAGCCCACATGAGTAGTCAATTTTTTAAGTTGCACTATGGCGGCAACTGTTTCACCTGCCACAACGTCAATGGGGAAGGCGAGTTCGAACTGCTGACACAAACTTTCGCAATGAACGAAAAGGGCGTGCCCGACCCCGACAACTTGCCCATCCCGGGAGCCATCGAACTTCACGAGCATGAAGAGGAAGCTGAAGCTGAACCTGCTGATGAAGGAGCGGTATCGTTGGGCGGTCGGATATACGATAAATGGTGGAAAGTAGTCAGCGCCGAGGAACCCACTGAAGACCATCCCATCTGGACTCGCCAAGATAGCAACACCCGTGAAGGGGATGACACCTGGCGCTGCAAGGAATGCCACGGTTGGGATTACCAAGGTGCGGAGGGGGCTTACGGCTCCGGTTCACACTTCACAGGTTTTCCGGGCGTCTTGAGCGCTCAGGACAAAACCTCCAACGACTTACTAGCTCAACTGAGCGGCGAAGTTGACCCAGAGCATGATTTTTCAGCGATCGGTGAGCAGGGTCTCAACGCTCTAGTCAGTTTCCTACAGCAAGGCACAATCGACGTAAGCCCCTACATCGACGAAAATAAGAACGCTGTCGGCGGTGACAACGCGAACGGTGAAGAACTCTACGCTTCAACCTGTATTGCTTGCCATGGTGAGGACGGCAGAACCCTGAATTTTGGGGATGAAGAAGAACCAGAGTACGTCGGAACGATCGCTGTTGACAACCCTTGGGAGTTCATTCACAAAGTGCGCTTCGGTCAACCAGGAACAGGTATGCCAGCCGTATTTGACACTGGCTGGAGCATGCAGGACGTGGTTGACCTCATGGCCTTTGCACAAACACTACCCACAGGAGCTCCCTAGTAATCCCTCGTTACATAAAATTGGGCGTAGAAGGTTGAACATCCACCTTCTACGTCCCACAAGAATCTTGGAAAAACTCATCTATGACTCGAAAAGTCTTTCTCGTCATCGCAGTGATACTCATTCTCTTCGCAGCTTGGGCGGTGATCACTAGAATGCGCGTTTACGCCGCTCCTGAACAGCCGCTCAAGTACAGCCATCGAGTTCATGTAGAGGCGGGCATTCAGTGTTTGTACTGCCACCCCAACGCATTGCGCTCCACAGTGGCTGGTGTGCCCTCCGTCCAGAAGTGTATGGGATGTCATGAGGTGATCGCTACCGACAACCCAGTAGTGGTAGAGCTGACTGGTTACTGGGAGAGGGGGGAACCCGTCCCATGGAAACGGGTCAACCTGCAGCCTGATTTCGTTTATTTCAGCCACCAACCCCACATGGGGGCGGGGATGAGTTGCGAGAGCTGCCATGGTGCAGTCGGACAGATGGACGCGGTCCAACCGGTTTACAAGATGGACATGGGTTGGTGCTTGGACTGTCATTTGGAACAACCCGAGGAAAAAGTCGCTCGATTAGCTGACTGCCTAATCTGCCACAAATAGGAACTAACCCGAGCTGACCCACAAAATTCCGACCGGCCTCCCGCTATAGAGGGGCTTAGCTGCTTGACCATAAGACAAAAGACGAATTAAAGAAATAATGAAACTTACTCGACGAAATTTTCTAAAGATATCTGCTGGTGCCGCGGCAACTACAGGATTAGCGCCTCTTGCCCGCCACGTGATCCTGGAACCATTCGTAGCTCCCCCGGAAGAACTGCTTCCCGGTAGAGCAAGCTGGTACGCCAGCACCTGCCGGCAGTGCCCAGCAGGTTGCGGCATCGTAGTTAGAGTGATTAACGGGCGCGCGAAGAAAATTGAAGGTAATCCTGTATATCCCTTAAACCGCGGAAAGCTGTGCGCTCGCGGCCAAGCCGGATTGCAAGCGCTCTATAATCCCGACAGACTGCACAACGCAGTGAAACAGACAGGTGGTCGCGGTTCTCACCATTTTGAAGCTCTCTATTGGGAAGAAGCCTTAGGGGAACTCAATGATTATTTGGGACGCATAAACCCAGAAAGGATCGCCTTCTATGGGGGCATGATGCCAGACCACCTGAGCTTCATTGTGAGCACCTGGTTAAACGCCATGGGCGCGCCGGCACCGGTGATGTTCGATCTTCATTCCGCGCTAGGGGGTCGCAGCACAACCTCCCAGGTTTCGGAGAAGTTATTTAATACCCAACAACTGCCCGTATACGACATCGCCAACGCAGATGTGATATTTTCGTTCGGTGCGAATTTCTTGGAGACTTGGCAATCCCCAGTGGCGTATGGCCGCGCCTTTGGCGAGTTCCGTCAAGGAAAATCTGGTGGGAGAGGTCTGTTCGTCCAGTTTGAACCGCGTCTATCGATGACCGCAGCTTCTGCGGATGAGTGGGTGCCCATTGTCCCTGGCACCGAAGGGCTAGCAGCTCTAGCGATTGGGCGCATAATCCTAGAGAACAACCTGGGCACAGTGGGAGCCTTTTCGCAGGAAGAAGCAGCCCTCTACCAGGATGTGGAAATCTCCGCTATGGCAGAAGCCAGCGAAGTATCGGTGGAAAGACTGGAGCGTCTTGCAAGAACTATCGCTGCCGCCAGCCGACCAATTGCCATACCGGGGGGTATACCTTCTGGACAAAGCAACGGATTCTCCGCCCACCTAGCCGTCCAAGCGCTCAATTTGATCCTAAGGCGCTTCGGACAAGAAGGAGGTGTATATCTGTCACAACCTCTTCCGGTGGAAACACTGCCTACGAAAGTCTCTACACACCCTTACAGCTCCGTGGAAGATCTTATTAAACGGATGAGTGCTGGTGAAGTGGACCTGCTCTTCGTCCACGGGGCAAACCCCGTTTACGAACTTCCGTCCTCATCTAGGATCGCTGACGCCATGGCGAAAGTTCCTATGGTGGTCTCGTTCAGTCCGTTCGTTGACGAAACTGCGGTGCTATCTGATTTAATATTACCGGATCATACCTACTTGGAAGGCTGGGGATACCAAGTCGCTTCCCCCAGTAGCGACCGGCCAGCGGTTAGCAGCCAACAGCCCGTCGTACAGCCGCTCCATGACACTCGATCAACGCTGGACGTGATCCTGAACCTAGCGGCAAAGGCAGGAGGCGCTGTCGCTGAAGCACTCCCCTGGGCGGATGAGGCGCTTTACCTCGAGGACGTATCAGGACCGTTGTTTGATTCGAGTCTGAGCGCATACGGCGCACAATCTCCTGGCGAGTTTTGGTCCTTATGGCGGCAGCAAGGAGGCTGGTGGTCGGAACGGGAGCTCAGACAGGAACCTGAACCTATCGGCTTCGAAGGGCAGGCGCTGAACACAACCAGAGCATCATTTGAAGGGGATGAGCAGGATTTTCCTTATCACTTATACCCCTATCCCAACATCGGACTAAGTGATGGTCGTGGCGCCAATATTCCCTGGCTGCAGGAACTGGCGGACCCGATGACCACTGCACGCTGGGGAACCTGGGTGGAATTAAACCCAGAAACAGCACACACGTTGGGTGTGGAAGATAACCAGGTGGTGAAAATTGTATCCCCTCACGGTGAAATTGAGGCTGTCGTAGTGGTTTATCCCGGCATCCGACCGGACGTAATTGCCATCCCGATTGGGCAAGGCCATCGCGACTATGGACGCTTTGCTCAAAAAAGAGGCAGTAACCCAATGGAGCTGCTTGCCCCCCTCACCGACCCCGACACTGGCGCCCTTGCATGGGGTGCGACGATGGTTCGGGTTGAACCGACCGAAGAAACCTACCCGCTAGCTAGATTGGAGAGTTTGGATGGCGAAGGACGCGAAACAATTCGCTGAAGAAAAACCTATTGAGTCTGGTCCCCGTTGGGGGATGGTTGTAGACCTAGACCGCTGTACGGGTTGCCAGGCATGTGTTGTCGCTTGCAACGCGGAGAACAACGTTCCCGTAGTGGGAGAGAAGGAAGCGGCTTACGGACGCTGGATGCATTGGATGCGTATAGAGCGATATTGGGAGGGGGAATATCCCAATGTAAAAGCTCGCTTCATGCCAATTTTCTGCCAACAATGTGGAGAAGCACCGTGTGAGCCCGTATGCCCGGTGTTTGCTACATATCACAACGAAGAGGGCCTAAACGCTCAAATATACAACCGCTGCATCGGTACACGTTACTGCGGTAGTGCTTGCCCCTATAAAGTGCGTACGTTTAACTGGTTTGACCCGGAATTCCCCGAGCCTCTCACAGAGCAGCTCAACCCGGACGTCACCGTGCGAACACGCGGCATCATGGAAAAATGTACTTTCTGCATCCATCGCATCCGTCGCGCCGAAGAGGACGCTCAAAGCGCGGGACGAGACGTTGCAGACGGAGAAATCCAACCCGCTTGTGTGCAGTCTTGCCCGCCAGGTGCGCTGTTTTTTGGCGATTTGAACGATCCCGAGAGTCAGGTAAGCCAACTTACCCGCAGTCACCGCTCATTCCGCCTGCTGGAACAGTTAGGTGCCGACCCTGCCGTCATTTACCTCAAGGGAGGTGAAACCAATGTCTGAAGCCTCCGCCCAATCCATGCCCAACCCCATCGAAGAGGCGCAGCCCAAGCGAGGCACCGCCATGGAAAAAGAATATCCCGGCCGCTTGTTGTTGGAAGAGATGGATGATCAGGAGATCAACCAAGCGGTTCTGCAACCCATGCTGCGCACCGGCAAACCATTTTGGATCGTCGTAGCTGTGCTCGTTGCTATTGTTGGTTGGGGATTGTTCGCCTGGGGCTACCAGATCTTCCGTGGATTCGGTGTCGCCGGCATCAATCGCCCAGTCTATTGGGGATTCTACATCGCCACCTTTGTCTTTTGGGTTGGCATCAGCCACGCCGGGACGATGATCTCCGCTGTATTACGCATCTTCCGAGCGGACTGGCGCAGACCGATCACGCGTGGAGCTGAAGCGATGACCGCTTTCGCCCTGATGATGGCGGGTCTTTTCCCTCTGATCCACCTAGGGCGGGTGTGGAAATTCTATTGGATGGTCCCCTACCCCAACAACCGCTACATGTGGCCCAATTTCCAATCACCACTGATGTGGGATATGGTCGCCATTTTCACCTACTTAATCGGCAGTAGCCTATACCTGTATCTGGCGATGATCCCTGATATGGCGATGGCGCGCGACAACACAGAAAAATGGCGCTATAAGCTTTATCGCATCCTGGCGCTGGGTTGGCGTGGCACCGAAGCCGAATGGCACAAACTCCACAGAGCTTTGTCTATCTTCTCCGTGGTAATAATTCCGGTCTTCCTGTCCGTTCACTCGATCGTCTCCTGGGATTTCGCTGTCACCCTGCAGCCGCGCTGGCACAGCACGATATACGCGCCTTTCTTCGTCATCGGAGCGGTTTATTCCGGGCTAGCTGCTTTGGCTACAATTTTAGTGATCGTACGCTGGGGCATGAAGCTGGATATCTTCCTGCGAGAAGAGCACTTCGATGCCCTGGGAAAACTGGTGATGGTGGCTGGATTCAGCTGGCTGTACATCTGGTTCGCCGGATTGATCGTGGAGTGGTACGGGAACGAACCGATCATCATCGAGCTGCTGCACGACGAAGTCTCGGGCCCTCTGGCGCCCCTGTTCTACCTACAGATGACCTGCAATTTGGTGCCTTTAGTATTTCTTGTCTTTAGAAAAGTGCGCACTAACCCAGTCTTCTTGCTCATCCTTACCGTGATGATCAATATCGGGATGTTCACCGAACGTGTATTGATCGTCATCGGAAACCTGCAGCGCCACTACCTGCCGTTCAGTTGGGGTAATTATCGGCCGACCTGGGTGGAGATCAGCGTTGTGATGATGACCTTTGCTGGTTTTATCTTACTCTACATATTGTTTTCGAGGATCTTCCCCTACGTCCCGGTATGGGAGATTAAAGAAGGACGTCTACGCTACACTCTGCGCCGCATCGGTCGGTTGCTTGTTCCTACAGCCGCTGAAATCGATTGACACGAAATATTTTGATATTTATGACTGGAATAAAAGAAGGTAACCCAAAAATGCGAGAGGGCGATAGAACCATTCGATAACAATGAATGAAATATCTAAATGGTGAAAAAGTATGCGTGAAACAATCCCTTTGATGGGTCTTTTCGATGAATCAACCAAGACTGCCGACGCCATTGACGAGTTGATCCAATTCGGCATACCCGATAACGAAATTGAAGTGATGACCGGAGTTCCCTTCCCCGAGCAAGCCCTAGGACGACACCGGGAATGGTTGCGGTTGCCCTATATCGTTCTAGTGGGGGCAGGCGCTGGGCTGATTTTCGGTTTGTTCCTATCCGTGATTACACCCCAGCTTTATCCCCTGGTGGTGGGTGGTCGTGGACTAGTCGCTGGCCCACCCGCAGCAGTAATCACCTATGTGTTCACCATGATGGCGACGATTGTATCTACCTTTCTGGGAGTATTATGGGAGATGGGCTTTCCAAGCTTCGAGCCAAAACATTACCATGAGTTAGTTACTGGTGGACATTTGGCAGTCCTATTTGATTGTCCAAAAGATAGTCAATCTGAGGTCATCAAGATTATGGAAGAGCACGGTGGGCACCATATTCACCATCCCGAAAGGAAATCGCTATGAGTAGGCGCCTGAGAAGAGGATTGGCGTTCATCGCGCTGGTGCTGCTGCCATTTATCATCGGTTTGTTGTTCACCTTTGAAATCGTTAAAATCTGGTTTCCGACTGATATGACAGAGCAGCCTTGGACAAATTTTCAAGAAGGACCTCAAATCTTACCTCCCGAGGGATCGGTACCCATACAGGGAGAGACGATCGTTCTGGACGTTGCACTGACCAACCCAATCCCCCCTGACGAGGTATCCCTGCAGCGCGGCGAACTGCTTTACCAGTTCCACTGCGCGCTCTGCCACGGGGAGAATGGTAGTGGGGATGGTCCCTTAGCAGAACATTACCCCGAGCGGCCACCCAGTGATTTGACTCTGCCTCATGTCGCTGGCCAATTCGACAGTTCTCTTTACCGTACGATCGCTACCGGGTTGGGTCTTATGCCGGGATTGTCTGAAAATCTAACCCCCCGTGAGCGCTGGGATGTAATTAATTATCTGCGCACGTTGGAGCAGACACCTTAAGGATACACCAGTTATGAACCCTAAGAAAATCAACCCGCGACCGTACTGCAAAATATTTCGATTTTATCCAGTTGCAGGACTGATCACCTTCATGATCCTCTTGGCAGCTTGTGCCCCGCAAAGACTGCTCCCAGAAGGACCGACGCCTATCCCCACCCTCATTCCGGCGACGTTAGGAGCAGAAGCCTTAGCCCCCACTCCCACTGCCCGTACTGTCGCGGAGAGTTACCCAGCAGGACTACCCTCCGCGCAGGATGGTCAAGCCCTGTACGAGGAACACTGCGCTTCCTGTCATGGCGTTGATGGTCAAGGTGAAGTACCTAATTCACGCGATTTCAGCGATGTAGATTATATGCGCGGTGAGACACCTGTGGAGTTCTACAACATTATATCGGAAGGGCGAGGTGAAGGGATGCCCGGATTTGGTGAACAGCTCACCTCCGACCAGCGTTGGAACTTGGTGTATTACGTATGGCGCTTCTCCACCTCGGAGGAAATATTACGCCAAGGAGCGGAAATTTACCAGCAGGACTGTGCCTCCTGCCACGGTGAGGATGGGCGCAGCATGATTCTGGGAGCAGCTAATTTCTCGGATCACCGCTTTTTAGCCAATCAATCCCCCAGCGATTTGTACGTCGTCGTCACGCAGGGTGAAGGATCGATGCCAGCTTGGCAGGCGCGCTTAAGCCAAGACGAGCGTTGGGCAGTGATCAATTACATTCGCACTTTTAATTATGCACCGACGATTAGCGGCGAAATCCCCGAAATTGAACCCGAACCCATCACCACAGAAGCGCCGCGAGCGGAATGCGAACCGTACCTGGATCAAACCAACCCCTTCGCCTGGGACGACGCTGAAGCGGCAGCCGCTGGGGAAGCGATCTACTCAAGCTGCGCAGGCTGCCATGGTGAGGAAGGCACGGGTAGTCTCCCTGGCATCGTTGATTTTACAGACCCGCTTTTCCAAAACAAACTACGCCAAGAGAGTGGTGAGGTCTTTTGCAGTACCGCTGAGGGGATTAACGGCATGCCGGCGTGGAAGGACCAGCTAAGCGAAGAGCAGATCTGGCAGGTACTTACCTATATCGCCTCCCTCGGAGGTCAGTGAGCCTTTCTGCCGACATAAATCCCAAATCCAAAATACTCATCTAGTCCCTCAGGGGCGATCCCACCCTGGCGCACACTTTTTACAAAGCTCCTGTAGGTGGGATTCCTGATATAAAGAGATAGCGTTTTACGGTAAATCCGCAGCATGCCCCCAAGACCATAACGCTTAAAGAGCCCTCGGACTTCTTCGCGCACGTTGACATTGTACATCCTGACGACGACCTCGCTCAGTCCTGCATCCTCAAGCAAACTCACCCACTCATCTGATGTCAAGGGCATAACGGTCGCACCCACATCCTGGGCTACCCAAGCGACCATTTCCGGCGGAGGGGGCACCTTCAACCAAGTAGACTCATTAAGACCGATGTAGCCTCCCGGCTTGGTCACGCGCACATACTCATCGACGGCTTTGCCTTTGTTTTCCGGAAAGGCGGTTACAGACTCACTAATGACAGCATCGAAAAGAGCGTCTTCAAACGGTAAGTCTTGGACATCCGCAACCCGGAATTGCGTCAGATTCGTCACCCCCACCCTCTCCGCCATCTCTCTCGATCGTGCGACCATGCCCTCGTGAATATCCACACCGATCACGCGACAGCCATATCTTTTAGCGATAAAGCTCGACGTCGTCCCAGCGCCACAGCCAACGTCTAGGATGTGTTTCCCTTCAGCGATATGGCATAAATCGATGAGTTTCTGGGTGGCTTCTACGCCTCCCAGGTGTTTTGTTAACCCCACCTCAGCTGCGAAATCGAAAAAATGTTCTTCTTTCTCCATTGGATCAACTCCGATTCCTCTCTGACAGAGAGTAAATATATTTATTTTCGGCTTTCTCGCATCCTCCCAATCAACGCCAAACCCACCAGGCAAGCGCTGACGAGTAGATACACATACGGAATTCCCATCGCGAGACCTTCACTCGTGGTACCAGCGAAATCGAGAACAGGTACACCTTCCACCAGACCTAGGTACCATATAAAAAGATAGACGGCCTCAAAGATCCGACTGCTGCCAGCCCACACACCGAGAGCCAGGGCCAACGCTGGAACGAAGAGTGCACCTCCGAACCAGGCGAACAACATGGCCATATCCCCTGCTAATGCTATGTATAGCCAGGCACCGCTTCCAGCAATGGCAGCAACAACAACACCCGCCAACCACATAGCGGGTAACTGACGCAGAGCTGGCCTCGGCGCACAGAATATGATTTGCCATGTGTTGTAACGCTGTTCACGCGCCCCCATCTGCGACCAAACCGCTATTGGCCAAATCCACACAGCACTCAATAAGAATGGCTGCAATGGGCCGGATGGATTCAGCAAAAAGGCGATGTTTATACTCAGTAAACCTGCGTACCAGATAAGCCTGGGACCTTTAAGCATCAGCTTGAGTTCAGCGAAAACCACTCTAAGGAAACGTGCTCGTCTGACCGACGCTTCCAGCGGAGTTAGGCTGATGGATAATGTTCTAGATACTTCCGTGGATTGATTTGGCGTATCCCAACTCTCATAGAATTGATCCTTTAGTCGAGAGCGTAAATCGGTACTTGCTGGACTAGTGTGTCGTCGAGCAGGGTCAAAACGGGCAAATGGAAGGGATGCAATCACGACGAGGACCAGCAGTTGGTTCGTCGACGATGAGTAGTTGCGGATCATTAAGCAGCGCTTGAGCAATGCCAACCCGCTGTTTCATACCACCGGAATAGGTACCCAGCTGGCGCTTTCGGGCGTCCACCAGGTTCACCACGTGTAATAGTTCGTCAATACGCCGACGAGCAGTTTTGCCACTCAAGCCCTTGATCGCTGCTAGGTACTCTAAGAACACCATCGCATTTAGGTTTTGGTAGACACCGAAATCCTGGGGTAGGTATCCCAACACTTGGCGAAGCGGGTTCGGTTCTCGGACGATGTCCAATTCGTTCCAGGTAACTTGACCTTTGGTTGGTTGCGTGATGGTCGCCAAAATGCGCATCAAGGTGGATTTCCCAGCACCATTTGGCCCCACAACGCCTAGGATACCGGGTCGCAACTCCAAGCTAAAATCTTTCAACCCCCATACCCCACCTCGGTATAGTTTGCTGACTTTATAAATATTTAATTTCATCTTTGCCTCCAAAGAGATGCACGGAAGGGAGGGTAATGTCAAAATCAAATTAAAGAGCGACTCCTGTCATTCAAAGATGATTTTCATATCCTCTTCAGCTAATGAGTTGTATATCCGGACGTAAGAATTGAACCCATCGGATACGCTTTGTGCCAGCGTGTCTTTCCCTAGCTGCTCATCGACGGTCATGGCCATATAGGCACCCACAATATAAAAACCCTTTTTGTTGAATCCGATGTCGGAGATGCGCTGGTAGAGTTCATTGTAGGCTTCACCGGTCGGCTTGCTTTGAGCTTCGGCTAAAATATCGTTCAATTGGTTGATGTACATCCGTACCGCGAATTCCTTCTCAAATAGATAATGGGGCCATTCGAGTTGGATTGGATAGACTGGAGTTAACTGATGAGAGATATAGGTGGCGATGCCCTCACGATGCAGTGGCAGGAGCGTATCAATCACAATCCCGTTCTCCCTCAGCTCTTCCTGGCTGAACTCGCTCAAATCGAAGTTGTTTGCGTAACCGATGTGGTGCAACTCGTGGGCGAGAAGATTGTAAACGGAGGAGATCCCAGTCCCTTGATATAAGCGGGCAGCACCCGCGAATAATGGATGGGATATGTTATAGGAAATCTCGGGATAATCCGTGAAACCAGCAGCAGCGTTATCCAACGCCGTCAGGTAAATAGTCGCCCCTATTTCAGTTCTTTCGGGCAAATAACCCAGCACATAAGGTGCCACTTGCTGGCAGAAAGACTCTTTTTTTGTGATTAACTGTTTGTATAACTGGAAAGGTAACTGCTGTTCTCTTTCTGAAGGGGTCTTGTCCGATAGCTTCTCCAACCTGCGCTCAAAAGCCTTATTAGGGACAGGGTTATTGGTCATTTGGCGATCTTGGACCAGCAATTGGTATGCTCGATCTTGGGTGCGAAAGCGATCAAAATCCTTAAGAATTCCCTCCGGATCCAAATAGATCCTTTCGATGGAGGTCCCATTGAAGCGAATACCATACTGGGCGCAGATGTCTTCATCCTCTACTCTATCATCGAAAGTGGGGCGAGAGTAGTTAATAAATCCAACAAGCAAAAGCACGAGGATGACCCCCAAAAGGAATACAAGGACTTTCTTCATTTTTTTCTCCACAAACCTTTCAGGTAGGGATTTGTGAATTTCATGGTCAAATCCCACCAATACATCCTAATGGAGTGATTTCTGATGTGATTACTCAACAGTCAACCTTGTGGTAAGTTCCAAATAATTACCCGGTTTGTAATCGACCCATCCATTATCGAATTTGTGGGTGATCTCGCTGTACCACTTAATTTCATACAATCCCGCAGGCAGTGGTGGCAAATAGATTGATAAACCCTTAGCCCATATTTCAAGCTTTTCGTCAGCACAGGTAACCGTGTAGTGCTCGACATCTCGAGTAAAAGTTTCAAGATTACCAATCTCTTGACCGTCGACAGTAATAATGTGGTCGTGATATTGCCATATTTCTTCGGCTTTGGCTTCATACATTTTCACCAAAGCCATCTACCCAGCAAACAGATTATCCTATTTTGATGCCTGCTCTGTCATCCCCCAACAGGATGATTGGGTGGGGGATTGACTATACTTTATTCATAAAATCAAAAACACACATCAGGCATCTGGGGGAATATTGGCTTTACCCAGATGGCTAATTTTTGTTGTCCATCCCTTGCCGCATCTAGGAAAGGAGGGTTATGCCAGGGAATTGAAATCAGCTATAATGAATTGTGGAGATTGTGATATTCATCACATCACAATCGAATACATTCTGACAACTTCTGAGCGCAATACCCGGCACAAATCCTCTTGACAAAGAACATATGTTCTATTACAATACTCAGTGTTAATTGTGCTATCAGTCACACAAACTTACAGGGTGGTAATAGCATTATCTAAGGAATGCTCCTTTAGCGGTTCGAAATCTTATTGGTGGGATGAATTATCCATTGTGTACAAAACTATCAAGCGATGCGGTTAAAAGTCAAGAGGCAAAAACTGCAATCTAGAAGGAAAAAAAGGCAAGGTGAAAAGAACTTGCCAAAGGCACATTAACAAGTTTAGAACAAGTGAAAGATGAAGGG
>JASFVL010000084.1:0-12393 GCA_050049875.1 Anaerolineales bacterium
GTCCAAGATACCCTTTATGCTTGAGGAGGGCGGTTTCGTTCCATCGATCGATCACACCATTCCGCCGGATATCTCGTGGCAAAATTTTGTCTATTACCGTACTCGTATTAGAGAGATGGTTCAGGCCATTGGGCAAACTTAAATGTTTCAGGAAATTCAGGGTATTAAGGAGAGATAGGAAAGTATGGATAGTGGTCTTCAAGGGAAAACAGCATTAGTAACGGGAGGTGGCAGCGGGATTGGAAGGGCAATCGCACTGGCTCTAGCAACAGAGGGGGTGGATGTCGCGATTGTCAGCCGAGATCCCAATCCACAAACCGTCAAACAAATTGAAGCGCTAGGCGTAAGCTCATTGCGACTATGTAGGGATCTTCAGGAGGAAACTCAAGTTATTAGTATGGTCCAAGAAACTATCCTAAAGTTCGGTCATTTGGATTTATTCGTCAACAATGCGGCTTGGACTTGGCATGAACCCGTAACCCGGATTGCGACTGAAAGCTGGGTAAACACGCATCAGATCAATGTTTTAGCATGTGTGTGGGCCTGCCGAGAGGTGTGCAAACACATGGTTGCGCGCCGTCAGGGGAGCATCCTTATCGTGGGCTCGACAGCTCAATACAATCCGGCTTATAAAGAAGCAGCATACCATGCTAGTAAAGCGGCCCTGGCTTCTTATATGGCAACTCTGGCAGTGGAAATGGGGCTATACAAGATCCGCGTAAACATGCTTGTGCCAGGTAGTTTTCCAACAAAACTCAACCCAGTATCCAAAGAGAAAGAAGAAAAAATAATAAGGGAGGTTCCCTTGAGACGCCTAGGAGTGCCCGAAGAATGCGGGCCGACGGCGATATTACTTTTATCTGACAAACTCAGTGCTTATACTACTGGGGCCGAAGTGGTCGTAAGCGGAGGTCTACATCTTAGACCGTTTGGCAGGTACACCGACAAAGAAATCTTTGCCATGAACGTGTTGGGCGAATAGAATTTCAAGCATTTGGAGATCAAGGAGATATCAGGTGTAGAGAATGAAAAACAAAAATCAACAAAGCACTTTACAAACCGCTGTCCGGGCCGGATTGGCCTTAGCATCCTTCTCAGATCGGGAGCCTGAGATCAGTGTTTCTAGACTAGCGCAGTTAATGGATCTTCCGGCGAGCACTGCGTACCGACTTCTGGCGAGTCTTACAGCCGCTGGCCTTGTAGAACAAGATTCAAATACCAAACGATACCGCCTATCGTGGTTGATGTTCATGCTTGGGAATACGGTCATTAACCGTATTGGCTTCGGCGGTCAAACAGACGCGGCGATGCGCGCTCTGGCTGATCACTGTGGTGAAACAGTCAATTTGGGTGTGCGCAGCAGTGGCTCTGTTGTTTACGTTCGCAAAATAGAATCCACAGAAATGCTGAGGGCAGACACACCCATTGGCAGTCGCGTGCCGCTTCACTGTACAGCTCTGGGTAAACTCCTGCTTGCCTATCTAAACGAAGATGAAATCAACAGCGAATTAGGCCCAGGACCATTTCATCAATGGACAAACAAGACAATAACCAACCTGAAGGATCTTAAGCATGAGCTTGCAATAATTCGATCTAGAGGTTATTCAATCGACGACGAGGAATTCCAAAACGGCGTTCGTGGCATGGCTTGCCCGATTCAAGATCGACGATGTAGTGTTATCGCTGGGCTCAGCATCGGAGCTCCAGCTAGTCGATTCGCGGACACTCGGTTGCGAGAGCTCGAACCCATCTTGCGGATGCAAGCTAACACCATCTCACTCAGCCTAGGTTGCCCGGAGTCAGGTTTATTATCACCTGTGTAGCGGGTCAAACAAATTTGAATAAGAATGGAGTTTTCGATGCTTAGGAGCATTCATCACACGAGTTTCACGGTCAGTGATCTTGACCGCTCATTGGCATTTTATCGCGATCTATTGGGCATGGAGTTGGTGGTTGAACGAGATGTCGAAACCGGGTATATGAAGGACCTCATGGGATTTACCCCATTGCATCTACGTCTGGTATTCCTCAGATTAGGGGATGCGCTATTGGAGTTAATCCAGTACTTGACACCGAAGGGCAAAGCGGTTGATACAACCAAAAATAACCCTGGTATCGCTCACATATGCTTTCTTGTTGATGATATTCATGAGGTTTATGAACGCCTCGTATCGGAAGGCGCAAGAGTTCAATCCGAGCCGGTGGCCATCACATTCGGTCCCAACAAAGGAGGGTACGCACTTTATATTTTTGATCCTGACGGCATCCCGCTGGAATTGCTCCAGACCCCAGATAAATAGCAACCAAGCTTTCGCAGACTATGCTGACACTTAAGGAAAAGTAAAAATAATGATTGTAGGTGATGCGCAATTTAAATATAAGGTGATCGGAGGATGGGGGGAGCTTCCCAAAGGATGGGCTTTCGGTGATGTTGTCGGCATTGCAACGGATTCCCGAGACAATGTGTACGTCTTTAACCGCAGTCCACACCCTGTGATTGTCTTTGACCGTCAAGGGCGATTTCTTGCTTCCTGGGGTGAGAACCTTTTTAACCGTCCACACGGGATCACGGTCGGCTCTGATGACACTTTGTTCTTAACGGATGAATATGCTCATATTGTGTTTAAATGCACCAAAGATGGTGATGTCTTGATGACCCTTGGGACAAAAAATCATCCGTCAGACACTGGTTATGATGGCGTTGATTACCGCACAATTCAACGACCTGGCGGTCCCTTTAATCGACCTACAAAAGTTGCACTTTCACCATCTGGAGAAATATATATATCGGACGGTTATGGAAACTGTCAGATCCACAAGTTTGACCCCAAAGGTAAATATTTGTTCTCCTGGGGAGAACCGGGAAATGGACCAGGTCAGTTTCAAATCCCCCACGGTATTTGTGTAGACGATCAGGACATAGTATATGTCGCTGACCGCGAAAACCAGCGTATCCAAATATTCACTTCTGATGGTGAATACATCAGCCAGTGGAGGAATATCAGGAGACCAAACGACCTCTACTTCTCTCAAAGTGGGTACATTTTCGTGGCCAGCATGTTTGCCATTCGATCCGTAGCCGATGTCGAAAATCAATCGAGCAGGGATCCACAAAACGAGGTACATCCTTCATATGTAAGCATATGGTCTCTGAATGGAGAGAGGATCGTCATGTGGGGTGGTGAAAAGGCCTGCGCTCCAGGCAACTTCTGGGCAGCACATGGTTTGTGTCTGGACTCGCATGGCGATCTCTATGTTGGTGAAATTGTTACGAAACCGGGTCGTGGGCCTGCGCCACCCGAATGTCGTGCCTTGCAAAAATTCAAACGCCTTCCTAAATGATAAAAGCAATGATCGCCGTTCGCGTAAATGAGTTCGGAGACCCAGGTGTCCTGAGATGTGAGGAACTGCCGGTTCCAGAACCCGGTGAGGGAGAAGTCCGGGTAAAGATCGACTTTGCTGGGGTGAACTTCATTGATATCTACCAGAGAAGGGGAATGTACCCCGGTGAAGTTCCATTTATCCCAGGATTGGAGGCTGCTGGTACTGTCGACAAAATCGGTCCCTTAGTTGATCAATATAAACCTGGAGATCGCGTTGCCTATACCATGCAACAGGGCGCTTATGCGACTTATGCAGTTGTACCCACCTGGAAGGTTGTCCCAATACCCCGAAATGTAAAAACCCAATTGGCTGCTGGATTACTACTCCAGGGTTTGACTGCACATTATTTGAGTCACAGCACAGTCCAGATCAGACCTGGCGACACGGTGTTGATTCACGCTGCAGCGGGTGGCGTTGGCCAACTCTTGGTCCAAATGGCAAAAAGAAAGGGCGCCAAGATAATCGCAACTGTTTCGACAAATGAGAAAGCCCGATATGTCAGAAGAATCGGTGCTGACGAAGTGATCGTGTACACAGATTTTGACTTTAAGGAGGAGACCAGACGTATTACTAATGGAAAAGGGGTAAGTGTCGTTTATGATTCTGTTGGAAAATCGACCTTTCAGCAAAGCCTTAATTGCCTAAAGCCATGCGGATATCTTATTTTATTTGGGCAGTCATCAGGGTATGTATCTCCCATCGATCCGATGGTGCTAAACGCAAAAGGGTCGTTATTTCTTACCCGTCCAAGTTTGGAGCATTATGTTTCAAATCAAGATGAATTATTCAGTCGAGTCGGAGATTTGTTCGAATGGGTTAGTAGTGGGAAATTGCATGTAAGGGTTGATAAAGTCTTCAAGCTCACTGAAGTTACGGACGCCCATCGTTACATGGAAGCGCGTATGAACAAAGGAAAGGTATTACTTGAGACTTAAGAGTGAGCTTATCTATCTGCCTCCTATTTTGATAACTCCAAGTGTGCGAATGCCCCGGACTATGGGCAATTATCATGAGATGGATAACCCAAGTTATGATATCGGCGATGAGGTGGATTAATGACATGGATAAAAACCACACCATTTGAAGAAGCTTCTGGCAAGCTAAAAACGTTCTACAAAGATGATTTTGACAGGAATGGGTTTTTACAAAACATCTACCAAGCGTTGAGTTTAAGATCTGAGTCATTAATCGCTCTTGCGGAATTACGCAAGACGTTTGCTGGAGAGAACTCATTACTAGGTCCTCGCAAAGAAGAGTTAATACACACCGTAGTCTCGGTGATGAATCGATGCCGCCACTGCACTAATTCCCATGCCAAGAAACTTAAAAAGATAACAGGGCCGATTGCTGGGCAAGTCAAAAATGATTGGCGCCGGGCAGACCTTAACCAAGAAGAGATCGCAATGCTTGATTTCTGCGAAAAAGTTACTCTCAATCGTCAGGGGCTATGCAATAGGGACATAGAGTTATTACGCGAGAGTGGCTTTTCTGATTGTGAGATACTTGAAATTGTCTTACATGTGGCGTATCGGCACTTTATGAATATTGTTGCAGACTCCTTGGGTGTAGAGGACGAACCTCTGTGAATGCTCTTAATCGACCCTCAACAATTCAATTAGAAGCTATTGAGGAGCAAGATCCCAAAAAGGGTTGTGTACTTGGAAGAAGCTCAAACACCAAAACCCTTACGGCATTGAATAAAGAGCGAATCTGCTCTTTTTTCTTCTTTGAAGGGTTAGTTGCCCAACTATAAAAAGTCCAATCACAGCATGTCAACGCTTCTTGTCGCACTAATACTGGCTTTAGTCCTAGGGGTAGTTGTTTTCCTGTTGACGTATACGCTGAACAGGATCGCAGGACAGGTGACCAGGCATTTCAACGCCCGTTTTCGCGCTGCTGACGAAATCATCAACCAAGACCGAGTCCCGGAGGATTGGATTAAGGAACATCACCGCAAAATCCAGCAGGCTGAAAGCAAAGGTAGGGGAGAAGCAGAAATCGAACGTTTGGGTCGACGCGCAAAGAATGATGTCATTAAACGTATTAAAAGACTGCGGAAATTTCTCGACTCGGGGAATTACTACGACAGCCTAAAGACAAAGGAGATGGTACTGGAAACGTTATATGAACAGGAACAACGCTGGTCAGAGGATCATTGGCAAGACCTGTTGGCTATGCCTTTATCCTCTTCAGCAACAGGAGGGAAGGAACAAGACAATGCGGCGAACAGCGATTAAGCAGACTCTTCGGAAACCATTCAATCCAGGGATAAAAAGCTATCAGTGGAGAGTGATCAGTTTTAGGAAAACTGGTGTATTATCCCGTTCGAAGACTCAAATTACCACCTGTACTTATGAGGGCCGAAGTCCGCTTGATAGTACGGCACCTCTGCTCGTCCAGGCGGAACAGTTTCATCAACGCGCTGGCGGTCTTCCTGGGTAATCTTAACTTCAACAGCGCCAAGATTGTCTTCCAACTGTTCTAAAGTGCGCGGTCCGATAATCGGGCTGGTAATTCCATCTTGCTGGGCGCACCAGGCGATAGCCAATTGGCTAATTGTACAATCTTTCTCTTTAGCAATCTCACCCAACAGTTCCACCATGTCGAAAGCTTTATCCGTGAAGTGACTGTCTGCCCAATCTTGCGGCCCGGAAACCTTGTAGCGTGATTCATCTGGTCTCGTTTCGGCGCGGTTATATTTGCCGGTCAGAAAACCTCCTGCTAGAGGCGACCACGGGATTAGAGCAATGCCATAAGTATGTGCCAAGGGAATTAGCTCACGCTCGATTCTCCGATCAAGCAGGTGATAAGGAGGCTGCTCGCTGACAAATCGGTTGAGTCCGTACTCCTTCGAGACCCATAACGACTCCATAACCTGCCAAGCAGCGAAAGTGCTAGTGCCGATGTATCGCACTTTTCCAGCCTGGATTAGATCGTCCAACGCTCGTAACGTCTCATCGACAGGAATATCCGACATCGGTCTGTGGATCTGATAGAGGTCGATATACTCAGTTTGCAAACGCCTTAGGGAAGCTTCGCACTGCTCAAGGATATGACGACGGTGATTACCCCAAGCATTGGGCTCCTCATCAGCCATACGAGCGTGCACCTTGGTCGCCAGAACAAGCTTGTCACGGTTGCCGCTTTGCTTGATCGCCTTTCCTGTTACCTCCTCGCTGCGTCCCCGACTGTAAACGTTGGCGGTGTCCAGGAAGTTAATTCCACTTTCCATGGCTCGATGGATGATTTTGATAGAATCGGCCTCATCGGTGCGTCCGCCAAACATCATGCAGCCCAAACATAACTCGCTAACCTGCATTCCCGTACGCCCCAGACTTCGATATTTCATTTTTTCAACTCCCTGCATCTAAGCGATGATTTTAGTGATGAATCTAAAAAACCAACCTACGGTATTCTCGATAATTGTTTTCGATGAGTGAATGTCCACGAGCTGGATGACTAATGCTCACCATATCCGCCCGTGTGTCGATGGACGCCACACGTGTAGACCGCTTCTCAGAATTATAACAGACGTGAGTTTATGCTTCTTGGACTTGTTAATCTCAAACGCTGTGTTCATATATTGACAACCTAAAAAAAATAGAATAAAATTTTTACAGCCAGTTGACACGTGTAGATAATATTCTTTGGTTCAGATTTCGCATACAATTGATTGTTTTGAACGCAAGGCACAATGTAAATTAGTGTTCATCGCTGGGGGTCATCTTGGCATAGATTTATTGTGGATAGGAGGTCTTCTTGAGGGATGGCTATCGTGAATTAAAATTTGGCTTTGAGCTATCCTTCTTAAACCTGAATCGAGGTAATCAGACAAATGGTCATGATGGTACCCAATAACAACGTCCTTGTTGAGATCAAGAACCTGAAAACCTACTTCTTTTTGCAAGAAGGGGTCGTTCGCGCTGTGGATGGAGTTAACCTGCAAATCCACCGCGGCAAGACTCTTGGGATTATCGGAGAAAGTGGTTGCGGCAAATCTGTGACCGCGCAATCCATTCTCCGTATCGTCCCTTCACCTCCAGGCAAAATTGTAGATGGAGAGATTATCTATTATCATAGGATTCACAATGGAAAGACCGATGAAGCGATTAACCTCGCCAAATTAGATCCACGAGGCAAAGAGATACGTCGAATTCGCGGCGGTGAGATCAGTATGATATTTCAGGAGCCGATGACTTCTTTCGGCCCACTCCATACCATTGGCAACCAAATCATGGAAGCCATCATGCTCCACCAGGATTTGGATAAAGACCAAGCCCGCGAACTCACCATCGAATCGCTGGGGATGGTTGGCATCCCTAGGGCAGATGTTACGATTGACGCCTACCCGCACCAACTGAGCGGAGGTATGCGTCAGCGCGCCATGATCGCGATGGCCCTTTCCTGCAATCCAAGTCTATTGATCGCAGATGAACCAACTACCGCTCTTGATGTCACTATTCAAGCCCAGATACTCGATCTGTTGAATAACCTGCAACAGAAGTTTAATATGGCAGTCATGTTTATCACGCATAACCTCGGCGTGATTGCCGAAATCACCGATGAAGTCGCTGTCATGTACCTCGGAATGGTTGTTGAGCAGGGCAGCGTCTTCGATATTTTTGATGATCCAATACACCCCTATACCAGGGGGTTAATGGAATCGATCCCTTACATCGACGGAAGCAAGGGAGAGCGCTTATCCACCATCGAGGGCGTGGTTCCTGACCCTTACGAGATTCCCCCAGGATGCCCTTTCAGCGATCGCTGCGCAAGCTTTATGCCAGATGTGTGCGACCAGGCAGTTCCCAAACTCGTTGAGCTTAAAGAAAATCACCTGGTGCGCTGCTTCCTTTACTCCGAGGAAACCCGAGTAACACCGGGGTTGTCTGTGTCGAGTCAACATATTCGCAAGGAATTATTAACACAAACCGGAGAGGTTATCTATGGCTGAGGGAGGACGGACTCTCTTACGAGTAGAAGGGCTTAAGAAGTATTTCCCAATCCAACGTGGGCTATTACGTAGAACCACGGGCTACGTCAAGGCTGTTGACGGCGTGAATCTTTTCATCAACGAGGGGGAGACATTGGGCTTAGTCGGTGAAAGTGGCTGTGGAAAGACCACTACAGGTCGGTGCATTTTGCGAGTTATCGAACCGACCACTGGAGAGATCACATTCTGGGAAAATGGACAACCGATCAAAATCCATGAGCTTGAGCCAAAGGAGTTGAAGTTTTTCCGTAAATACATGCAGATGATCTTTCAAGACCCTTATTCCTCCTTGAACCCGCGTATGACAGTCCTGGAATTGGTCGGCGAACCCCTTATTGCACACAATCTCGCCAGCGGCAGAGAATTGGAGGATCGGGTAGCCGATACCCTGGTGTCAGTTGGATTAAAGGTGGAATATCTAAGGCGTTATCCCCACAGTTTTAGCGGTGGTCAGCGTCAGCGGATCGGCATTGCCCGTGCTCTTGTACAGCGGCCGAAGCTAATCATCTGCGACGAGCCGGTCTCGGCTTTAGACGTCTCTGTGCAATCCCAGATACTCAACTTGTTGCAGGACCTACAACAAGAATATCACTTGACGTATTTGTTCATTGCTCACGATATGAGTGTGGTACGGCATATCAGCGACCGAATCGCCGTAATGTACGTTGGCAAGCTGGTAGAGATAGCTGAAACTGAGGAATTGCTGACAAATCCCAAACACCCGTATAGTGAGGCTCTCCTGTCCGCTATCCCGAGGCCAAACCCTCACCACAAGATGGATCGCATTATCCTGAGTGGGGAGGCTGCTGATCCTTCCAATCCTCCGACTGGATGTGTATTTCACCCGCGTTGCAAATACGCCGATGATCTATGCAAAGTAGAAGTACCATCATGGGCTGAGGTATCTCAAAATCACTTTGCTGCTTGTCATTTTTCGGACGAATTACAACTGGAAGGTATTACAGGAGTAGGTGTGACTGTGTAGTGATCTTGTGAATACTCCCCGCAGCACTGCACATCGTCCATGGGCAAATAGGGTGTAAGTGCGTGCCCTGGCCTTGACAAATCGTCCTGGTGTCTTTTTGCTGGACGCACTGGGTGCAGGCAGCGGGAGTTGAGGGGTTTTTCCGGCCTGTTTATAAATAAGTGCTTTCTAAGATTTTATTCCACCGATACTTAAGGTGACGCCACTTTTTGGGAGATGAAAGGGGAATAAGGGATTGAGCGCTGACGAGTTCCGCATACTTGAGATTTTATCTACAGATAGACACCAAGCGCGCTTTTTCCAAATGACTACAGCTTGTTGAAATTCATGAATTTGAGGCTGAAAGGGCTATTTTTAGCCTTCTTAGCCTCATAAAGGAATAGGTGGAAAAACCATAGGTGTGATCCGCTTATTTTGGTTGAACACTTGACGGGAAAATGACGCATGTTCTCCCACATTCCCATCTCTGACGTTCGCATCGCCCCGGATATCGGCGAAAAAGTCGCCCAGCCGCGCAGCTTTCACATCATGACTAAACCGCGCGGCGCAATTTGCAATCTGGGCTGCCAGTACTGCTACTTCCTGCGTAAAGAGGCCTTATACCCCAACAGCGACTTCCGCATGAGCGCTGAAACCTTGGAAACCTACACCTGCCAGTACATCGAAGCGCAGCGCGTCCCCGAAGTGACCTTCGCTTGGCAGGGAGGTGAACCCACCTTGATGGGGTTGGACTTTTTCGAGGAGGCAGTCGCCTGCCAACGCAAATATTGTAAACCGGGGATGCGCATTCTCAATACCCTCCAAACCAATGGCACGCTATTAGACGATGACTGGTGCCGATTCTTCCGGAAGAACGAATTCCTGATCGGGATCAGCCTGGATGGTCCCCGCCAACTTCACGATGAATATCGGGTAGATAAAGGCGGAAAACCAACCTTCGGGCGGGTGATGGCGGGTTTGGAACTACTTAAAAAGCATTGCGTCGAATACAACATCTTAACCTGCGTCCACGCCGCTAACGCTGATCACTCGCTGGAGGTGTATTGTTTTATCCGCGACCAAGTAGGCGCCCATTTCATCCAGTTCATCCCCATCGTGGAGCGCGATAACGAAAGCGGATATCAAGAAGGGACTGAAGCTGCCCCGCACTCGGTGACTGCTCGCCAATTCGGTGATTTCCTGATTACTATCTTCGATGAGTGGGTGCACCGGGACGTTGGGCAGGTTTTCGTGCAAATTTTCGACGTTGCATTGGGGGTCTGGCACGGAGGGCGCGCCAGCCTTTGCATTTTCGACGAAACCTGCGGTCTAGCTCTAGCGCTGGAGCATACCGGGGACTTGTACTCCTGCGACCATTACGTCGAGCCGCGCCACTGGCTAGGGAACATCAACGACGTCGAAATGATGGACCTGATCGCCACCCAGAAGCAGGAACACTTCGGTTTTGACAAACTCAATACCCTGCCGCGCTACTGTCGGGAGTGCGAGGTGCGCTTCATATGCAATGGGGGCTGTCCCAAGAACCGCATCATTAAAACACCCGATGGAGAAGCAGGTCTGAATTGTCTCTGCGAGGGTTACAAAGCCTTCTTCAACCACATCGACGAGCCCATGCGCATCATGGCATGTTTGCTTAAAATGGGTAAATCTCCTGCACATTTGATGGGCATACTGGGGAAAAGAGAGCAGTTCACAAACCTTTCAAAAAGTCAACAATAGTGTGAAGTTATTCTTCTCGTAATAATATTGAGCTCAGATCTTGGCAAAATTAAGGTGATTCGGTGCCCATGTCGACGAATATGGCTTCTGCTGCATCAATGATCGGGCGGATGGGTACACGAAGTTATACCTTTTTTACTAAGGCGAGCGGGTCTCCCGGCTGCCTCATCGGGAGGGCGGGGAGCGTTATTCCCTGTGCTGGTGACCATCCCACCCGTTTGGTTGAAGCTCTGGGAGCGATTGGAAACTACGCGTTGAGGGATATGTGAGGGAGATTTAGATAAACTAATTGCGTATAGTCGGTTCTAACCACAAACACCACAAAAACAACAAAAACTCCAACCAAACCCTCACACGCCGTTGAGACAAAATAAGTCGCGACATAAGCAGGGCGCTGCTTCTCGCCTCCACCGTTCCGCTTGCTGCAGCCTGCCACTCCGACTGCGCGCCGTCAAGGGAAAACACATCCCTTGACAGTGCTCATCTGCGTGGCTTGTCGCCTGCAGCGGAATGGCTCCGGCGGAAGCAGGCTCTTGAGTGGTTTGTGCATAAAAAGCACCTTTTAATTTTTTTATCCATGGGCATTTCTAATTGTCGTCATGGGGATTTCTAGTTGTCGTTGACAGAGCATTAGTCGTTTCATCAAGGGAGTCAATGAATGCAGGTAGAGGGAAGTTCAGGGGGTGTGTTCTCCAGAACTGCATAAAGCGCATCCATTTGGCGGGCGAGATGCAAGGCTTTGGGTATCCGCCGAAGGAAGATATTCGAGGAGAAAGACACCGCGATGAGAATCGAGGTCATCCAGATATATTGACAATCCAATATTTTCTATTATAATATAGCCATGATCATGACTATAGTTATAATAGTAGAGAGGCGATATGACTGAGACAATATCCAAGAGCAAGCTCAAAGCCAAAATGCTGGAGATATTTCGCCAATTGGAAGACAGCGGTGAAGAATTAATCGTCACCCATTATGGCAAACCCGTTTTGAAGGTAGTTCCGATTAAGCCAAAAGCAACGGTCGAGGAATTATTCGGGGATCTTCAAAGGCATGTTACTTACCTGGAAGATATCAACCAGCCCACCCTTGCAGAATGGGAAGATGCCTGAATGATTGTCCTGGATACATCTGCTCTGCTTTATTGGACGCTGGATCCCGACCAACTGTCTTCAAAAGCTGAACAAGCCATAGAGCAGGCTGATCGGATCCTGATTAGCTCCATCTCGATTTGGGAAATTGCTCTAAAGGTAAAGCGCCATAAACTGGTCATCCCGCTGACGGTCAAAGACTACGCCGACCAGCTTCA
>JASFVL010000085.1:0-12380 GCA_050049875.1 Anaerolineales bacterium
TGAACCCTTTGCGGATTTTTCGGTTTTCCCAACTTATCTGGTCTCCTGGGTGGCTCGCCAGAGCGTGAAGGTGGTCCTATCTGGAGATGGAGGCGATGAACTTTTCGGCGGATATGATACCTATGTGGCTCAAAACCTAGATCGATACTATCAGTGTTTACCCACCACTGTTCGCAGGAGAGTCTTGCCGGCTTTGCTGTCCAGGGTTCCACCCCAGCCTGCCAAGAAGGGCCTGATCAATAAGGCAAAGCGGTTCGTAGAGGGGGCTAATTTATCTCCTTCTCTGCAGCATACCCGTTGGATGATTTTTATGAATGCTGAGGACAAAGAACGTCTATATCAGCCTGAACTGCATGCCTGCTTGGACGGAAACGTCCCTGAGAGGATTTTGGAGGCGTATTTTGAAAAGGCTATTCAAGCCGAGCCGCTTGCTCAGCAGCAGTATGTGGATGTAAAAACTTACCTGGTTGAGGATATCCTGACGAAAGTGGATCGCATGAGCATGGCTGTATCTCTTGAAACGCGCGTTCCTTTACTGGATTATCGTATTGTGGAGTTTGCCCTCAATCTCCCTGATGAGATGAAACTATATCGTGGTCGGACGAAAAGGATTCTTAAGCGAGCCATGTCTAAGCGATTGCCGAATGCGATTTTAAATAAGCCCAAGCAAGGGTTCTCCATCCCATTGAAACACTGGCTCCGAGGCCCACTGAAACCGATGATGACCGACCTGTTGTCCGATACAACTGTGAAGCGACGAGGTTATTTCAGGCCGGAAACAGTAGCTGAATGGGTTTACGAACACCTTGAGGGGCGCGCTAATCACAGTCATCGGTTGTGGGCATTGATGGTCTTTGAGCTTTGGCATCGCCAGGTTTTTGAAGCGCATTCAGCCCCGGAGGCGCGATGCTGATGAATTCTACAAGCGTTATCACCTCAAGAAGGGAAGGGCAGAAAGAATCAACCATCGAAGAAATCCGCGCATATTGGAACGAACATATACACGATTTAGAAATTGCCACCCATCCAGTAGGTACGCTGGCTTTCTTCAAGGAACTGGAAGAGTATCGTTTCGATAAACTTCGTTATCTTCTGAAGGTGGTCGATTTCTCATCTTATGCGGGGAAAGAGCTCCTGGAAGTAGGTTGTGGTGTAGGGATCGACCTGGCTCGTTTCGCGCAAGCCGGGGCGATTGTAACCGGCATTGATCTGGCAGAAAACTCCGTCGCTTTAGCCCAGAAATACTTCGAACATCTTGGTTTAAAGGCCAGTTTTCAGATCATGAACGGCGAATTGGTGGATTTTGGTGATGGTTCTTTCGACGTGGTGTATGCCCATGGAGTGCTGCAGTACACTCCAAATCCGCAGAAAATGATCGACGAAATTTGTCGCGTTCTACGACCGGGGGGTGAGGCAGTTTTGATGGTGTACAATCGCTATTCATGGCTTAATCTTCTCTCCGCCATCATGAAAGTTGACTTGGAACACGCGGATGCCCCGGCGCTCAGAAAGTATTCCATAGGACAGTTCAAGGATATGTTGAAGCCTTTCTCAAGTGCCAAGATTTTCACAGAAAGATTCCCGGTAAGAACCAGGCTTCACCATGGATTAAAGGCCCAGGTTTACAATCAAGTCTTTGTTGGCGCTTTCAACCGTCTGCCAAGAACGTTAATCCGCCCCTTCGGTTGGCACATCCTCGCTTTCGCTTACAAGTAAGACGGGAATAAGGAAGCCTCTGGAACACGATGGAAAGAAATTTTTCTCAGCTTGTAGAACGCTCTTTCGATTTAGTAGTGGTTGGAGGGGGAATTCACGGAGCCTGGGCGGCCTGGGACGCAGCGCTGCGCGGTCTGTCCACAGCCATCATTGAGATGGGTGACTTTGGCCAGGCGACCTCAGCCAACAGCTTGAAGACCGTGCATGGCGGGTTGCGTTATCTACAAGATCTGGACCTTAATCTTATCCGTAGGATGATCCACGAAAGGAAGGCGCTGCTTCGCGTTGCGCCTCATCTGGTCCATCCTCTGGCCTGTGTTATGCCCACCTATAAACGCCTTATAAACAGTAAACTCGTCATGTCAGCAGCTCTCAAGCTCAATGACCTTTTCGGGTTTGACAGGAATGAGATAGATGATCCGGGAAAACATCTACCGGCCGGCAGAACTATCTCGCGAGAGGAGTGTATGCATTTGCTCCCTGGTGTGGATGATGATGACATCACTGGAGGATTTATCTGGTATGACGCCCAGATCTACAATACCGAACGCTTGACACTGGCTGTCATCCTATCGGCGGCCACTGCGGGTGCTGTGGCTGCAAACTATGTGAAGGCCACAGGTTTTTTGATGGATGGGCACCGGGTTAAGGGGGTTGCAGCCAAGGATATGCTCACCGGTGATCGGATCAAGATCAGGGCCAAAGCTGTTATCAATGCAGCTGGTCCCTGGTTGGATTTTATCCTTGGCGACCTGCCCAATCATCATCAAAACCGGAGATTCCACCATTCTGTAGCCATGAATTTGGTGACTCGACAATTGTTTACAGACTATGCAGTTGCGGTCCCTACCAGGGTAATTGGTCCGGACGGTGAAGGAAAGTCTAGCCAGGATTCACAAATGCTTTTTTTCGTTCCCTGGCGTGATCATTCCATCATTGGCACGCACCATACAATGGTCGGCGATTTGTATCACGAAGCATCTTATTATGACGAGCGGATCAGTCGCTTTCTTGAAGATGTTAATTCGGCCTATCCAGGCGGTCAATTGAAGCGAGAGGATGTTAGTTTCGTGCATCTGGGGTATTTGCCTGCCCATCCATCGAACGGATCGAGGGTGGCCAAGCTGGTGCGGCGAGGGCAGGTCTATAACCATGCCAAACTGGATGGAGTGGGCGGTTTGGTTACCATGCTCGGGGTGAAATATACTTCCGCTAGATATATCGCAGAACAGGCTGTTGACCTGGCGAGTGAAATGTCAGGGATGAAAAGTTCGCCCAGTCAGACCGATAACACGCCTATCACTGGGGGGGACATTGAACGCTTTGATGATTTCTTGTTTGGCGAAATTAAACGCCGAGCGAATGAACTCGACAAAAAAACTTTGCGGCGATTGATTTACAGCTATGGCCGCAATTACAGTCAGTTGCTGGACTCGACTGAAGATGGATTTGACAACCATGCCAATCTTCGCCAATCAGGTGGAATGCTTAAAGCGGAGGTCCTGTACGCAGTCCGGAACGAGATGGCTCTAAAGTTATCCGATGTCATCATGCGCCGTACCGAGTTGGGAACTGCCGGCATACCGACCGAGTCCTGTCTGGAGCGGTGTGCCGATCTAATGGGAGCAGAACTGGGTTGGGATGATGACAAAAAGAGGCGCGAAATCGAAGAGGCCAGGGCTTATTATTGTTTAGAGACCCGGATGAAATTACACCGTTTCCCGTCTTGAGGATTGATATATGGATGCTTCTAAATCTCAGCTTGGAGAGTTAAAGGCCAATAAAACAGAACCCTGGCAGCTCCAGATGTTCCGACGTACCCTGAAGAAGAAACAGAAGCTACAGACTTTAGTTGGGTTGCTTGGAGATGTTCGTAATCAGGAATGCTTGCTGGTTACCTGTGGGGACAATAACGGCGCTCTTAATTGGCATTTTAAGAGCCTGGGAGGCAATTGGTCTTGGGCAGATACGGAATCGGACAGCATCGAGCAAATCAGCACATTGACAGGGGATCCGGTTGTGGAAGTGAGCAAAGATACCCCCTCGCTGCCCTTTCCAGAGGATCAATTTGACGTCGTGGTAACAATAGACGTCCACGAACACATACAAGACCCCAGTACCCTAAATATCGAGCTTGCCAGAATTGTAAAGACGGGTGGAAGAGTTATTGTGACTACACCGAACGGGGATGAGACAAAACTAGCTAACCGCATCAAGCGAGCGGTCGGAATGACCCCAGAAGAGTATGGACATTATGTAGCCGGGTATGACATTCCGGATCTTGAGGGACAGCTTATGGATGTGGGGCTAAAGCCGTACCGTCATACCAGCTATTCCCGGTTTTTTACCGAAATGATTGAATTGATGATCAACTTTATATACGTCAAAGTGCTTTCCAAACGCGGGAAAGCCAAAGCGGAAAAGGGACAGATCGCACCTCAAAGCAAAGACCAGGTCGAGTCAGTGAATAAGTCCTTAAAGCTATATTCATTGGCTTATCCACTCCTTTTGGCGATATCAAAGGCTGATACTTTCCTTCGCTTCACCCGTGGGTACGCAGTGGTGGTTGCAGCCCACAAGGAATAACTGATGCGAGTGTTGATTACCGGCGGCGGCGGTTTTATCGGCAGCCATTTAGTCGCAGATCAGCTCAGGCGAGGACGCCAGGTCACGGCGGTGGACTTGAATACAAGGTCGCTCCAGCATTTGGTATCAAACCCGGATTTGCATATCGTTGAGGGTGATTTCACTGACCGGGCTTTACTCGACCCAATTTTAGAGGGTCAAGATGTCTGTTTTCATCTCGCCAGCGCGCATCTTGAAACTGGCATGGGGGATGAGTACTTCTGGAAGATAAATGTGGAAGGTACACGGGATTTTGTTGAGCGATGCGATTCTGCCAGCGTTAAGCGTTTTGTTCACTGCAGCAGTGTGGGTGTTTACGGTGACCTGGAAAATCCACCGGCGGATGAGGAAACTGAATGTCGTCCCGATGTAGCGTACGAAAAATCCAAGCTAGCTGGCGAAGAGGCGGTGTTGGAGTACGCCCGTCAGGCTGGATATGATGTAGTGATAATCAGACCAGCCTGGGTATATGGACCCAGATGCCCTAGGACGGAGAAATTATTTCGGACTATTGAAAAAGGCAGATTCTTTTTTGTTGGTGATGGCAAGACCTTGCGGCACCCCATTTACATCACGGATATGGTCGAAGGGTTTGAGGCTGTTGCTGCCAGCGAACGAGCTTCTGGCGAAGTGTTTATTATAGCCGGACCCCGTGCGGTGACGCTGGAAGAGTTAGCCAACGAAATTGCTGATTGCATTGGTGTGCCAAGACCAAGCTTGAAGCTACCTCAGGCATTGGTGTGGAGTGGTTGCATGTTATTAGAGTTTGGTTTTCCGTTGATTGGAAAGCAGCCCCCCTTTACACGTAGGAGTTTGAAATTTTATACAGGTAACACAGCATTTAGCATTGAAAAAGCTAATGAGCTATTGGAATTTCGGCCCAAAACAAAGCTGCCACAAGGGATCCAACGGACTCATGGCTGGCTGAAGACTCGCCAGAGTCAAAAGACCAATGGATCGTAATAGATTATAGGATAGATTATGAAGGTGTTAGGTATTACAACCGAAGGTGACAGCGCCGCCGCCATCATTGAAGATGGAAAGATCTTAGGCGCTGCAAATGAGGAAAGACTAAGCCGTATGAAGTTGGTCGTTGGTTTTCCAAGAAGGTCAATTAAAGAGGTCTTGGAATTATCCAATACCGATGTAGGTGAACTTGATGCTGTGTTCGTTGCGGCTAGAAACAGTATATTTGTAGATCAGCTTGAGCCTCTTAATGGTTGGCCTCAACTCTCTGAGAATGGGGGTTGAAATCTGGTGAAGCGTGGAGCCACAAAATTGTCTCGTTTCCGCGATAATATTCCCTTCTTAGAAAGAGGATATTACGTCCTTCTTGAACCTTCGTTTTGACAAAGATGCAAACCTCTTATTCGAAGGATCCTGCAGGGGGAGTTCGAAATAAGTTGTCCTATTGAGTTCGTGGACCATCACTTTGCGCATATTGCCTCCGCGGTTAGAGATATTATTTGAGCTAAAGTATATTTTGACAGTTGTGTCGGAATCCCTCTCTGCGATTGTAGCTGTCTGCTCCAAGTGGATTGCAGAGAGAAAGGTTGCTGCAATAGGCGGTCGGATATCCGTCGAACGATGAACATTCTATTCCTCACCCAAATCATCCCATACCCTCCGGATGCTGGCCCCAAAGTAAAAACATGGCATGTCCTGCGTTATCTGGTTGAACGTGGTCACCGTGTAACCTTGGCCTCTTTCGTTCGTTCGGAAGAACAAGCCCATGTCGGCACATTGCGGGATATCTGTGTGGCTGTGCATACCGTGCCTATCCACCGTTCTCGGCTTGCCGATTTCTTTTATTGGCTGCGGAGTCATCTTACGGGTCGCCCCTTTCTTGTAGAACGGGACGATCTCGACTCAATGCGCGCTCTGGTGGATCGCTTGCTGGTATCCGGCAAGTTTGATGCGATCCACGCCGATCAGCTCACAATGTCACAATTTGCCTTGCCATCCAGTTTAGAGTTAGGCGCCCACACTGAGCTAAAAAACGGCCCGTTCTTGATCTTCGATGCCCATAATGCAGTCTGGACCATCATTGAACGTATGAGTCAGAACTCTCCTTGGTTTCTGAGGCCAGTGATTGCCCTCGAGGCTCAGCGGGTGAAACGATATGAAGGTCTTGTTGTTCGTCAATTTGATCATATCCTGGCAGTAACCGAAGTCGACCGACGAGCTTTGTCCACAGCTGCGGCGTTGAGCTTTAAGGACTCCAAGCCAGAACAACCTGCTATCTCAGTGATTCCCATTGCTGTTGATACCACCCAGCTGCAGCCGGTCACGCGCCAACCTGGATCTGCTAATATCCTGACTTTGGGTACGCTCCACTATCCTCCCAATGTCGACGGCATCCGCTGGTTCATACAGGAAGTTTATCCCCTAATCAAGCGACAGCTACCTGAGGCCACGCTAACCATCATCGGAAAAAATCCACCCAAAGATTTCTTGGAGCGCGCCTCCCAGAAGCCTCAATCCATTCATGTCACGGGTTATGTCCCCAACCTAATCCCTTATCTTGAGCAGGCAGCCGTCATGGTCGTTCCCGTCCGCGCCGGAGGCGGCATGCGCGTGCGAATTTTGGAGGCTTTCGCTCAAGGCATGCCTACAGTTACCACAACGGTTGGGTTGGAGGGTATTGATGCCCAACCCGGGGAAGAGATTTTGGTCGCTGATACCCCTTCCGACTTCGCCTCTGCTGTGGTCCAAATCTTGCAGGACGAATCCCTACAAACTCTCCTGGCCACCAAAGGCCGTCACTTAGCTGAAGAGCGCTACGATTGGCAGGTCGTATTGCAGGAGATGGATATGATCTATAACCAGATCGAGCCACCTGCATTACCTTTTTCTGTCTGACAGGTAAGCCAGGCAGAAATTTCCTATTCTGTCTGACTCCCCATCCAAAACATGCAAAAAAGATTTACAAGGCATCTTAATAACAACTACGTCCTTCTTGGTATCCTTCTCCTTTCAGCATTATTTCGACTCGCAGCCGCGCTTTACCTTGGCGACAGGGTTGAGCCTCTCCCCGGCACCTATGACCAGGTCTCCTACCACAACTTGGCCTTGCGTGTCTTGGACGGTCATGGATTTACCTTTGGAGAAAAATGGTGGCCAATCACTGAGGCGGACGCGCCCACGGCTCACTGGAGCTTCTTGTACACTTTTTATCTGCTAGTGGTCTACGCCATCTTCGGCCCCCATCCCTTGGTAGCACGCTTGATCCAGGCGCTTGTCGTCGGGTTGCTCCAGCCTTTGCTAGTCTACTTAATTGCCCGCCGTATATTTGGCCGACTCGTCGCTCTGGCTACCGCGGCACTCACCACCTTCTACATATATTTTATTTACTATGCCGCCACCCTGATGACTGAGCCCTTCTACATCACTGCCATTCTGGGGGGTCTCTATCTTTCCATCCGCATGGTGGATTATGCTGCTGGTACCGATACTCGCCGCTCCCGGGACACCGTGTTTGTCCTGGCTATTGGGCTTGGCCTGACTCTGGGGATTGCCATTCTCCTGCGTCAGCTTTTCTTGCTCGTTGTTCCCTTCCTCTTTCTATGGATCTGGTGGGCTTCTCGCCAGCGCGGTGGTCGATGGGCTATCCCTGCGCTGCTGGTTTCTGTTTTTCTGATCATTGCTATGATTCTGCCTTTCACTATCCTCAACTATGCTCGATTCGACCGTTTCGTCCTGCTTAACACCAACGCCGGCTACGCCTTCTTCTGGGCAAATCATCCGATCTATGGTACCCGCTTTGAGCCGATCTTACCGGAAGATATGGGCAGTTATCAATCGCTGATTCCCTCGGAGCTGCGCCACTTGGACGAAGCCGCCCTGGATCAGGCGCTGCTCAAACGCGGGGTGCAGTTTGTGTTGGATGATCCCGGGCGTTATGCCTTGCTAAGCTTAAGTCGTGTCCCTGCCTATTTCATGTTCTGGCCTTCAACTGAATCAGGTCTGATCAGCAACATCTCCCGTGTTTTTAGCTTTGGATTACTCTTACCTTTCATGCTTTATGGCTTGTTGCTTACATTCCTTGGTCGGTCAACCAACGCTTCATTCAATCTCTTCTCTCCAGTTTTCCTGCTCGTCCTTTTTGTCTTTATCTATGCCGCTATCCATCTGCTCTCCTGGGCATTAATCCGCTACCGGCTGCCTGTTGATGCGGTACTGTTGATCTTCGCTGGGCTAGCAGTGGTTGACCTCATCCAACGATTTTTGGCCCCAGGTCAGACGACTCATGTTCAGACTCGCTCAACGCAAACAGAATAATTTGGGCAACTTCATCGAATTGTATTTAGTCGATGATTATCGCGGTAACCCGTATTTAAAACTCCCAGAGAGTAGCAAATTGACCTTAACTTTCTTCGGTGTGGTTGGATTACGGAGAAAACCATATGAAGTTAAATTCAGATAAACTATATAATGTAGCTATCGCTCAACGAATCGAGGGGGACGGAATCGCTGAGGTGATTGCAGATGAACTCATTGCCCTCGGCCACTGTCCCACGCATTTTCAAATAGGCTCTCCCATTCCCAAGAACACAGACATCGTATTCTCTTTTGGTCCCTATGGCAGGTTTTTAACTGTCCCTAGCCAACTAGCCCGTATGCCTCGTGGGCAGAGACCTATTTTCATCCACTGGAACACAGAAGGGATTCCTGACCCGAAAATCCCCTGGAAAGTCATGAGCCGGTTGTCCGGCTGGCGTTCATGGCTGGGAAGAGTTCAGGAATTTCGAAATAGTACGATGATCAACCGTGGCACTGAGAGGCTCTTTTCTCTGCTTGAATCCAGGATGTTGCGTTTTCGACATGTTGGTGATTACTATTATGCTCATCGTCGTGGATGGATGGACATCTTTGCTGATTCATCGGAGATCTATGCCGATTTCCACCGTCGTCACGGCTTACCAACCATTGTCGTGCCGTGGGGAGCTACACCGCGATGGTACGAGGATTTGAAACTGGATCGGGACATCGATGTACTTTGGATGGGAAAGCGAGGCACAAGACGGCGCAGCCAGATGTTAGACAGATTACGCAAAGAGCTTGATGCTTATGGAGTTCAAATGCATCTAGCAGATGGTGTGGAGAACCCCTTTATTTTTGATGAAGAGCGCATCCACTACCTGAACCGCTCTAAAGTTACTCTAAATATTACCCGCACCTGGTACGACGACAACTTTTCGCGCTTTGCTATAGCCGCGCCAAACCGTTCATTAATCGTCTCGGAACCGGTTTTGCCCCACTGCCCAAGTTTTGAAAAGGGCGTTCATTATGTTTCTGCTTCTAAAAAATCCCTCGCTCAAACAATTCTCTACTATTTACAACACGAGGAAGAACGTTTGCCTATTGTAGAAAACGCCTATCGTTTGGTCACCAACGTGCTCACCTTTCAGGAAAGTATCAAAACCATCATGGAAGCTGCTCATCAGGTGAAGTTTTCCAAACGGCCAGTTCATCGGATTCCATCCCCGAAATCAGCTCTCCTCAAACAGCCTGTTAAGGTGCTGATGATCGCCCCCCAGCCGTTTTTTGAGCCGCGCGGCACACCCATCAGCATATATGGGCGATTGCGTGCCCTTTCTTCTCTGGGACATGAGGTCGATCTGGTGACCTATCATGTTGGCAAAGATGTCAATATGCCGGGGGTGAGCATTCACAGGATCCCTCGCGTTCCTTTGATTAAGAGCGTAAAGATCGGTCCTTCGTGGTCGAAGTTTTTTCTAGACATTTTCGTTTTTCTCAAGTCCTTCCTACTCTTGGCCAGAAACAAATATGATGTGATTCATTCTCACGAGGAAGCCGCATTTTTTAGCCTGGTCTTGGCGAGGATGTTTCGGGTTCGCCATGTATATGATATGCACTCCAGGTTGCCCAAGCAATTAAGAAATTTTAATTTCGGGGATTGGAGACCGCTGGTGAGATTATTTGAGTCCTTGGAAAGGTTGGTATTGAAAACCTGTGATGCAGTCATCACCATAGATGCGGATCTTGAGAAATATGTAAGAAGCATAAACCCCAGGGTAAAGCAATACTTGGTGGAAAACATCGCTCTCCACACGGATAGGAACCCAGTAGACTCAAATTTTGCTAGGGAGGTCAGGAAAAGCCTGGGGCTAAATGGGAAGTTGCCCATCGTTTATACTGGTTCCTTCGAGAGCTATCAGGGCTTGGATCTTCTCATCGATAGTGCAGAGATTGTATGCCAACGCAATCCAAAGGCGGTATTTATCCTCGTGGGCGGAAAACCTGATCAAATTGAGCAGCATCGAGCAAAAGTGATAAAAAGCAACTTACAGGATTTCATCTATTTCATGGGGATCGTTCCTCCAGAGGAGGCCATCGCTTACTTATCGATTGCTGAGGTGCTGGTATCACCTCGAGCTGAGGGAACGTCGATTCCGCTCAAGATTTATAGTTATCTCCATTCGGGTAAGCCGATTGTGGCGACCAGGTTGGGAGTTCACACTCAAGTCTTAAATGATGAGATCGCCTTTCTGTCAGAGCCAACGAAAGAAGCCCTGGCAGAGGGGATAACGAAGCTTTTAAATGATCCAGATTTGAGAGCTTGTTTAGGACAGCGAGCGAAAAAATTTGCCGAAGATCTATACAGTTTCAAGGAATATGTGACAAGGATCGAGAATCTCTACACTGATTTATATTCTTCCGAACAGCTCCAAGCGCGTCCGTTTCAAGCGATTGAAAAATAAAAATGAGCGGTATTTGTGGTGTAGTCTCAATGCAGGACAATGCCATCCTTGGCACTCTGCATGCTGCGCATACAGGAATGATCTGGTGGTACGGCGATATCAGCCAGGTGTCAAATAAGGCGAAAACACATGGATGAAACATTACAAACTCTTGTCTCGGATGTTCATGATTATTGGAACTCACATACCCTTGGCTATCAATATGTGACCGATCCAGAGCTGGAGGTGGGGAGTCCTGAGTTCTTTGCTCATATTCAGCCCTGGATGAACCCTTTCAAATTCCCTTGGATCATGGCACGCATCGAACGCGAAGCCAAAATCCTAAAAGGTAAGCATCTGCTCGAGGTGGGCTGCGGCATGGGTTACGACAGCCTGGAGTTTCTAAAGCGAGGGGTGCGGGTCACGGCTACTGATCTGACGCCTAATGCCGTGAAATTGGTGCATCGCCACTTTCAAATCGAAAGGGTCGAAGCTGAGGAAGTGCGTACCGCTAATGTTCTCGATCTGCCTTATGAGGATAATACTTTCGATGCAGTTTGGGCCAACGGCGTGTTGCATGCCACTGGGGACACGGCGCGTGCCATCCGGGAAGTACGTCGTGTGCTCAGGCCAGGAGGTCGAGCCATTATTTCACATTTTTACCGCAAGCCCTCCTGGATGTATGCGATCCACCGTTTGGGTCGCGAGAACATAGAATTTAAAGAGGATGATCCTCCCGTCAATGAGTTTTACACCGAGGACGAGATAGTGGCGATGTTTGATGGCTTCGAGATCGTTGAGGCCGTCCAGGAACATTATCGGGCTTTGCCTGTTAGTCGGGAAGGTCTGAAGGCTGCCCTCTATAAGTATGGTTTCCGGCCCGTATATAATCTGGTCCCAGAACCGCTTGCCAAACGGCTGGCTTATAAGTTTTCGATAACGGCTATAAAAATATAATGTGTGGTATTTGTGGAAAAATAAGCCCCGCGGGTGTCCGGACTGAAGAAATAAAAAGTATGTTGCGAACGATCATCCATCGAGGGCCGGATGATGAGGGTATTTACACCAAAGGTCGAATCGGGCTGGGCAATCGCCGACTGAGCATTATCGACTTGCCAGGTGGGCACCAGCCCATTTGCAACGAAGAGGGAAATATTTGGATTGTATTCAATGGTGAGATCTACAACTACAAATCATTGCGCCGGGATCTGGAGCAAAAGGGGCATCATTTCCGCACTCAGAGCGACACAGAGGTGATTGTGCACCTCTATGAAGATTTTGGTGAGCGCTGCGTTGAAAAGCTCAATGGCATGTTCGCTTTTGCTATTTGGGAAG